>NZ_CP050296.1:3491784-3794140 GCF_014189455.1 Mesorhizobium huakuii
ATGCTTCCAACCCCGACTGGGCACGGCGCAAGATCAATGTGGTCAGGCGGTTTCTCAGAAGCACCTACCGCATGGTCCTGGAGCAGCAGCGCCCCGACCGCGCCTTCAAGGTCGGCGAGGGCCTCGACATCTCGGACTACGTGCTGGCCGGCGGCGGCTTTCCGGTCACCGTCAAGGGTGCCGGCGTTATCGGCGTGATCGCGGTTTCCGGCCTGCCGGAGCGCGAGGATCACGGTGTTGTCGTCGATGCGCTGTGCGATTATCTCGGCATAGACAAGCACGGGCTGTCATTGTCCAGGGAAGCCGAATGACCGTGCTCGATCCCAGGGCCTTCCTTACCTCGATCTTCGACGCCGCCGTCACCGCCGCCGATCCGGAGCGGACGATCAGGGATCATCTGCCGGCCAAGCCGAAGGGTCGCACAATCGTCATTGGCGCCGGAAAAGGTTCGGCGCAGATGGCGGCGGCGTTCGAGAAGGTCTGGGACGGGCCGATCGAAGGGCTGGTCGTCACCCGCTACGGCTATGGCGCAACATGCGAGCGCATCGAGATCATCGAGGCCGCGCATCCGGTGCCGGACGCTGCCGGGCTCGAGGCCTCGCGCCGTCTGCTCGCCAAGGTCCAGGGTCTCACTGAAGACGATCTCGTCGTGGCGCTTATCTCCGGCGGCGGCTCGGCGCTGCTGCCCTCACCGGCCGCCGGCCTGACGCTGGCCGACGAGATCGCCGTCAACGAGGCGCTGCTTGCCTCCGGCGCGCCGATCGCGGCGATGAACACCATCCGCAAGCATCTTTCCACCATCAAGGGCGGCCGGCTGGCCGCCGCCTCATGGCCGGCCAAGGTGGTGTCGCTGGTTGTGTCAGACATTCCCGGCGACAACCCGGCCCTTGTCGCCTCCGGCCCGACCGTGCCAGATACCGGCAGCCGCGAAGACGCACTGGCCTCGATATCGGCCTATGGCATGAAGCTGCCGGCCTCGGTGATGGCGCATATCAATTCTCCGGCGGCCGATGCGCCAAATCCCGGAGATGAGCGCTTCTCGCGCAACGAGGTGCATCTGATCGCCTCCGCCGGCGTGTCGCTGGAAGCGGCGGCCGTCGAAGCGAAACGGCAAGGCATCGAGGCCGTCATCCTCTCCGATGCTATCGAGGGCGAAGCGCGCGAAGTCGGCGGTGTCCACGCTGCCATTGCGCGCGAAGTGGCGACGCGCAACCGGCCTTTTTCGAAGCCGGTGCTGATCCTGTCTGGCGGTGAAACGACTGTGACCTTGCGCGCCAAAGGCAAGGGCGGCCGCAACTCTGAATTCCTGCTTGCCTTCGCCATCGGCATCAACGGCGCGGAAAATATTCATGCGCTGGCCGCCGACACGGACGGCATCGACGGTTCGGAAAACAATGCCGGTGCCTTCGCCGATGGCTCGACCGTATCGCGCATGCGCGCGGCGGGTGTGGACGCCAAGGCGATGCTGGCCGGTAACAATGCATGGACGGCGTTCAACGCGGTTGGCGATCTGTTTGTGCCCGGACCTACGGGCACGAATGTGAATGATCTCAGGGCGATACTTATTCGCTAGGGCAGGTCACATTTCGCTGCCCAGGCGTTAGCGCTGCCCCTCATCCGGGGAGAAGGGGGCTAACCGCGCCTTCTTGCGACGCCGACGATTGGCGAAAGCGCCGAAGACAGCGTCTTTCTCCCCGTCGCTCTACGGGGAGAAATGTCCGGCAAGACAATGAGGGGGCGGCGCCGACCGACAACCAGATCAGGCAGCCATCAGCCGCTTCACCTCTCTCATGTCGTGTAGGAACCGCTCGCGCTCCGCTTCCTTCTCCGCAGGCTCCTGAATGCGCAGGATGAAGGACGGGTGGATGGTGATGAACACGTGCAGGCCATCCTCACGCTCGATCACTTGACCGCGCATCTTCGTCACCGGGATCGCCTTGCCGAGCAGCGACAGCGCAGCCGTTGCGCCGAGGGCCACGGCAAGCTCCGGCTTGATCAGCGCGAATTCCCTGTCGATCCACCAGCGGCAGGCCTGCACCTCGCCGGCATTCGGCTTGGAATGGATGCGTCGCTTGCCACGCGGCTCGAATTTGAAGTGTTTCACCGCGTTGGTGACGTAGACTTTCTGGCGATCGACGCCCGCATCGTCCAGTATCGCATCGAACACTTTGCCCGCAGGGCCGACGAAAGGTTTGCCGGCGAGGTCTTCCTGATCGCCGGGCTGTTCGCCGACGAAGATGACCTTGGCATTGTCAGGCCCTTCGCCGAACACGGTCTGCGTCGCATCGCGCCATAACGGGCAACGACGGCAACCTTTTGCGGCCTCGCGCAACTCGGAAATGCTGCCCGCGTCATCACCCTGCAGCGTCTCTGCGGGCTGCTTCGGCCAATGCCTGGCCTGCACCTTGGCGTGATGCGGAGCGGGCGTTGTCGGCATTCTGGCGATCATCTCCTTGGCGGCCTTATCAGCTCCTGCGATCAGCTCTGGAATGAGGGAGGCCTCGGGAAGGTTCCGCCAATATTTCTTCGGCATCTCCTTCTGCATGACCTTCACCTTCAGCCGTGCCGGATTGAAGATGTTCTCGAAATAGGTGCGCCACAGTGCCTCCGTGTCGTCCTGATCAGGCGCATCGGCCTTGGCGGCGCCGGGCCCGATCGCCAGCCTTTCGCCATCCCAGTCGGCGGAGGTGTGCGGCGTCAGGATCGTCCAGCGCATGCCGGTGAAGCGCCTGACGAAGAAATCGGCATTGCGCTCGACGATGAAATGATCGGGCTCGAACCAGGCGACATAGCGCTCCTCGCAGCCATCGCTGATTTTTCGGAAGCGGACGAAGGCATGCATCTTGTGGCTGTCGCGCCGTACCGCCTTTTCCATCGCCTCGAGCCGCCTGGTATCTGGATCCGACGCGATCGCCAGCAGCTTGGGCTCGCTGCGCAATCGCCACAGCAGCCGGTAGAGAAAGGCGAACCGGCTGGGGTCGGAATGGCAGAAAGCGGTTTCGGCGCGCTCGATGAAGTCGCGCGGCACCACGAGCTGCGCGCCCGCAGGCGCAGCCGGCAAATCGCTCGGCCGGCGGTCAGAACCGGCCGCGACATGCCAGCTAATGTCTTCTGGTCTGACCTCGTTCAGCACCAGCCGCCGCGCTGCATCACGCCAGCCGGCAAAATCGGTCTCGCTGTCGAGCATGACACTAAACCGGGCAAGATTGAGCTCAGCCGGCCGCATGGTCAAAACAATGACAGCTGTTCGCAGGAGCGCATGATCTTGTCGCGCAAGCCCTGCTTATCGGTGAGCGTTCCCGGCGACCAACCCTCCGCCACGATGAACGGCCTCAGCTTGGCGATCGACTGGCAAATCCGCCCGACATCTTCGAGCCGCAGCCGCCGGTGGCGGCGTGTCTCCAGGATTTTCGCCACCACCTTGGTGCCGAGACCGGGAACGCGCAGCAGGGATTCGCGGTCGGCGCGGTTGATGTCGACGGGAAACTGTCCCCTGTTGCGCAGCGCCCAGGCGAGTTTGGGGTCGATGGCAAGGTCGAGCATGCCATCGCCGCTACCCGCCAGGATCTCCGGTTGCGAAAATCCGTAAAACCGCATCAGCCAGTCGGCCTGATAAAGCCGGTGTTCGCGCATGAGCGGCGGCTTCTGCAGCGGCAGCGACGACGACGAATCCGGGATCGGGCTGAAGGCCGAATAATAGACGCGCCGCAGATGGTAGCTGCCATAGAGCCGCGCGCTGGTGTGCAATATGCCGTCGTCGGATGTCTTGTCGGCGCCGACGATCATCTGCGTCGACTGGCCACCCGGCGCAAAGCGTTCGCGCTTTTTGGTCCTCAGCGTCGGCTCGGCCTTTTCCTCCATCTTCTGGCGCAGCGTGGCCATGGAAAGACGGATCGTTTCCGGCTTCTTCTCCGGCGCCAGCTTTTTCACGCCTTCGTCGGTCGGCAGTTCGACATTGATCGACAGCCGGTCGGCATAGAGGCCGGCCTTTTCGACCAGTTCCGCCGAGCTTTCCGGAATGGTTTTCAGATGAATATAGCCGGAGAATTTTTCCTCCAGCCGCAGCCGCCGCGCCACCTCGACCATCTCGCCCATGGTTTCATCGGGCGAACGGATGACGCCTGACGACAGGAACAGGCCCTCAATATAGTTGCGCCGGTAGAAATCCATCGTCAGCTTCACCACCTCGTCGATGCTGAAGCGGGCGCGCCTTACATTCGAGGACGAGCGGTTGATGCAATAGCTGCAATCGTAGATGCAGAAATTGGTGAGCAGGATTTTCAAGAGCGAAATGCAGCGGCCGTCCGGTGCAGGAATGGCAGATGCCCATGCCTTCGGTGGAACCGATGCCGCCTGACATCAGCCAATCCTTCTTCGCCGAGCCGGATGAGGCGCAGGAGGCGTCATATTGCGGCGTCGGACAGGATCGCCAGCTTTTCACGGACGGTGAGAGCGCTCATTTGTTCATGATATGTTCTGAACAGCTGCCGCGCTACCTCATTTGGCATAGGCGGCGAAAAAAGTGATCGCCGCCTACCATAAGGTCGTCAAACCTCGTGCAGATAGAGATGATAATCCAGTTCGCTGACCGTGCGTGCCACGCGCAGATATTCAGACTGTTTGATCGCCACGAAGGTGCGGTGCAGGTCTTCGCCAAGCGCGCCTTTCAGGAAGCTGGACGCCTTGGCCGCCTCGATCGCCGCGCGCCAATCAGCCGGCATTGTCGTGCGCGTGACGGCAGCCTCATAGCCGTTGCCGGTCGTTTCGGGGCCAGGATCGAGCCCTTCATCGAGGCCTTTGATGATGCCGGCGAGCACTGTCGCGGCGATCAGATAGGGATTGGCGTCGACGCCCGACGGCCGATGCTCGATGCGACGGTTCTTCGCGTCGCCCGCCGGTACGCGCAGCGCCACCGAACGGTTGTTGACGCCCCAGGTCGGCGCCACCGGCGCATAGGACTGCGAGACGAAGCGCCGCCAGGAATTGGCGTGCGGCGCAAACACCAGCATCGATTCCGCCATCGTCTGGATCAGCCCGCCAAGCCCTTGCAACAGGGGTAGCGACCAGCTCTCGCCGCCGGCCTCGGCAAAGACGTTACGGCCGGCTCTGTCCTGCAGCGAGACGTGGAAATGCATGCCCGAGCCGGCATATTTCTCGATCGGTTTGGCCATGAAGCAGGCGGTGACGCCATGGCGGCGCGCCTGCGCCCGCACCAGCCGCTTCAGCATGACGAGGTCGTCGGCCGCCCGCATCACATCCTTGCGGTAGTTCAGCGTCAGCTCGTACTGGCCCGGCGCATATTCGGATATCACCGTCTCGGCCGGAATGCCTTGCGCCTTGGCCGCGGCATAGATGTCGGAGAACAGCGGCTCCATGCCGTGCAGGTGGTCGACGGAATAGACCTCCGTCTTGCCCGAGACACGGCCATCGAGCACCGCGCGCGCCGGCTGCACCTTGCCCTCGGCGTCGCGCTCATTGGCCAGCAGGAAAAATTCGAGTTCAAAGGCGCCGGCCGGGTAAAGCCCCTTGGCCGCCAATATCTCGACCTGCCGGGCCAGCGCCAGCCGCGGGTCCGACGACATGGGCTGGCCGTCGAGGTGATACATCGCCATCAGCACCTGGCCGCGCGGCGGGTTGGTGCCGTAGAGCGGCACCAATGTGCCGGGAATCGGCCATGCCCGGAGATCGCCGTCGCCGGTCGTCCAGATCAGACCGGTCTCGTGCACGTCCTCACCGGTGATGTCGAGGCCAAGGATCGAGATCGGCATATGCCGCCCGCCCTCGAAAATGCTCTTCAACTCGTGGCGGCGCACGATCTTACGCGGCCGACGCCATTGGCGTCGGTCAGCACGATATCGAAGGCCTCGATCTCGGGATGGGCGTCGAGAAAAGCTTGCGCCTCGGTGGGCGAAGACCCCGAAGGGGAGGTCACAATGGCATTGTCCATGGCCGCTTGTCTCATGCCGCAAGCTTTGCCGCAACCGCGGCGAAGGCGCTGATCAGCCGGTTGACCTGGGCGCCTGACGTCGCAGGCGAGATCAGCATCATGTTGTGGAAGGGCGCGATCAGCACGCCGCGATTGACCAGCGCGACATGGATGGCGGCTTCCAGTTCCGGCGCATGCGCGGTCTCGGCTTCGGCGCCGTTGCGCAACGGGCCGGGTGCGCAGATGAATTCGACGCGGGCGCCGACACGCGCGACATGCCAGGGCAGACGATAGCGGTCGATCACCCCGGTTAGCCCGGCATCCAGACGCCGCGCCAGATGGTCCATGCGGTCATAATTTTCCTCGGTCATCACCTCTTCGAGCGTGGCGCGCATGGTGGCGAATTGCAGCGGGTTGGCCGACAGTGTCGTGCCCATGCCGGAATAGCCGGGCTCCTTTGTCCTGTTGTAGTCGGCATAGCGCGAGGCGACCTCATCGCTCATCCCCCACACACTTGCCGGCACGCCGCCGGCGATCGGCTTGCCCAGCACGAAGAAGTCCGGGTCGAGCCCGTATTTCCTGGTGTAGCCGCCGGGGCCGGTCGAGATCGTGTGCGTCTCGTCGATCAGGAGCAGCGTGCCGGTCTCGCGCGTCAGTCTGCGCAGCGCGTCGTGGAAGCCCGGGTCGGCCAGCACCATGCAGGAATTGGTCAGCACCGGCTCGGCGATGACGCAAGCAACGTCCCCGTCCTTGAGCGCTGCTTCAAGCGCCGGGATGTCGTTGAACTCGATCACCTTGGCCGTGCGGGTCAGGTCGCGGAACTCGCCCGCCAGCCCGGGCCGGTTGACCGGCTTGCCGTCGATCAGCCGCACCATCGTCTCGTCGACCGAGCCGTGATAGCAGCCGTTGAAGACCAGGATCTTTTCCCTGCCCGTGACGGCACGTGCAACGCGCAGCGCAAAGCGGTTGGCGTCGGTCGCGGTGGTCGCGATCTGCCAGAACGGCAGGCCGAAGCGTTGTTGCAGCAGAGGTCCGATGGCAAGCGCGTCTTCCGAGGGCAGCATATAGGTCAGGCCACGTCCGGCCTGGCGGCGGATGGCGCGCGCCACCGGCGGCGGCGAGTGGCCGAACATCGAACCAGTGTCGCCAAGGCAGAAATCGTCGAGCCTGTTGCCGTCTATGTCGGTGATCGCAGCACCTTTGGCGCTGTCGACCAGGATCGGAAATGGCGTCGGCCAGTCGTTCATCCAGTGCATCGGCACGCCGCCGAAGAAGCCGGGCAGGCCGTTGCCGACCTTGGCCTGCGATTTCGGCCGTGCCTTGCGGAAGGCCGCCCCTTCGGTTTCGCGCAATTGTGCGATGCGGTCACGGCTGATGCCGCCGATGGTCTTTGAACTGTCGCTGCTGTGCATGGAAACCCCTCTCGTCCGTACCTCTTAGCCAATCCATGTCCGCAATCGCAATTGGCCGCGCGTCTGCCCTGCATTGGCTCAGCCTTTGGCGGCGGCGCTTGACCGTGCTGCCGAAGTCGGCGCCAATATGAGTGGGAATTGAGGAGGGGGACAAAAATGCGGACAATCATCTGTGTGGCAATGCTTCTGGTGTCGGCCAGCACCGCCTTCGCCTCGGGCGGCATCTGGTGCAATGTCGACGATACGGCGGTGACATTCGACGTCGGCGCCGGCGTCACCAGAGGCATGGGCGGCCCGACCTTCAACTTCCGCGGCGATCTCGAAATCAAGGCGAGGCCGGCTGGCGATGGACTGCGCAAAACGGTGTTCGAGAATTCCAACCTGACCCAGTACTGGCTGGACGACAAGGAGTTGCGGCTGAACATCTACCGCGAGCACGAGGTGGCAAACGCCTTCAATTCGGTCGAACTGACGATCCTGACAAAGGCCAGCGACGAAGGCGTCTATGACGGGCAGTACACGCTTGCCGTCTATGACAATGCGGCCGACACGGACAAGGATGGCAAGCCGGCGGAGTTGACGGGCAAGGTGTCGTGCGGGGCCGAGTAGGCTTGCCGGTCGTTGTGTCAGTCTGCCTGCATCGAGGCGATGGCGCGCCGCATCAGGTCGAGAAACACCAGCCGTTCGTCCTCGCTGAAGCCGGTCAGCGCCACCTCGTTCTGTGAACGCGCGGCCTGTGTCGCCGGCTCGCGCAGGCCAACGGCTTTCGCTGTGAGATGGATCGACTGCGAGCGTCCGTCTTCTGGATGCAGGCGTCGCTCGATCAAGCCGTCACGCTCCATGCGGATCAGCGTGTTGGCCATCGTCGCCTGTTCCACGTTGAGACGCTGCACGAGTTCGCGTTGCGTCAGGCCATCCTCATCCCACAGCGCCAGCAGCGTCATGAACTGGGCGGGTGCCAGGCCGAGTGGTCGGATACGGTGCTGCAGCCCGTTGGCAAACAAACGCGCCATGTGGTTGGCCAGGAATCCGGCGGATCGTTCCTTCTGAAATGTCATGCCTGCCAGATAACAGTTGAATAGCATGCTATGCAATGATATATAGCTTGCTATGGAGATGAAGATGAAAACCAGGATTCATGCAGCAGCGGGCGCCATCGCGCTCATCGCGGTTTCGGCCTTCTGGCTGTCGACGGCCACGGTTGAACTGCTCGGCGACACGACCGCGATCGCAATGGTCAAGAACTGCGTGCTGGCCGGCATGGCGGTGCTCATACCGGCGATGATCATCGCCGGCGCGTCGGGCTTTTCGCTTAGCAAGGGCTGGAAGAGCCCGGTCGTGGCACGCAAAGCGCGGCGCATGCGCATCATCGCCGCCAACGGATTGCTGGTGCTCGTGCCCTCGGCCTTCCTGCTCAGCAGCTTTGCCACGGCCGGTCGCTTCGACAGCCTTTTCATGATCGTCCAGGCGATCGAACTGGTAGCCGGCGCAACGAATATCGCATTGCTGTCGCTTAACATGCGCGATGGGCTGTCGCTGCGGCGCAAGCCTGTTCGGCTGGCCGCGCGGGCGCGGTGAGTTCAGGCCGTGATGTCGATGATGCCACAGTCGCCGGCGGCGCTGCCGAAGGCGATGCGGCGTTCTTCCTTGTCCCACATCATCGAGGTGATCGCGCCCTTGCCCTGCCGGCGCAGCAGCACTTCCTTGGCGTCGGCGAAGCGCGCGGCGATCACCATGCCGTCCTCATAGCCGATGGCAACGACATCCTGGCTTGGATGGCAGGCGACTGAGGTCACCATCGTGTTGCCGCGCGTGCCAAGCTCCAGCGGCGCCTTGCCCATCGGCCCGTCCTTGCCGGAAAACGGCCAGACGATCGCCGCCGGGGCGCCGGAACTCGCCAGCCATTTGCCCTTGACGCTCCATGACAGGCTTTTGACCTTGCCGGGATAGCCGGTCATGCGCATGTGCTTGCCGTCGGCCAGCTTCCAGCCATGCAGCGCATTCTCCTGCATGGTTGTGACCAGGAAGGCGCCGTCCGGCGAAAAGGTGATGCCGGTGTGGGCGCCGGCCCATTCGAGCTCCACCGGCTTGCCCTCGGCGGCCGGGAAATGCAGCGTCGCGCCATTGTAGCGGGCGACGCCGAAGCGCATGCCCTTGGGCGAAAACGCCAGCCCCTCGACCGAACGCGGATGGGCAAATTCCCTTGTCTTGCCGTCGGTGAAGCGCACGAAGGCGGCCTTGCCCGTAGCATAGGCGATGGCGCCTTGCGGCCCGGCGGCGACGCTGGTGATCCACTTTTTCCCGGCGCTCGCCACCTCGGTGGTTTCGCCGCCTGCTTTCACGGCAAACACCTTGCCGTCCTCGCCGCCGGTGATCAGCCGGTCGTTGGCTGAATCAAGGAACGCCGCAAGCAGCCCGTCATTGGCCTGCACCGTCTTGTGGCCATTGTCGAGCCGATGGATAGCACCATCGGCCAGCGCGAAATGCGGCACGTCGCCGAGGAAAACGGCGGCAACGCAATGGCCTTCGAGGTCGAGAGGGGCGACTGTGGGCATCAGAACCATTCCAATGAAATTTGTCGCCAACCCCGGGAAGCCGCCAGCGCGGCCAGGTGTGGCGCCAACCTTCTCCCCTTGTGGGAGAAGGTGGATCGGCGCGTAGCGCCGAGACGGATGAGGGGTGGTGACGGATCGCCGTCATTGCCAAGCTGGAACACCCCTCATCCGACCTCGCTTCGCGAGGCCACCTTCTCCCAAAAGGGGAGAAGGAAGAAGGGCAGCGCTAGCGCCATAAAGTCAGGAAATCAAGTCGCCTGGCAGGCGTCAAAGCTCTTCTTCAGTCGCTCGGCGTCGAGTTCGCGGCCGATGAACACCAGCCGGCTCTCATGCTTCTCGCCGTCCTTCCAGGCGCGCTGGTGGTCGCCCTCGATGATCATGTGCACGCCCTGGATGACATAGCGCTCATCGTCGCCCTTGAGCGCGATGATGCCTTTCAGCCGCAGGATGTTCGGGCCTTCCATCTGGGTGATCTTCTCGATCCACGGGAAGAACTTTTTCGGGTCCATCTCGCCGCCGCGCAGCGAGACCGACTGCACCGTCACGTCATGGATGTCGGACGGATGCGCATGGTCGTGGTGATGATGGTCATGCCCGTCATGATCATGGTGATCGTGGTCGTCATGGTCGTGATCGTGGTCGTGATGATGGTGATCGTCATGCGCCTCAAGGAAATGCGGATCGTTTTCCAGCGCCCGCGACAGGTCGAAGGCGCCGCGGTCGAGCACTTCCGACAGCGCAACGCCGGCGCGGGTGGTGCGGTGGATCCTTGCCGCCGGATTGATGGCGCGGATCGTCGCCTCGACCTTGGCGAGTTCTTCCGGCGTGACCAGATCGGTCTTGTTGAGCACAACGACGTCGGCAAAGGCGATCTGGTCCTCGGCTTCCTTGGAATCCTTGAGCCTGAGCGGCAGATGCTTGGCATCGACCAGCGCTACCACCGCATCGAGCTTGGTCTTGGAGCGCACGTCGTCATCCATGAAGAAGGTCTGCGCCACCGGCACCGGATCGGCGAGACCAGTGGTCTCGACCACGATGGCGTCGAAGCGGCCGGGCCGGCGCATCAGGCCCTCGACGACGCGGATCAGGTCGCCGCGCACCGTGCAGCAGACGCAGCCATTGTTCATCTCGTAGATTTCCTCATCGGATTCCACGATCAGGTCGTTGTCGATGCCGATTTCGCCGAATTCGTTGACGATGACCGCGTAACGCTTGCCGTGGTTCTCCGACAGGATGCGGTTGAGCAGCGTCGTCTTGCCGGCGCCGAGATAGCCGGTGAGAACGGTTACGGGAATCTGCGTCTGTGCATCGGTCATGGCTTGCCTCGAAATGACTGGGGCCTTGAAATCCAGGCCACTAATAAGGGATTGTCGGTTCCATATAGGATGTGTGCGGGGCTTTTGCACGGGGCAAACCAGTGGGCCAAAGCGGCACGCGGAGATTGTCCAATGGTTATGGCAGCGGAAAGCTTCGGCTCGTCGGCGACGAGACGATAAAGAGGGGTGTGTTGTCCGGAGGTGCCGATCGTCAAACCGCGTCCGGGTCGCGGCTGCTGTGAATCCGGCGCTCCGGAAACTCGTTTGTCATCTAACTGAAATAAACATCTGGCATCACCACGGCGGACACCGCAATGCTTGCCGGCAAAGCTGTTTGGAGCGCCGGAATCTTTTCGATCGTCGATTGCCAACCGGCCGGCTGCGTCTATGCTGCACGCACCGGTTCGGCCGAAGAGGGATGACCATGGCCAAGGCGGACAAGACTGCAACAATGAGCCGGCTGCATTCAGCGGCAAGGCTGGCAAGAACCGCGCTGGCGGCCCGGCTTCTGGCGCACGGCTTCTATGCCGGCCAGGATCAGATCATGCTGGCGCTCGACCGCGAGGACGGCCAGACGCCTGGCAATCTTGCCGGCCGCCTCGGTGTGCGCCCGCCGACCATCACCAAGACCATCAACCGGCTGCAGGCGCAGGGTTTTCTGGAAAAGCGCGCCTCCGAGGCCGATGCCCGCCAGGCGCACATCTTCCTCACCGAGACCGGCCGCGAAACCATTCGCGCCATCGAGAAGTCGGTGAAGAAGACTGAAAAGCAGGCGTTGAAAGGCCTCGACAAGAAGGACCAGAAGGCGCTGTTCAAGCTGCTGGCCCGCATCGAGGCCAACCTCTCCAACGAGGAGCTGGTGCTGATCGACGACGACGCCGAGTCGGACGACTGATCAGGCCGCTGCCGGGATTGAGTCCCGGATCAGCGAGGACCAGCGCCCCGGCGTCATGCCGAACGCCTTCTTGAATTGCCTGTTGAAATGGCTCTGGTCGGTGAAGCCGGCCTCGACCGCGATCTGCGCCAGGGGCTCGCCGGCGGCGATCATCCGCCGCGCGCGCTGAAGCCGGCGCATCACCAGGAAACGATGTGGACTGGTCGAGAAGGCGGCGCGGAAATGCCTCGATAAGGCATAGCGGTCGAGCCCGGTGACGGCTTCCAGTTCGCCGGAGCGCACAGGGCGCGTTGCATTCTCAGTCAGATAGTCCCGCGCCAGCGCCGCCGCCCGCCACGCCGTCCTCGCCATCGGTTTCGCCGGCTGACCGGCATGCCGTGCCAGGCTTTGCATCAGTTGCGTGAGAAAATCATCGACGAACAGCTCGTCGAGTTCCTGTTGCAACGGCCCCAGCGCCGAAAGCAGCGTGGCGCAGAAGGCGTCGTCCTTCACAACGGCATCCCTGACGAAGGGCAGCGATGCGCCGCCAAGGCAGTCCAGCATCAGCGAGGGGTCGAGATAGAGCATCCTGTAGCGCAAGCCGTCCTCGCTGCCGGCGCCGCCATCATGCAATTCGTCGGGATGCAGCACGATGATCTGGCCGGGCAGGCTTAGCCGCGTCGCGCCGCGATAGCGAAAGGTCTGCACGCCCTGCAGCGTCACCCCGATCGCGTAGGTGTCATGACGATGCAGATCGAAGGCGCTGCCGTGAAAGCGCGCTTCGATCCGCTCCATGCCCGCAGGGTCGGGAGCCGAGATGATGCAGTTTTCCGCCGCATCGGTGCACAAACGTCCAAGACCCTCGAAGGCCTGGCGGCCTAGATCGTGCGACATCGTCTCCTTCAGCCCCGACATCGGGGCGCAACCTCGAATGGCCCATTTTTCATGTTCGATACGAAATTTGCAATCGTGCTGCGGGAAGACTTGCCCGTCTGGCAGAAGCTCAACGTCACCGCCTTCCTGACCAGCGGCATCGTCGCGCAGTTTCCCGACATCATCGGCGAGCCATATCGCGACCGATCCGGCAATCTCTACAATCCGCTGTCGATCCAGCCGGTCATCGTGCTGTCGGCCGACCAGGCGACGCTGGCCACCATCCACCGGCGCGCGCTGGAGCGCGGCGTGACGACCTCGCTCTATGTCGAGGAGATGTTTTCCACCGGCTTCGACGCCGCCAACCGCGCCGTTTTCGCGCAATTCGCGCCGGAAGACGCCAAGGTGGTCGGCATCGCCCTGCGTGCCGAGAAGAAGGTGGTCGACAAGATCACCAAGGGCGCCCGTATGCATACATAAGGATTTCAACCAGCTCGCTGCCGCCGATCGAGATGAGCGGCATACAGTGCCGCCGACAATGCGAGTGCCGCAGATATCAGCATCGTGACCAACAGCGCAGGGATTGACCTTGCCAGGAACAGGCCGGCGATGGCGGCTATGAGTGCCCCGCCGCCGATCCGCATTGCGGCGGCCAGTCCTGCGGCGGTGCCGACCAGGTCCTGTCGTACCGACAAGGCGCCGCTGTTGGCGGCAGGCATGGTCAATCCATTGCCGACGCCAATGAACAGGCAAGGTCCAAAGAAGGCCAGGATGTGCGTGATGCCAAAGCATGACAGGACCAGACCGACCAACAGGCCGGCGCAGGTCAGGAGGCGCGCAAGAACGAGTATGGCGCCCAGTGACGTCTTCGAGGCGTAACGCCCGGCCAGATAGCTGCCGAGAATGAAGCCGGTCGGAACCAGTCCCATGTAGAAGCCGAGCTTCGCGCTTGATCCACCGAGCGCGTCACCGACGACCAATGGGGCTCCGCCCAGGAACACATAAAGCACCCCCATCGAGGCGGCCATGCACAGTGTGTAGCCCCAAACCGCGCCGAACCCAGGAGCACCCGATAGGAGGCAAGGTAGTTCCTGTTCGATCTCGGCAATGGAATTCTTCTGATCTCGCGCATGGACAGGGCGAAGGCAGTTATCCCGAGGATCGCAAAGACAACGAAGCTTGAGCGCCATCCGAACAATTCGTCCAGCGACCCGCCAAACAAAGGACCGACCATGGGCGCCAGCGCCCACCCCATGGCGAGATAACCGAATTTGCTGGCGGCTTCGCGCTCGTCCGATGTCTCCTTAACGATGACCAGAGCGACCGAATAGCAGGGGCCGATGCACGCCTGCATCGCGCGAAACAGAAGAAAAGTGCCGATATTGGGAGCCAGAGCGCAGCCGATGGACGCCGCGACAAAGATCGAGAGAGATATCAAGACGACCGGCCTGCGCCCAAATCGGTCCGATAGTGTGCCTCCGATGGCCTCTATGACGGCGGTGATGATCGCAAAGCCGGCAACCGACAGATTGACCAATGCGAAATCGGCTCGGAACGTTGCGGCAATGTTCGGCAGCGACGGCAAAATCATGTTCACCGGCAACACGGCAAGAGCCGAAAGCAGGATAAGGGTAATTAGCCGGGGTGGAGCAACGGGTTTGGTGATGACCGTTGTCTCGAGCATGTCCGTGCCCGGACTCCGAATGGGGTTATCGTTCGCCATGATCTCGCTCGCCTTGTCGGTGGATTGAAGGGAGGGTCTGACGGGGCGGCTAAATTCCGGGCATAAAAAAGGCCCCGTCAGGAGCCTGCTTACCGCGCATGGGTGCTTTCGCCGGATGGTTACACCATCCTGCCCATGCGCTCCCTTACGACGATCAAAGCCGTTGCGATGTTCATGGCACCAGAGCTAGGCGCAAAAGGTGCATATCGTCAAGGCAGCACGCTCTCGACGTCGATCGGCAACAGAGCCATGCATGTGGCCTGCTGGAGCAACTCCAGGAACAAGTGTGAAACGGTGAATTGATCTAAGCCTGTCGGAGCGTCTTGTTGTGCCAGGCGCTTTTGGCTTGCCGGCAAGCGACAATTCCCGCAAAGGTGGGCTCCAGCCCAGCTTTCCCCGGCCTGCACGTGAATGCTTCCAAAAGATATGTCGAAAGCGCGACGCCGCCGGTGGCGATCCTGTGCATGCTCACCACCTACGTCTTCTTCACCTTCCTCGACACCTCAAGCAAATATCTCGTCCTGGCCGGCGTTTCCGCGCTGATCGTCGCCTGGGTGCGCTTTGCCGTGCATGTCTTGCTGGTCGGCACACTCCTGCGGAGCTGGCGCGATCCGATGCGGTTTCGCCCGGTCAACCTGCCGGCGCATGTGTTGCGCGGTGTGTTCCTGTTCGGCTCGACTATGTGCAACATCCTGGCCCTGC
Organism: Mesorhizobium huakuii; assembly: GCF_014189455.1. Classification (NCBI taxonomy): domain Bacteria; kingdom Pseudomonadati; phylum Pseudomonadota; class Alphaproteobacteria; order Hyphomicrobiales; family Phyllobacteriaceae; genus Mesorhizobium; species Mesorhizobium huakuii. The sequence goes on from NZ_CP050296.1 coordinate 3,507,166, forward strand.
GCTCGCTGCAGCTGGCCGAGACGACGTCGATTTACTTCTTCGGCCCGATGGTGATCACCGCACTTGCCGGCCCGCTGCTCGGCGAATGGGCCGGTTGGCGGCGCTGGCTGGCTATCCTGGCCGCCTTCGCCGGGGTCCTGATCATCACAAGGCCAGGTGTCGGCGTCTTCGGCATCGGCCATCTCTTCGCGCTCGGCTCGATGCTGTCGAACTGCTTCTATGTCATCATGACGCGCCGCATGTCGTCGACCGAGACGCCGGAAAGCCTGATCCTGTTTTCGGCGCTGGCGCCGGCGGTGCTGCTTCTGCCCATGCTGCCGTTTTCCTTCTCGCTGCCGCATGATGGCTGGCACTGGTTCATCCTGCTCATGCTTGGCGTGTTCGGTGGTGTCGGGCACTGGCTGCTGGTCCAGGCCTACCGGCTGGCGACGACCACGGCGCTCGCCCCCTATCCCTATTCGCAGATGGTGTGGATGATCATTTCCGGCTGGATCGTCTTCAAGCAGTTCCCGGATCGCTGGACGCTGGTCGGCGCCGCCATCATCGTCGCCAGCGGGCTCTATATCGTCCACCGCGAGCACCGGCTTCGGCTGCAGAGCCGCGCGGCCTCCGATGTCGAGGCCGAGGCGCTGGCAAAAAAACTTTGATTTGCCCCCGATCGGTGGCATAACGCCGCCTTTAAACTGTTTAGGTCGGAATTCAGCTCGTTCGGGGAGCGCAAGGCGCTGGCACAAAAAATCAAGCTTTCGACGATCGCCGATGCGCTCGGCGTGTCCACGGCCACCGTGTCGCTGGCGCTGCGCGACAGCCCGCTGGTAGCCGGCTCGACGCGCGACCGCATCAAGGAACATGCACGCGCCATCGGCTATATCTACAACCGCCGCGCCGCCAGCCTGCGCACCTCGCGCTCGGGCATTGTCGGTGTCGTCGTCCACGACATTATGAATCCGTTCTTCGCCGAGATATTGCGCTCAATCGAAAGCGAGCTCGATCGCAGCCGGCAGACCTTCATCCTGTCCAACCACTACGACCAGCTCGAGAAGCAGCGCACCTTCATCGACACGCTGCTGCAGCTCGGCGCCGACGGCGTCATCATGTCGCCGGCCATCGGCACTCCGGCAGCGGACATTTTGATGGCCGAGGAGAACGGCCTGCCGGCGGTGCTGATTGCCCGCACCGTCGAGGGCGCCGACGTGCCGGTGTTTCGCGGCGACGATTCCTATGGCACCGGGCTTGCCACCAACCATCTGATCTCGCTTGGCCACAAGCGCATCGCCATGATCGGTGGCACCGACCAGACTTCGACCGGCCGCGACCGCTATCAGGGCTATGTCAACGCCATGGAGGCGGCCGGGCTTGAAGTCAGGCCGTCCTGGCGCATCGCCGGCCCGCGCACCAAGCAGGCCGGCTTCGAGGCCGCCGGGCAGTTCCTGGCGCTGAAGGACAGACCGACTGCCGCCTGCTGCTGGAACGATCTCGTCGCCATCGGCCTGATGAACGGCATTGCGCGCGCCGGCCTGGTGCCAGGCATCGACATCTCCGTTACAGGCTATGACGATCTCGAGGAGGCGGCGATCGCCACACCGGCGCTCACCACCGTCTGGAACGGCCAGCGCGAGGTTGGCCGCCGCGCCGCCAGCGCGCTGCTCGACAAGCTCAACGGGCAGACGGTGCGGCCCTCGCAGGAATTGATCAAGCCGGAACTGCATGTGCGCCAGTCGACCGGCAAGCCGGTGGAGCGTGCATGACCAAGGCCGAACAACTGCAAGCCGTTGCCATTCTGGTGCCGGCGGACTTCAGCGACCATGCCGTCAGGCGTATCGACCGTACCTTCAACCAGGTCAGGATCGAGCGCGCCGATCCGGCGCTGGTCACCGACGAGATGCGCCGCACGGTGCGTGGCATTGCCTCGTTCGCCGGCATCAGCGCGGCGATGATGGACGCGCTGCCCAATCTCGAACTTATCGCTTCCTTCGGCGTCGGCTATGACTCGGTCGATGTCGGCCATGCCGCGGCGAAGAACATCATGGTCACCAACACGCCCGACGTTCTGACCGAAGAGGTCGCCGACACCGCGATCGGGCTGCTGATCAACACGATCCGTGACCTGCCACGCGCGGAAAACTGGCTGCGCGACGGCAACTGGCTGCGCAAGGGCAACTATCCGCTGAGCCGGCTGACCTTGCGCGCGCGCCGAGTCGGCATTTTCGGCATGGGCCGTATCGGCCAGGCCATTGCCCGGCGGCTGGAGGCGTTCGGCCTGCCGGTCGCCTACCACAACCGGCGCCGTGTCGAAGGTCTTGCCTATCAGTATTATCCAACGCTGAAGGGCCTCGCCGAAGCGGTCGATACGCTGATTTCGGTGGCGCCTGGTGGTGCTTCGACGCAGAAGGCGGTCAATGCCGAGATCCTGTCGGCGCTCGGCGCCAACGGCGTCTTCGTCAATATCGGCCGCGGCAGCACGGTCGACGAGGCAGCCCTAGCCGCGGCGCTTGCCGACGGCACCATCGCCGCCGCCGGGCTCGATGTCTTCGCCGACGAACCCAACGTGCCCAAGGCACTGCTCGATGCGCCCAACACGTCGCTGCTGCCGCATGTCGGCTCGGCCTCGGAGCACACGCGCCGCGCCATGGCGGATCTGTGCGTCGACAATCTGGTGTCGTGGTTCACCGAGCGTCGGCCGCTGACACCGGTGCCGGAGACGGCGCATGTGAAGGCGCGCGACTGAGTGGCCGTTTGCCACACTTATTAACGCCAGCTTAACCCTTTGGAATCATTGTTCATCCTGAGCGCGTGCATGGATGAAGAACGATGAGAGTGCTTTCCGCCTTTGTTGCAATCGCCGCCCTGTTTGGCGGCGTTCAACTGTTTCATGACGGCAATGGGGAAAGCCTCGCCAACGAGGCCACGTCGTCCAACACCTACAGGCTGGTCGCCAATGGCGATGAGGCGGCCTGCGCGGTGAGCCGCGGGGCCGAAATTTCGGATGGCTTGTCCCTGCTTACCGTCGCTCCGACATGCCGTCGTCTGCTGCCTGGCATAGAACGGGCAAAGTTTTGGCGTGAACAGAATGACGGCACGGTGGCCTTCAGTGCCAACGGCGTCGATCCGATTGTCACCTTCGCCGTGGCAGATGGCGACGGTTACGAATCCTATGCGCCCGCCACGCCCTTGCTGTCGCTGGCGGGCGACCGGAAGACTGACGACTGATTACTCTGCGGCGGCCCGCGCACCGGCCTTTGCGGCAGCGTGCAGGCGCACGGCATCGCCGAAAGCGCGGAAGATCTTGGCCGAGTTGCTGTCCGAGTTGACCCAGTACTCCGGATGCCATTGCACGCCGACGGCGAAGGCCCGGGCGCCCTTGACCGAAACCGCTTCGACCGTGCCGTCAGTGGCGACAGCCTCGATCTCAAGCTTCGAGCCCAGCCGGTCGATCGCCTGGCGATGCAGGGAATTGACCTTGATGTCGCCGGCACCGAACACGCCGGCGAGGCAACTGCCCGGCTTGATCGAAATGGTCTGGTGGATGGCGAAGCGCTCATCCTGTTTATCGCTCACTGGTGCGCGGTGGTCGAGCGAACCCTCGCGCTCCTGGATCTCGGTGCCCAGCGTGCCGCCGAGCGCGACATTCAATTCCTGGATGCCGCGGCAAATGGCGAGCAGCGGCACGCCGCGCTCGATCGCCCGGCGGATCAGCGGCAACGTGGTGGCGTCGCGCGCCGGATCATAGGGACCGTTGGCTTCGCTGGCATCGCCACCGTAGAGCGAGGGGTGCACGTTGGATTTCGAACCGGTGACCATGACGCCGTCGACGGAAGACAGCAGTTCGTCGAAGTCGAGCCTGTCGCCGAACGACGGCACCAGCAGCGGGAACACGCCCGCACCGGTGATCGCTGCTTCCAGATATTGTTGTGGGGCGGCATGCCAGGTGTAGTTGTCGAACTGACGGACGTCGGTCGATATGGCGACGAGCGGCTGCTGCATTTTGGCTCTGGTTTCCATCTGGCAAGGGGTATCCTGCCTTCAAAATAGGCGATCCGCTGTGGTTTTTCCATGGCAAGTTTCAGCGTGTCGCATGGGCCACCAAGCCGCCTGTTAGACTATAGTTGCAGGGTCGCATGGCTTGGTTACCAAATCCGGCCGCCGTGCTGGACTAGACTTCTCGCCTGTGTATTGTTTCTGCCAACCGATGCGGGAGCCCGAGGATTTCCCGAATGTCGGTCTGTTGATCCAAAAGGGAGGAACTGCATGGATCGTCGTTCATTCATTCGCAAGGCCGGCGTGACCGGCGTCGGCGCCGCGGCGGCGGCGGCAACGCTTGCCGCCCCGGCAATCGCCCAGTCCAATCCCAAGGTGACATGGCGGCTTGCGTCGTCCTTCCCGAAATCGCTCGACACCATCTATGGCGGTGCCGAGGTGTTCTCCAAGATGCTGTCGGAAGCCACCGACGGCAATTTCCAGATCCAGGTCTTTGCCGCGGGCGAACTCGTGCCCGGCCTGCAGGCCGCCGACGCCACCACGGCCGGCACGGTCGAGGCCTGCCACACGGTGGCATATTATTACTGGGGCAAGGACCCGACATGGGCGCTCGGCGCGGCGGTTCCCTTTTCGCTCAACGCGCGCGGCATGAATGCCTGGCACTACCATGGCGGCGGCATCGACCTGTTCAACGAGTTCCTCGCTACGCAAGGTCTTTTCGGCCTGCCGGGCGGCAACACCGGCGTGCAGATGGGCGGTTGGTTCCGCAAGGAGATCAACACCGTCGCCGACCTCTCCGGCCTCAAGATGCGGATCGGCGGCTTCGCCGGCAAGGTGGTGCAGAAGCTCGGTGTCGTGCCGCAGCAGATCGCCGGCGGCGACATCTATCCGGCGCTGGAGAAAGGCACCATCGACGCCGCTGAATGGGTCGGCCCCTATGACGACGAGAAGCTCGGCTTCTACAAGGTCGCGCCCTATTACTACTATCCCGGCTGGTGGGAAGGTGGCCCGACCGTCCATTTGATGTTCAACAAAGCGAAATACGAGGAACTTTCGCCGGCTTACAAGTCGCTGCTGCGCACCGCGGCGCAAGCTGCCGACGCCGACATGCTGCAGAAATACGATTATGTGAACCCTCCAGCGGTGAAACGGCTGGTAGCCGGCGGCGCCAAACTGCGTCCGTTCAGCCAGGAGATCATGGCCGCCTGCTTTGAGAAGGCCAACGAGGTCTATGCCGAAATGGAGGCCTCGAACGCGCCGTTCAAGAAGATCTGGGAATCGATCAAAGGCTTCCGCAAGGAGCACTATCTCTGGGCGCAGGTGGCCGAGTACAATTACGACACCTTCATGATGGTCCAGCAGCGCAACGGCAAGCTGTAAAACTATCCCATCGCATTGGTTGAAAGACCCCGGGCGACACGCCCGGGGTTCTTTCTTTTCAGGCCTGCAAGGAACTGACCTCGATCAGTATTCCGCCAGGCGCAAGGCAGTAGAAGCTCGTCGAGTCGACACCGCCACGCGTCAGATCCTGCGCCTCACCCGGCGCGAAGCCCGCTTCGGCAAGTTCAGCCTGCTTGGCGTGTACAAGGTCCGGGTTGCCGATGAAGAAGCCGACGTGAAAGCTGTCCGGGTAAGCGGCGGGTTCTCCCTTGCCTGGCGTCATCAGGTTGAGGGAAAACCCATCGGCTCCGCGCAGGATCGCGAAGGCTTGCTTGCCGCGCATGGCGACGAGTTCGAAGCCGAAATGGCTGGTGAAGAAGCCGGCAAGAGCCGCGACTTCTGATGTGGTGAGGTTGAGGTGGTTCAGTTTCATGGTCTTTGTCCTGTCACGGTTGAAACGCGGACAGGCTTGGCTGCAGACCGAGAACCGGCGGGACCGTAATATCAGGAAAATCCGGACATGGCCCAACCGGCCCGCGGGCTTTCGCCTCGCTTGCCGGCCGCGGGTTCTCCCGCATATTCATGCGGCGAACAGGCCTCCGCTCGAAAAACAGGAACGGAGGAGACCAGACTACCGAACCGGTCATGTCTTTTTCGGCGCTGGCTGAATAGCCGATCGGCGGTGTGGCGGCAAGCGGCCGGGGCGCGGCTGGCCTTGGCTCAGGGCCGGCTCGGCACCACCAGCACCTTGACCTCCCCGGGCGCCGGCGGATTGGCGATCACATCGGCCGCCTCTTCGAGCGGCACCTGCCTGGAGATCAGCCGGTCGATCTCGATCGCACCCGACGCGATCAGCTCGGCGGCACGGCGATGCGTATAGGGATTGAGGAACGAGCCGACCACCTTCAATTCCCGAAACAGCAGGTCAAAGGGCTCGAATTCCGCCTTCATGCCTTGTGGCGTCACGCCGACGATGACGACCGTGCCTCCGGCCCTTGCCAGCCGCATCGACTGCTCGACGGTGTCGCGCACGCCGGCGCATTCGAACACCACGTCGGCGCCACCGGGAACCAGCCCAGCTGCTCCGGCGATGGCCTCTATGACATCGACGGCGGTGGGATCGACCGTCGCTGTCGCGCCGAGTTCCTCGGCAAGGGCGCGCCGCGAGGCCTGCCTGGTCGACAGGATGATGGTCGTGGCGCCGGCCAGCCGCGCCAGCTGCACGGTGAGCAGGCCGATCACGCCGCCGCCCAGCACGATCACCGAGCTGCCCGGCCTGATCTCGGCAAGGTCGACGCCATGCAGGCAGCAGCCGAGCGGCTCGCAGAAGGCGCCATGCGTCGGCGGCAAGTCGGCGGGCAGGATGAAGGCCTGTTTCTGCGGCAGCACGACATACTCGGCAAAGCCGCCATCGCGGTGGATGCCGATGGCATTGAGATTGCGGCAGAGATTGACCCGGCCGGCATGGCAATGCGGGCATCGCCCGCAGGCGATGTTGGGATCGCCGGTGACACGGTCGCCGACGGCAAAACCGGAGACGGCGTTGCCGACCGCCTCAATGATGCCCGAAAATTCATGTCCGGGCGTCACCGGTGGCCGGCAAGGAAATTCGCCATGGAAGAGGTGGCGGTCGGTGCCGCAGACGCCGCAGGCTTCGATGCGCACCAGAAGCTCGTCCGGGCCGGGGACAGGTTTGTCGACCTCACGCAGCGCTATGCTGCCAACCGCCTCCAGCCGTACCGCTTTCATGGCGTCGTCTCCATCAGTTGAAGCTCGGCGGCTGCGACAAGTCCGGCGCCGGTGTCGCCGGCTTGGCCGGCGGCGCATCGCCGAAGTTTGGCGGCTGCGACAGGTCTGGTGTGCCGGGCGCGGCCGGTGCGCTGCCACCATTGGCAGGGGCCGTGCCGGCAGCCGGCGGTGTACCGAGCGGCGACAGGCCGGGCACCTCCGGCACCTTGTAGTCGATCGTGCCCGGATCGATCGCCGTGCCCTTGTAGCGCATCACCATTTGCGGGAAGGTGATGGTCAGCCCGATCATCACCACCTGGATCAGGACGAAAGGCACCGCGCCCCAATAGATCTGGCCGGTCGTCACCGGCGCGATCTGTTTGCCGGTGAGGCGGTCGAGATAGGGCACGCGCGCGGCGACCGAGCGCAGGTAGAACAGCGCGAAGCCGAAGGGCGGATGCATGAAGCTGGTCTGCATGTTGACGCCGAGCAGCACGCCGAACCAGATCAGGTCGATGCCGAGCTTGTCGGCCGCCGGCGCCAGAAGCGGCACGATGATGAAGGCCAGCTCAAAGAAATCGAGGAAGAAGGCCAGGAAGAAGACGAGGATGTTGACGCCGATCAGGAAGCCGACTTCGCCACCTGGCAGCGAGATCAAAAGGTGTTCGACCCAGATGTGGCCGTTGACGCCGTAGAAGGTCAGCGAGAACACGCGCGCGCCGATCAGGATGAACAGCACGAAGGACGACAGCCGCGTCGTCGAGGTCAGTGCCTGCTTGATCACGTCCAGCGACAGCCGACCTTTTGCCGCTGCCATGATCAAGGCGCCGACGGAGCCCATGGCGCCGCCCTCGGTCGGCGTGGCGATGCCGAGGAAGATGGTGCCAAGCACCAGGAAGATCAGCGCCAGCGGCGGGATCAGCACGATGACCACCTGCTGCGCCAGCCTGGACATCATGTTGAAGTTCAGGCGTTTGTCGGCAATTGCCACGATGTAGATGAAGAGCACCCCTACGGAGGCGCCGAGAATGTCGGCATTGTCGCCATGGGTTGGGGCGAGATAGCGATACGCGGCATAGGAGATGGCCACCGCCACCACCAGCGCCACCAGCAGCGACAGAACGCCGTGGCCGAGCGTGCGGGCCTCGAGCGGCAGAGCCGGCACCGACTTCGGCCGGACGATCGACATGATCAGGATGTAGAGCGCGTAGAGGCCGGTCAGCACCAGGCCCGGGATCAGAGCGCCGGCATACATGTCGCCGACCGAGCGGCCGAGCTGGTCGGCAAGCACGATCAGCACCAGCGATGGCGGGATGATCTGGGCGAGCGTGCCGGACGCCGCGATGACACCGGCAGCCAGCCGGCGGTCGTAGCCGTAGCGCAACATGATCGGCAGCGAGATCAGACCCATGGCGATGACGGATGCCGCCACCACGCCGGTGGTCGCCGCCAGCAGCGCGCCGACGAAGATCACTGCGTAGGCGAGGCCGCCGCGGATCGGCCCGAACAATTGTCCGATCGTGTCGAGCAGATCCTCCGCCATCCCGGATCGTTCGAGCACGATGCCCATGAAGGTGAAGAACGGAATGGCCAGCAGCGTGTCGTTAGACATCACCCTGGAGCCGTAGAAATTATCCGGCAGTGCGTGCAGAAGCGGCCAGGCGAGATTGATCGATCCACCAGAATAGGGCGAGAGGAGCACGCCGATGAAGAAGAACATCAAGCCGTTGGCGGCCAGCGAGAAGGCCACGGGGTAGCCGATCAGCAGGAAGATGATCAGCGAGGCGAACATGATCGGCGCCATGTTCTGGGCGATGAATTCCATCATGAGCGCACCTCGTCGGCCAGTGCCTTGGCTTCGAGTTCGGCTTGCTCATGTGCCGATATGAACGGATTGGGGTCGTCCATGTCGCCGCGCATGATGGCGATTTTCTTGATGATTTCGGAAATGCCCTGCAGCGCGAGCAGGAAAAAGCCGACCAGCAGGATGGCCTTGGCCGGCCAGATGATGAGCCCGCCGGAGTTGTTGGACATCTCGCCGCTGCGGAACGACAGGGATACGTAGGGAACGAAATAGAACACCATCAGCGTCACGAACGGCATCAGGAAGAGGAGATGGCCGAGAAGGTCGATCCAGTGCTGCACGCGGCGTGAAAACAGACCGTAGACGATGTCGATGCGGATATGCTCGTTCTGCTTCAGCGTATAGGCGGCAGCCAGCATGAAGGCGGCGCCGAACAGGTACCATTGCAGCTCCAGCCAGGCATTCGACGAAATGTCGAAGACCTTGCGGATGACGGCGTTGGCCGCGCTCACCAGGATCGCCAGCAGGATCAGCCAGGATACCGATTTGCCGATGAATTCATTGAGGCGGTCGATGCCCCGTGACAGAGCGAGCGGCCCTTCCATGCAGTCCTCCCTTGTGCCGATGGCGTGCCGGCTCCCCCTGCCGTCACGCCGCGTGGCCCAACGGTATGCCGCGCGTGGCCGGACGGGTCAACACGGACCGAAGCAGCAAAACGGTATCGGATGAAGGGCGGGGCCGGACAAGGGCGGTCTGCCCCGGCGTCATGCAACCAAAGTCTGATGGTTCAGACGACCTTGCCGGTGTCGCGGCCGGCGCCGATCAGGATCAGCATGGCCACCAGGAACAGATACATCCACGCGTCGCGCCATTCGAGCGGGAAATAGCCGGCCCACAGTGATTCGGCCATGCCGAAGGCGGCCGCGCCAAGTGCTGCCCGTGGCGGCGAGAGATAGCCGCCGACCGCCGTCACGAACAGGATCTTCAGGCCGTAGACGAGGCCGGAACCGAAGCTGACATTGCCATAATAGAGGCTGGCCATGACACCGGCCAGCGCGGCGCAGAAGCCACCGAGCAGCACGGCATGCCGGAACACGTAACGCACATCGACGCCGCACAGGGCTGCGGCGCGTGGGTCATCGGAGACAGCGCGCCAGCAGCGGCCGAAGTTGGAGCGGGCAAATGCAGAGGTGGCGAGTGCAACCGCTGCCAGCACCACCGCGCAGTCGAGCACCTGGATCAGCGTCAGCGTCGCCTTGAAGCCGGAGCCTTCGGCGAAAACGATGGGCTCTGCCAGCATTGGCGGCAGCCACAGATCATGCGTGTCGGCCGCGATGCGGCTTGCTTCCGACAAGACGATCAGGATGCCCAGCGTGGTCACCACGATGGCATTGGGCGAGCGGTCGGCCAGCGGTTCGAAGACGCTGCGCGACAGGACATGGCTGATCAGCGCGGCATAAAGGAATGCCGCGACGACGCCGAACAGCACCGACGCCAACAGTGTCAGCCACAGCACCTGATAGCCGAAGGCGACGCTCAGGATCATTGCCTGCCCGCAGAAGGCAAACAGCGCGCCGTAGGCGAGGTTGGTGCGGTGCAGGATGCCGTTGATCAGCACATAGCCGAAGGCGAGCAGCGCATAGAGCGCGCCCGAATGCAGCCCGTTCAGCACCTGCTGGAAAAAATAGAGCATGCTCAACAACACCAGAAGCATCTCGCCCAACCGCAGCGGCCTGGGACGACGGAATGCTCGAGACAAAGGCGACAATACCGTGCGCATCGGAGGTTTGCATCGTCGAATCTAACTTGTCAAATGCGATTTATCGGTTAGATTTTGCGGCATGACGGTTGCCTGGACCCCACACCGCTTCACCGGCGGCCTGCTCGCGCTCGACACGGCGAACACCGTGGTGCTGCGCGGCGATCCGGAGCGCACATTCGACCGTTTCGATGATCCCGTCGAAATCGCCCGCTTCGCCGATGCGGCTAGCGGCTTTCGCGCCGCCGAGCTCGGCGACCGGCGGCTTACCGTATCTTCGCCCACGGCAATCGCGCCCGTCGTGCTGTCGATCCGCGAGACGACCGACCGGCTGTTTCGCGGCGCTGTGTCGAAGGGCGCTGTCGCCAGCGCCGACCTGCCCGAATTCCTGCGCGCCTGTGCCGAGGGGCTGGCCGGCAGCCGGACCGAGATCGGCGCGCCGGGAAGACCGTTCGGCGATCCCCTGGCGCCGATCGCCTTCGAGGCGGCGCTGGCGGTTTCGGCCCTATCGCTGCTGCGCGACGACACGGTCGCGAGGCTCAGGATCTGTCCAAACTGCACCTGGCTGTTCGTCGACAGAAGCCGCAATTCCAGCCGCCTTTGGTGCGACATGGCCGTGTGCGGCAACCGGCAGAAGGCAAGTCGTCACTATCGTCGCCGCCGCATGGCGGCCCATGAGGTCAAGGATGTTTAGAGGATTTTCCCGTTCGATCGTCGTCGGCGCCGCGCTGATCGCCGCCGTCGCGCTCGGCGCCTGCCGCGACACCGGTAAGGACAGCGAGGGCAAGCTGTTCGAGGTTTCCGGCAAGATATTCGTCTTCAACTACCGTCTCGCCAGGGCGACCTACGTCGTGACGCTGCGTCCCTTGCAGCCGATGGGCGAGGGCCAAGTGGCGGTTGCCAGCTTCCAGAACCCTGCCGGCGGCGCACCGTTGGTGGTCGAGCAGAAAGTCTGGCCGAAGCTCGACAAGGTGAGCCTGGAGAGCCCGGCGCTGACCTGCATCGTCAAGAACAAGCCCTACGCCATCGCCATCAGCATCAAGGGCGCTGATGGCGCGGTCCTGCAGAAGATCGACACCACGCTGATGTCGACGGAAGACCAGTCGATCCTGCCCGACCGGCCGCTGGTCGTCGACCAGCTCTACACGGCCAATCCCGATCTCGCCGGCCACCCCGACGGCAAGCTGCCGGGCGAACCGAAGCCGGACTGCTCGAAAGCCGGCTGACACCTTCCGACAGCGTCGATTCCCGCCGGAATTTTCGTGCGCCCAGCATTGTTGGCGCGCGGTTTCATGCGTGGTCCGGCACCCGCCGGACTGTTTGTTGCGCGTTGCCTGGCCCCTGCGATTTTGTTTGACCTGCCTTGCAAGGGGAGAAAGGATGCGTCATCCGATCCCGACGTTGGCCGCTTCCCCCGCGCGGCCATCGCAGAGGAAATGCCTGATGACGCTGCATGATGTCGCGCTCGACGACAAGTTCGATCTTGGAAAGGAGCGCATCTTCCTGTCCGGCGCGCAGGCGGTTATCCGCATGCTCCTGATGCAGCGCGAGCGCGACCGTCGCGCCGGCCTGAACACGGCCGGCTTCGTCTCCGGCTATCGCGGCTCGCCGCTTGGCGGCCTCGATATGCAGCTGTGGAAGGCGAAGAAGCAGCTCGCCGGGGCCGATATCGTCTTCCAGCCCGGCCTCAACGAGGAGCTTGCCGCAACCGCCTGCTGGGGATCGCAGCAGACGGAACTGCTGGGCGAGGGCAGCCATGATGGCGTCTTTTCCGTCTGGTACGGCAAGGGGCCGGGCGTCGATCGTTCGGGCGACGTGTTCCGCCACGCCAATCTTGCCGGCTCGTCCAAGCATGGCGGTGTGCTCGCCCTGATGGGCGACGACCACATGGCCGAATCCTCGACCAATGCGCACGCCACCGAATTCCTCTTCGTCGACACGATGGTGCCGATCCTCAACCCGGCCGGCGTCCAGGAGATCATCGACTACGGCCTCTACGGCTTTGCCATGTCGCGTTTCGCCGGCACCTGGGCGGCGATCAAATGCGTCAAGGACAACATCGAATCGACAGCCTCGGTCGATGCCTCGCTCGAACGGCTCAACATCGTCGTGCCGGAGTTCGACATGCCGCCGGGCGGCCTCAACATCCGCCACGAGATCGACATGCTCGGCCAGGAGGAGCGGCTGCACGAGTACAAGCGCGCCGCGGCCTCCGCCTTCATCCATGCCAATGGGTTGAACCACATCGTCTATTCGGGCGGCCGCAACCCCAAGCTCGGCATTATCACGCTGGGCAAGAGTTATCTCGATGTCCGCCAGGCGCTGGAGGATATCGGCATCGATGAGGCCGCCGCCAACCGCATCGGCGTGCGGCTGTTCAAGGTCGGCTGCCCCTGGCCGCTCGACCTCCACCACATCGCCGACTTTGCCCGTGGCCTCGACACCATCGTTGTCGTCGAGGAGAAACGCTCGCTGATCGAGGTGCAGTTGCGCGAAAGCCTTTATGGCACCGCCTCGCAGCCAGTCATCGTCGGCAAGAAGGATGAGCGCGGCGACTGGCTGTTCCCGGCCAAGGGCGCGCTTGACCCCAACGAGATCGCCATCGCCCTTGGCGAGCGGATCGTCAAAACCATCGGCCCGTCGGAAGAGATTTCGGCGCGGGTGGCGAAACTGCGCCAGTTCCAGGCGATGCTGGCGGACGCCACCGACATCGGTTCGCGCACGCCGTTCTTCTGCTCGGGCTGTCCGCACAATTCCTCGACCAAGGTGCCCGACGGCTCGATCGCCGCCGCCGGCATCGGCTGCCATTTCATGGCGCTGTGGATGGACCGCAACACGCTGGGCTTCACGGCGATGGGCGGCGAGGGCGCGCAATGGGTTGGCCAGGCGCCGTTCTCGAAGCGCGGCCACATCTTCCAGAATCTCGGCGACGGCACTTATAACCATTCCGGCACGCTGGCGATCCGTTTCGCCCTGTCGAGCGAAGCCAACATCACCTACAAGATCCTCTACAACGACGCAGTGGCGATGACCGGCGGCCAGCCGCATGAGGGCGGCCTGACAGTGGACATGATCGCCAGGCAGGTGCGGGCAGAGGGCGTCGACCGCATCGCAATCGTCACCGACGAGCCCGACAAATATGCCGGCAGGGCAGAATTTCCGGCCGGTGCCACCATCCATCATCGCGACGACCTCGATCTCGTCCAGCGCGAACTGCGCGACGTCAAGGGCGTATCGATCCTGCTCTACGACCAGACCTGCGCGGCCGAAAAACGCCGACGCCGCAAGCGCGGCACCTTTCCCGATCCCGACAAGCGCGTCTTCATCAACGAACTGGTCTGCGAAGGCTGCGGCGATTGCGGCGTACAATCGAACTGCGTCTCGATCCAGCCGGTCGAGACCGAATTCGGCCGCAAGCGCAAGATCGACCAGTCGAGCTGCAACAAGGATTTCTCCTGCGTCAACGGCTTCTGTCCGTCCTTCGTCACTGTGCACGGCGCCAAGATCCGCAAGGCCGAAGGCCTTGCCGGCAAGACCGATCCGCTCGACGGCGTGCCCACGCCCGCTGAATTCCCGCTTGGCGAGCAAGGCTGGGCGGCGATCATCGACGGTGTCGGCGGCACCGGTGTCGTCACCGTCGGTGCCGTGCTCGGCATGGCGGCTCACCTCGAGGACAAGGGCTGCGGCATGATCGACATGGCCGGCCTCGCCCAGAAGGGCGGCTCGGTGTTCACCCATGTCCGCATCGCCCGCACGCCGGACGACATCCATGCCATCCGCGTTTCGGCCGGCAAGGCCGACCTCGTGCTTGGCTGCGATCTCGTCGTGTCGGGCGCCAAGAAGGTGCTGACGGCGGTGCGCGAGGGCCATACGATCTTCCTCGCCAACACCGCCGAGATAATGCCCGGCGAGTTTGCCCGTTCGGCCGATTTCTCCTTGCCGATAGAGCGCCTGAAGAAAGCGATCCGGGCCGCTGCCGGCGACGACAAGGCGCATTTCTTCGACGCCACCCGCACCGCCACATCGCTGTTCGGCAATTCGCTTGGCGCCAACATGTTCATGCTCGGCTTTGCCTTCCAGCATGGCGGCCTGCCCCTTTCAGCAGAAGCCGTTGAAAAGGCTATCGAATTGAACGGCGAAGCGGTGGCGATGAACATCGCCGCCTTCCGCTGGGGCCGCCGCGCCGCGCACCAGCCGGATTTCGTGCGTGGCCTCGTCGCCCAGCCGGGCAAGGCGGGACAGACCGACCCGATCGCACAGACGCTGGACGAGATCATTGCCCGCCGTGTCGCCTTCCTGACCGCTTACCAGAACGCCGCTTACGGCAAGCGCTATGCCGACAGGTTGGCGCTGCTGCGCGCTGCCGAGGCCAAGGCCGTGCCCGGCTCGACAGCCGTGACCGAGGCGGCGGCCAGGAACCTCTTCAAGCTGATGGCGATCAAGGACGAATACGAGGTGGCGCGGCTCTACACCGACGGGTCCTTCGCCGCCGAGCTTGGAAAGCAGTTCCAGAGCTACGAAAAACTCGAATTCCATCTCGCTCCGCCAATCATGGGCCGTCGCGGCAATGACGGAGGCCCTCGGAAATCAAGCTTCGGCCCGTGGATGATGAAGGGTTTTCGCGTGCTGGCGGTGCTGAAGGGCCTGCGCGGCACCGTTTTCGACCTGTTCGGCTACACCGCCGAACGGCGCATGGAACGGCAGCTTTTGGCACAATATGAGGGCGATCTTGAGCTCGTCGCCAGGTCGCTGGCGCCGGGCAAGGCCGATGCGGCGATCGCTCTCGTCTCGCTCCCCGCGCTCATCCGCGGCTATGGCCATGTCCGGCAGGCCAGTGCGCAAAGGGCGCGGGCGAGCGCCAAAGGCTGCTCGGGCGCCTGTCAAGCACGCCGACGCGGGCGGAACTTCAGGCCGCCGAATGATGGATACGCCTTGTTTACCTGAAGCTTGATTTTCCAGATCCGCCCTGCATTTGCAGGCCCTGGCAACCCAGCCGAAATCACTGTTCTAAGCCTTTCTTAAGGCGGGTGTGACATGACAAGGCTTAGCGTTGGGCCGACAATATGGGCAGAACAAAAACCGAAAACATCCCCGCGGATGTTTATATCCAGTTTGTGCGGTCGTTGTTCGACAACGCCCACATGCTGGTGATCGGCGGCGTATGCTACTGGATCCTCGGATTCATGATCTACCTGCGTACGCACAACCCTTTGTTTCTGGGCTTTTCTTTTGGTCTGCTGTCCATCAGCCTTTTCCGCTACTCCGGCATTCGCGGTTTCCGAAAGGCGGGCGGCGTAATCGCCAATGTCGAAGAGGCGCGGCGGTGGGAGCGCACCTATATCCTCAAGGGCAGCCTCCAGGGCCTCGGCTTGGGCGCGCTGTGTTTCATATCGATCTATGTATATCCCGATCCGTTTGCCGAACTGGCCGCGACGTCGCTGGCCATCGCCACCCTGGTGACGGTTGTTGGCCGGAACTACGGCTCTCCGCTCATGGTGCGGATTTTTTCCGTGACCTTCATTGGTCCGGCGGCACTTGCACTCTTGCTGCGCATGGATCTCCCCTCGGTCGTTCTCGGGTTGATGATCATCCCGTTGACGTTCATCACGATCAACAGTGCCGACCACGTCCGCAACGTGCTTTTCTCGGCTGTCATCGGCCACAAGGAAGCGAGGAAGCTCGCGCACAGGTTCGACCGCGCCCTCAACACCATGTCGCACGGCCTTGTCATGCTCGGCCCCAATGGCCGGGTGGTGGTGGCCAATGCCGAGGCTGCCCATCTGATGTCGCTCAAGTCCGCGAATGCGCTGCTCGGGCGGTCGATCCATGGTCTCCTCATGCGCGGCGTTGCCGGCGGCATGCTGGCGCCGAAGGACTGCCGCTATATCGAGGCTCAGCTGACGCGTGCCCTGCGCGAGGGCCGCGACCGCAAGGTGCTCGTTTCCCTCGCCAACGGCCAGCATTACGAATTCTCGGCCCGCGAAGGCAGCCAGGAACTCGGTGTCATTACCTTCGAGGACGTGACGGCGCGTGTTGAAGCGGAAGACAAGATCCGCTTCATGGCGCGCTATGACAATCTCACCGGCCTGCCCAATCGCGCCTATTTCCACGAGCTGATCGGCGAGGCGATGGCGTCCGGCGACCGCGATCGTTTTTGCGGCCTTGCCGTGCTCGACCTTGACGATTTCAAGAGCGTCAACGACACGCTCGGCCATCCGATCGGCGACGGGTTGATCTACGCGGTCGCCGAGCGTCTTGCCGCCGTTGCCGGGCAAGGCATCACCGTCAGCCGTTTCGGCGGCGACGAATTCATGGTCTTCTTCGACCGCATCGAGGACGAGAGCCATCTGACCACGCAGATCGACGAGATCTTTGCGGCGCTGCAGGGCGAGGTGGACGTCGCCGGCCATGGGCTGCGCATCCAGGCCAGCGGCGGCGCCGTGCTGTCGCGGGTCAGGGACAGCGATGTCGACGCCATGATCGTCAAGGCGGATCTGGCGCTCTACAAGGCCAAGGAGCTGGGCAAGAACGGCTGGCGGCTGTTCGAGGCGGCGATGGACGCGGCATTCCGCAACCGGCAGCTGATGAAGGCGGATCTGCGCAGCGCTGTGGAAAGCAAGGAATTGCGCGTGGTCTATCAGCCGATCGTGGCGATGAGCACCATGCGCATCGCCAGCTGCGAGGCGCTATGCCGCTGGGATCATCCCGATCTCGGGCCGATTTCGCCCGGTATTTTCATTCCGCTGGCCGAGGAAATGGGCATCATTTCCGAGATCAGCACTTTCGTGCTGCAGGCAGCCTGCACCGAATGCGCCAAATGGCCTGACCAGACCAGCGTCTCGGTCAACCTCTCGGCCAAGGATTTCCGCAACCGCGACGTCATCGAGAAGGTTCGCGATGCGCTGGCGAATTCCGGCCTCGCCGCCGGCCGGCTGGAGATCGAGGTCACCGAAACGGCGCTGCTCGACGACAAATCTTTGACGCGCCAGTATATCGAGGAACTGAAGCAGCTCGGCGTGCGCATCGCGCTGGACGATTTCGGCACTGGCTATTCGAGCCTGAGCTACCTCCACAAGCTGCCGCTCGACAAGATCAAGATCGACCGCTCGTTCCTGATGGACGTCACCCAGAACAATCGTTCGCTGGAACTGCTCAAGGGCATTGTCAGCCTGTCGCGGCCACTCGGGCTTTCGGTGACCGTGGAAGGCGTCGAGACCTTCGAACAGCTCAAGATCCTGGCTTTGCAGGTCAAACCGGATCTCGTGCAAGGTTTCCTCTTCGGCGCCGCGCTGAGTGCGTCGGGTATCGAAACGATGTCGAATGTCACCTGGCCATTCGCCGCGGACCTGCGTCTCACCGGCAAACGAACAGCCAGTTCCGGCAAACGGACAGCCAGTCAGTTGTCGTGATTTCGAAGGTCCCTTGATGGTGGTTCCGCCGCTTTGTCGGGCGTTCCACGTGCGGGCGATGCACAACGTTGCGTTGATCACCGGGAACGGGTCGGCCGTGAGGCCAAGCCCAAAAGACGGTGTCATTGACGATCAGTCTTTCAAATATGTAAAAGCAAAAACAATGGGTTACGACGCGCTCAGCAATTGCCGAACGCAAGCGCCACGGTCTCAACGAACGCCCGGCTGTTAAGGTTAACAGAAAGTAAACCGGCGCTATCCAAATTTCAGCTTGTGTCTCATTTCAGCTCGAATAGCCTATTCATAGGCGGAATTTCGAGGACAGATGATGGATGCTGCAACGGCTGCAAGGAATGCGTCTGGCGTGGTCAGGGCAGCCGGCGATTCGGTGCTGAACCGATCGATGATGCAACTGCTGGAGCATGTCGACTATCGCCTCATTACCGGAGGCGAGGATTTGGAGGCGATTTACCGGCTTCGCTACAAATCCTATCTGCGCTCAGGCATGTGCGGCCCAATCGCCGGCGGGATGTTCGAGGATCGCTGGGACAATCTGCCCAATTCCTACCGGTTCGGTGTCTATTTCTATGGCGAGTTGGTCAGCACGATCCGCTTCCATTACATTTCTCGGGAGCACGCGAATTCGCCCTCCGTCGATGCCTATCCGGAAATACTGATCGAGCGACTTGCCCGCGGAGAAACCTTTATCGACGGAACCCGGTTTGCAACCGATCCCGATAGCGCGCCGGCGCCCGGAGTGCTGCCGTTCCTGACCCTCAGGCTTGCCATGGTGGCCTCGCTCTATTTTGGCCAGGACTCGGTGCTGACGCCGGTCAAGGTCGAGCATTCCAATTTTTATTCGCGTTATTTCAATGCCGTACAGCGGACCGAGGCTAAAGAATTTCCAGGCGTTCTTACCCGGATCGCCTTGTTCGAAATCCCTGCCGGCGAAAATATGCGCCTGACGCTCGAACGGTTCCCATTCTTCAGGTCGACGCCGACGGAGCAGCGGCTGATGTTCGCCAATCCGGCCATCAACCGGCTGACACCCTTGTCCATCGTGCCGACAGCGAAATATTATCGCGCCGCCGCCTGAGGCTACGCGATTTTTGACGAACCTCGGGAGCTTTCCGGCCAGATCCGCGTTTTGATGACGGCGGCGTACCGCCGTTCCGTCTCGTCATCATGCCAACTGATCTGCCCCGAAGGACCCCGACATGCACATCTCCCAGCTCGCGCTCACGCCGCTTATCTCGCTGATCGCCGGCGTGCTGATCCTCATCATGCCACGGCTGCTGAACTACATCGTCGCGCTCTATCTGATCGTCGTTGGACTGCTCGGGCTCTTCCCGCACCTCGCCGGCTGAGACCGCCGGGCAGGCCTGGCGCAAGCCGCCCCTCACAGGGACGGCCGGCAGTTTCAATTTTCCCTTGAGGCAGTTGTCCGCCCCAATGCGGCAATAGCGCCATTGCTCTCGGCCCGGCTTTTCGCTATGTGCCTGAAAGATGTCTTCGAAGGGGTATTCCTATGGCTGATCACTCGCCGACCGGTCCTGTCGAACTGGGCGCGAAGATGGACTATGCGGAACATGACCGCACCTATGCGGGCTTTCTAGCGCTGGCCAAATACGGATCGCTTTTCTGCGGCGCGTTGCTCATCGCGATGGCTTTCGGCTTCTTCGCGGCCGGTTTCTTCTCGGCGACCATCCTGTTCATCCTGATCATGGCCGTCGGCGCCTTCATTCTGCGATAGACCTTCCAAAACCCCGTTGCCATTGACGTCGCCGGAGATTCCGGCCGACACTTTGCGCAAACAGGTTCCAGCCGAAAGGATCATGCGGTGGGACAGACGGTTTTCATCCCTCGTGAGCTTGATGCGAACGAGCCGCGTGTCGCGGCCTCGCCCGATACGGTCAAGCGGCTGGCGGGGCTTGGTTTCGATGTGATTGTCGAAACCGGCGCCGGCACGAGGTCGCGTATCCCCGACGAAGAGTTTGCCAAGGCGGGTGCCGCGATCGGCAAGGCCGCAGATGTCGCCAAGGCCGATGTCGTGCTCAAGGTGCGCCGGCCGACGGATGCCGAGCTGAAGAGCTACAAAGCCGGTGCAGCGGTGATCGCCATCATGGATCCCTATGGCAATGACGCGGCGGTCGCGGCGCTCGCGAAGGCCGGTGTCACCGCCTTCTCGATGGAGTTCATGCCACGCATTACCCGCGCGCAATCGATGGACGTGCTGTCCAGCCAGGCTAACCTTGCCGGCTACCAGGCGGTGATCGACGGTGCCTCGGAATATGACCGGGCCTTGCCGATGATGATGACGGCGGCCGGCACGGTGCCGGCGGCGAAAGTCTTCATCATGGGCGTCGGCGTCGCCGGCCTGCAGGCGATCGCCACGGCGCGTCGTCTTGGTGCCGTTGTCACCGCCACCGACGTGCGCCCCGCCGCCAAGGAACAGGTCGCCTCGCTCGGCGCGAAATTCCTGGCCGTCGAGGACGACGAGTTCAAGGCCGCCGAAACCGCCGGCGGCTATGCCAAGGAAATGTCCAAGGAATACCAGGCCAAGCAGGCGGCGCTCACCGCCGAGCACATCGCCAAGCAGGACATCGTCATCACCACGGCGCTGATCCCCGGCCGCCCGGCGCCGAAGCTGGTCTCGGCGTCGATGGTCGCGTCGATGAAGCCGGGTTCGGTGCTCGTCGATCTCGCGGTAGAGCGTGGCGGCAATGTCGAGGGTGCTGAGCCGGGCAAGGTCGTCACCACGGCCAACAATGTAAAGATCGTCGGCCATCTCAACGTACCGGGCCGTGTCGCCGCATCCGCCTCGCTGCTCTACGCCAAGAACCTGTTCGCTTTCCTTGAGACGCTGGTCGACAAGACGACGAAGACGCTCGCCATCAGCCGCGACGACGATCTGGTCAAGGCGACGATGCTGACCGACGGTGGCAAGGTCGTGCATCCGGCCTTCGCCAAGGCCGACCAGCAGCCCCATGTCGAGCCGGCAGCGATCCCGGCCACGACCATGGTCGCCGACGCCTCGGCCGAGCCGGCTGCTGCAAAGAAAGCCGCGACCAAGAAAACCGCCGCATCCAAGTCGCCCTCGCCCAAGTCGAAAGGGACCGCGTGATGGATCAGACCCTGCAGAAAGCCCTCGACCAGCTCGACCAGGCAAGCGCTGCCGTTAAGCTTGCGGTGCAGAACCTGGCCAATGCTCCAGGCGGTGCCGAGGCGGCGGGTGATGCCGCGCACGCACTTTCCGGCGGCGCCATCGATCCCTTCGTCTTCCGCTTCGCCATCTTCGTGCTGGCGATCTTCGTCGGCTACTATGTCGTCTGGTCGGTGACCCCCGCTTTGCACACGCCGCTGATGGCCGTCACCAACGCCATCTCCTCGGTCATCGTCGTCGGTGCGTTGCTTGCCGTCGGCATCGCCGCTTCCGGTGTTGCCGCCGGCTTCGGCTTCGTCGCGCTGATGCTGGTGTCGGTCAACATCTTCGGCGGCTTCCTGGTCACCCAGCGCATGCTGGCCATGTACAAGAAGAAGGACAAGTAGAGCGCCATGAACGCCAACTTCGCGTCCTTCCTCTATCTGGTTTCCGGCGTCCTGTTCATCATGGCGCTGCGCGGCCTGTCGCATCCGACCACCAGCCGCCAGGGCAATCTGTACGGCATGATCGGCATGGGCATTGCCATCGCCACCACGCTGGCGCTGGCGACCCCGTCGGCCGGCCGCTTCGGCCTCATCGTGCTTGGCCTCGCCATCGGCGGCGGTGTCGGCGCCGTCACCGCGCGCCGCATCGCCATGACCTCGATGCCGCAACTGGTCGCCGCCTTCCACTCGCTGGTCGGCCTCGCCGCCGTCATGGTGGCGGCTGCCGCCATCTACGCGCCGGAAAGTTTTGGCATTGGCACGAATGGAGATATCCACGCCCAGGCCCTGATCGAGATGAGCTTGGGCGTCGCCATCGGCGCCATCACCTTCACCGGCTCTGTCATCGCCTTCCTCAAGCTCGATGGCCGCATGTCCGGCAAGCCGATCATGATCGGCGGCCGCCACTTCATCAACGCCGCGCTTGGCATCGCCCTGATCGTTTTGATCATCTTGCTCGTCACCACCGAGTCAAAACTGGTGTTCTGGCTGATCGTCGCAGCCTCGCTGGTGCTTGGCATCCTCCTGATCATCCCGATCGGCGGCGCCGACATGCCGGTCGTCGTCTCGATGCTGAATTCCTACTCGGGCTGGGCCGCCGCAGCACTTGGCTTCACGCTCGGCAATCTGGCGCTGATCATCACCGGTGCGCTGGTCGGCTCGTCCGGTGCGATCCTGTCCTACATCATGTGCAAAGGCATGAACCGAAGCTTCATCTCGGTCATCCTTGGCGGCTTCGGCGGCGAGACGGCGGCAGCGGCGGATGATGGCATCGAGCGCACGGTCAAACAGGGCTCGGCCGACGACGCCGCCTATCTGATGATGAACGCGCAGAAGGTCATTATCGTGCCGGGCTACGGCATGGCGGTCGCGCAGGCGCAGCACGCGTTGCGCGAAATGGCCGACAAGCTCAAGGCCAATGGCGTCGATGTGAAATACGCCATCCACCCGGTCGCCGGCCGCATGCCTGGTCACATGAACGTGCTGCTGGCCGAAGCCAATGTGCCCTATGACGAAGTGTTCGAACTCGAGGACATCAATTCCGAATTCGCGCAGGCCGATGTCGCCTATGTCATCGGCGCCAACGACGTCACCAACCCGTCCGCGCGGGATGACAAGAGCTCACCCATCTACGGCATGCCGATCCTCGACGTCGACAAGGCCCGCACCTGCCTGTTCGTCAAGCGCTCGCTCGGCTCCGGCTATGCCGGCATCGACAACACGCTGTTCTACAAGGACGGCACCATGATGCTGCTCGGCGACGCCAAGAAGATGACCGAAGAGATCGTCAAGGCCATGGATCACTGATCTGGCCGATTGGCGGAAACGGCAAAGAGCCCGGCTTTGAAGCCGGGCTCTTTCATTTCTGGCGCAAGCCTGGGTTCAGCGGGTGGTCAGGAAAACCGCTTCCTCTTCGTCGCGCTGCCTGCCGCCGAGAGCGGCCGCGGCACTGGCGATGAAGGCGCCGATGACCAGCGACAAGGCGCCGAGCAGGGCAAACGTCGCGCTGCCTTTCCGGGCTGTGTCGGCGGCCTGCTTGGCCTTGACCTTGGCGTCCTCGACCTTGGCGACCAAGGCATCGACACGCGCCTTGGCGTCGCCCGCGGACAGCCCGGTGCGGGCAGCAACCAGTTGCGACAGATAGGTCTTGTCGTCGGCGGAAATCTCGCCCGCCGCCGCACTGGCGATCAGGATGCGCGAGGCCTCTCCGACTGCGGCAGCATCACCGTCAGAATTCGCAGCCGCAAGCTTGGCCGGATCGGCCGGACGGAACAGCGAATCCACCAGATAGGAGGTCGCATTGTCGGCCGATGCGCTGCCGATCTTGGCCGAGACACCAGCCGATGCACCCGTGGCGGCGCCCGATGCTACGGTTGAGACAGCCTGTACACCTGAGCCCAGGGCTGCGGATAGCGCCGAGCCGAGGACGCCGACGACAAGCAGCGTTGCCGACGCCCAGGCAAGGAAGCCATGAGCGGTGTCGCGGAAATACACTTCGTCAGTGTGGATGCCGACCCATTTGGTGCGCAGGCGTCCGGCAAGGTAGCCGCCGACGCCGGAGGACAGCCATTGCACGACGACCAGCCAGATCGCGGTCGACACCGCGAAGGTGGTGATCGATGCGCCGGACCCCGACCATGGCGAAACCATGCTGAGCCCAAGCCCGGAGCCGAGCAGCATGAGGATGAAGGTCAGCGTCGAAGCCGCGAAAGCGCCGGCAATGATCGGTCCCCAGCTGACGGCTGTAGCGGAGGCTTCTTCTGAAGCGGATAGGTCGATAGCCGATATGGTGGGCTGCATCAACGCCCCCTACCGTACGAACAGCATGATGAGAATGATGATTGGGATCGGAATACCGAGCAACCAGAGCAAAATGCCACGTCCCATGAAGGCCTCCTGTGAGAAACTATGATCGATGTTGTCACAATGTCCCGAGAGGACTTCCGTTCCGGCAGGCTATAAAATGATTTTGTTTGCCGGCGAGGGAACAATTCGAAGCACCGCTTCGCACCAATGTCTCAAGCGATCATGTTGTTGTGATTTGACCCCCAGGTCGAGTCGGGCAAAAGCGGAAATCCGGACGAATTTTCTTCGAAGTGCCTTGCCGAGCAGGAAGACAAATGACTCCAAGGAAATTCCAGGAGAAGCAAAAAGCAAGAGCCCAGCGGATTTGGGCTCCTGTCCGCGGGCTGCGCCCAGCAATTTTAGTCGGCCTGGTCTCGCTCTATTGCCTGTTCCCCTGGGGCACGACCCTTGCCACTGCAGCCGGTGCGCCGATCGGCGCGACATCGGCCAGTTCGGCTGCCGAAGACACCGCGCATCCTTCCTCCGTAGGCTTTGAAGCCGTTCGCGTTCCCAATGGCGGCGAGCCGCCGCTGGCTGCCGGCATCTGGTACCCGACTTCAGCCGAGCCGCGCTATGTGCCGCTGGAATTCTTCAAGCAGCGCGTCGCGCCTTCCGGCCCGGTAGAAGGCCGTGCGCTGCCGCTCATCGTGATCTCGCATGGCGGCGGCGGATCCTATGCCGGTCATTATGATACGGCGATCGCCCTGGCGAGAGCCGGCTTCGTTGTCGCGGCGGTCAGCCATGCCGGTGACACCTTCGACGACCAGAGCAAGGTGCTGATGCTATGGCGCCGGCCCGCCCAACTGAGCCGGCTGATCGATTTCATGCTGACGGACTGGCAGGGACATGCAGACATCGATCCGCAGCTCATCGGTGCCTTCGGATTCTCGAATGGCGGCTTCACGGTGCTCGTCGAAGCGGGCGGAATACCCGATCTCGGCAGGATCGATCCATACTGCGCGGCAAATCCCCAGCATGATCTTTGCACCACGCTGGCGAAAGCCGGGGTCCATTCCGTTGCCGAAGCGGCCCAGCCACCCCGGATGCGTGGAAGCCTGATCTGCGGATCCGCGCCATCGCAGCCGCCGCGCCGGCGTTCGGCTTCACCTTCGACCGCGCCGGCCTTGCTTCGGTTCAGATCCCGGTGCTCCTATGGCGCGCGGCCAACGACCAGCATCAACCCGATCCCTGGTATGAAGAACGCGTCCGTGCGGCGCTGCCTCGACCGCCGGAGTATCATGTCGAACCGCTGGCAGGCCACTATGCGTTCCTGCCGCCTTGCAGCACTCGCCTGCGCGCCATTGCGCCCATGGCTTGCGTTGACGCCCCCGGCTTCGACCGGGCAGCGTTCCATCAGCGCCTGAACGCCGCCCTGGCAAGCTTTTTCGGCGCAGCGCTACAGCCTTAGAGCGCGTTGCATCGGAACGGATTTGGGCGCCGCGCTTTAAGCTTTTTGCGAGCATGTCGTTCGCCCAAACCGTTGCGCAGCTTTGGGCGACAAGCATCAAATATCCAGATTGGCGACCGACAGTGCGTTGTCCTGGATGAATTCGCGCCGTGGCTCCACCTCGTCGCCCATCAGCCGCGAGAACAGGCTGTCGGCATCGGTCGCATCGTTGACCTTGACTTGCAGCAGCGACCGCACATTTGGGTCGAGCGTGGTTTCCCAGAGCTGCTCGGCATTCATCTCACCGAGACCCTTGTAGCGCTGCATGGTCAGGCCCTTGCGGCCGGTCGCAAAGACGGCGTTGAGCAGCGCCAGCGGGCCCGAGACGGTTTCGGACACATCCTTGCGGCGCAGCACCGGCGGCGTCCCGTAGACCTCGCTCAGGCGCTGTGCGTAGCGGTCGAGCTGGCGGGCGTCGGCCGAATTGATCAGCCCCATGTCGAGATGGGCATATTCCTTGACGCTGCGCACCGTGCGTTCGAAGACATAGCCGCCGCTGCCGTCATTCGAGGTCGACATGCGGCCGGTCCAGCCGCGCTCGGTGTCCTCGGCGATGATGTCGAGGCGTTGCGCAATCCGCTCCGCCATGGCGTTGGCGCGGCCAAGATCGCCGAAGATTTCGGGGTTGAGTCCGCCGGCGATCGCGGCCTGTTCGACCACGCCTCTGTTGTAGCGTGTGTGCAGGCCATTGATCAGCTGGCGCACAGCCAGCGCATCGTCAACCGCACCGCGCAAATCCTGCCCGGTCCGCACTTCGCCCGAACCCATCGTAAGCGAAGCTTCCTCCAGCCCGGACTCGATCAGGAACTCCTCGAAGGCGCTTTCATTCTTGATGTATTGCGAGCTCTTGCCGCGCGTCACCTTATAGAGCGGCGGCTGGGCGATGTAGAGATGGCCGCGCTCGATCAGTTCCGGCATCTGCCGGAAGAAGAAGGTGAGCAGCAAGGTTCTGATGTGGGCGCCGTCGACGTCGGCGTCGGTCATCAGGATGATCTTGTGATAGCGCAGCTTGTCGGCATTGAACTCGTCCTTGCCGATCGAGGTGCCGAGCGCGGTGATCAGCGTGCCGATCATGTCGGAGCCGAGCATACGGTCGAAGCGGGCCCGCTCGACATTGAGGATCTTGCCGCGCAGCGGCAGGATAGCCTGGTTCTGGCGCGAACGGCCGCCCTTGGCCGAGCCGCCGGCCGAGTCACCCTCGACGATGAAGATTTCGGATTTCGCCGGGTCGCGTTCCTGGCAGTCGGCCAGCTTGCCTGGCAAGGACGTAACGCCGAGCGAGCTCTTGCGGGTGATGTCGCGCGCCTTGCGCGCCGCTTCGCGCGCCGCCGCGGCCTGGATCACCTTGTCGATGACCACCTTGCCTTCGGTCGGATGCTCTTCAAGCCAGGTACCGAGGGCCTCGTTGACCAGGCCCTCCACCACCGGGCGGACCTCAGACGAAACCAGCTTATCCTTGGTCTGCGAGGAGAATTTCGGGTCGGGAACCTTGACCGACAGCACGGCCGTCAAGCCTTCGCGGCAATCGTCGCCGATCAGCGAGACCTTTTCCTTCTTGGTCAGCCCCGAGGACTCGCCATAACCGGTGATCTGACGCGTCAGCGCGCCACGGAAGCCGGCCAGATGGGTGCCGCCATCACGCTGCGGGATGTTGTTGGTGAAGGCCAGCACGTTCTCGTGATAGCTGTCGTTCCACCACATCGCCACTTCGACGGTGATGCCGTCGCGCTCGGCCTTGATGGCAATCGGCTTCTCGATCAGCGGTTTCTTGACCCGATCGAGATATTTGACGAACTCTTCCAGGCCGCCATCATAGTGCAGTTCATGCCGCACAATGTCGGCGTGGCGGGCATCGGTCAGAATGATGCGGACACCGGAATTGAGGAAGGCGAGCTCGCGCAGCCGGTGCTCCAGCGTGCCGAAATCGAACTCGACCATGGTGAAGGTCTCGGCCGACGGGAAGAAGGTGATCGAGCTGCCGCTGCGGCCCTCATAGGTGCCCGGCTGCTTGTCCTGCTCGTAGCTGCCGGTCGCCTTCAACGGCGCATCGGCATTGCCGTGCGTGAAGCTCATCTCGAAGATCTGGCCGTTGCGTCGGATCTTCAGCTTCAGCCAGGCCGAAAGAGCGTTGACCACCGAGACGCCGACACCATGCAGGCCGCCCGACACCTTGTAGGAATTCTGGTCGAATTTGCCGCCGGCATGCAGCTGCGTCATGATCACTTCAGCCGCGGAAATGCCTTCGCCGGTGTGGATATCGGTCGGAATGCCGCGGCCATTGTCGATCACCGTCACAGAACCATCGGGGTTGAGCGTCACCGTGACGAGGTCGGCGTGGCCGGCCAAGGCCTCGTCGATGGCGTTGTCGACCACCTCATAGACCATGTGATGCAGGCCGGAACCGTCGTCAGTGTCGCCGATATACATTCCGGGGCGTTTGCGGACGGCGTCCAACCCCTTCAAAACCTTGATGGAATCGGCGCCGTATTCGGCTTCTGCGCCGTTTGTGTTCTCGGTCTGGTCGCTCATGAAAACCTGTTGTCTAGATGCCGCTTTTACAGCGCGAAAAATCGGCCCCGAATCGCGCGTCTGATATCGACTAGATATAGGCGCTAAAGGCGGTTTTTCCAAGGTTTGCGGGCATTTCCGGGCCGAATCCCGGGCTGGCAGCCGGCTATTTTTTTGAGCCCCGAATTTGGTGAGAAGGTCGCGCAAATATTTGATCGTGGATTTGTCCCGGGGCGCCAGCCGGCCGGTGCGGTCGAGTTCCAGCGTCAGGTTCAGCGCCTTGGTCAGCACCGCCTTCGGATCCTTCGCCACATAGGCATAGTTGATGTAGGCCTGTACCAGATCAAACTGCCAGATCGCATTGTTCGGATCGGACTGGGCGAGTTTCTGGCGGATGCCGAGGCTGGCTTCGAAGGCCTTCTTGGATCCCTCGAAGTGGCGCTGCTTGGTCTCCAGCATGCCGATTTCCGACAGCGTGATCGACAGGTCGCGCTGCCAGTCGGAATTGGCCGGGTCGAGGTTGGCCAACCGATCGGCAATGGCAAAACTGTCCCGATAGTTTTGCAGTGCGCCGCTGACATCGCCCTGGGCATCAAGCACACCGGCAACCTTTTCCAGGCAGACCGACAGGTCGCGCTGCCATTCGGTGTTGCCAGGATCATCAGCGGCAAGTTCACGCGCCACGGCCAGCGCTTGCCGATAGGAAGCCAGCGCTGGCGGCCAGTTCTCCTGGTCGTTGAGCGCGTTGCCGATCTTGGCGTAACTGATCGACAGGTCGCGCTTCAAGTCGGTATCGTTGGGGTCACGGCGCACCAGCTCTTCGGCGATCGCCTGGCTCTTGGTGTAGGCCACGAGTGCAGCGGCGGCGTCGCCGCGCTGACGCAGCAGGTCACCGATCCTATCGTGGCTGACTGAGACAGCGCGCTGGCGCTCAAGGTCATCGGGTTTGTTCTCCGCCAGCACGAGCCGAATTCTCAGGCTCTCTTCAAAGGCCGTCTGGGCGCCGTCCAGCTGTCCGGCGGTCCGGGCAAGGTCGCCGATTTCATCATAGGTTATGGTCAGGTCGCGCAGCAGATAGGCGCTGTTCGGCTCGGCATCTGCCAAACGCTGCTTGATCGACAGGCTTTGTTGATAGGCCTGGGCCGCCGCCCCCACATCGCCTTGCGTCGCCAGCACATTGCCGATCTTGTCATTGGCCATGGCAAGATCACCGAGCCAGTCTTTCTTGTCCGGCACGCTTGCGGTCAGGTCCTGCAGCATGTCCCTGGCCGCCTCATAATGTTCCAGCGAGGTTGGCAGGTCGCCTTGTGCCATCTCAGTGTTGGCGAGCTTGATATGGGCGATGGCGAGATCGCGCTTGACGCTGGGGTCGGTTTCCTGACGCGACCGCTGCTCGAGGTTGGCCAACAGGGCGGTAAAGGCACGGCCGGCCGCCTCGACATTGCCCACCGTCGTATAGAGGATACCGAGTTCCTCCAGCGTGCGGCTCTGGCGGTCGGCCTGTTCCAGGTTGAGTGAGGTCTGCCCGGCCTCGCCATACAGCGCCAGCACCGATTCATAGTCACCAATGGCCGTGGCGTAGTCGAGGTCGGCGCGCGCCGCGCCGCCGGAGAGGAAGGCGCGTCGCGGCCTCGGACAGGGTTCGGCTGACGAAATTGACCTTAAGCGCCTGACGCGAAACATTGTCGATGTCGGCGGCGTTGGCGAGAAGGGCGCGGGCGCCATCGAACGCGCCCAGCGACAGCTGCTCCTCGGCTTGCCGGCGCAGTTCCGTCACCTGGGGATCGTCGGAGGCGAGCGTCTTCATTTCGCTGCGCACCTTGACGAAAGCGTCGGCCGCCTCGCGCAGCCGGGCGTTCAGGCTGTCGGCAGAGAGATGGCTGGTGTCGGTCCCGATCAGCGCGCCATAGAGCGGCGCCAGCGGCATGTCGGCATCGCTGGCGATCTGCTCGACCTCGCCGCGCATTTCCGGCGTCACATCGGCCATGGCCAGCAGCAGCCGTTCGCGCTCCGGCAGCTGTTCCTTCGCCGCGGTCGCAAAGAACAGCTTCGGCAGGCCGCTTTCGACATAGGGCAGCTGCTTGCCGCGGGAGAGGTCATAGACCTCTTGCTGCACCAAGGTCAGCACCGAGCGGATTTCGAGCCCGTCGGTGCCGAGATATTTGGTCAGCGCCGTCGTGAACGGCGAGTTCTGGCCGGTGCCGTCGGCGGCCGTTTCGCCGGGTGCGGCCGAGAAAGCGAACAGGATGTTTTCCGCCCGCCCGACGCGGCCGAGGCCCGGCTTGACCTTGTCGGCGATATCCTTCGCCAGCGAGGTCGCGCCGCGCCCGTCGCCACTGCCTCCCGAGAACGGATCGCTGCGGCAGGCGTCAAGCACGATCAGCCCGACCTTGGCGGTGGCGGCGACCGCATCGCGTACCTCTTCCAGCGGCAGGCTGGTCTTGTCCATCTGGTCAAGAGAGGACGCATCGGCATCGACCGGCAACAGCCGGTTGTCGCCCGAGATTTCGACGCCGTGGCCGGAGAAATAGACCAGCGCCACATCGGCGCCCTTGGCATCGGCGCGGAAATCGTCGAGCGCACGGCGCATGCGCCGGAGGTCACGGTTGGTTTCGAGGACAACTTCGAAGCCGAGCTTCTTCAGCGCCGCTTGCATCACCTCGCCGTCATGGATGGGATTGGCCAAGGGCCGGACCAGCCGGTAGTCGTCTTCGGCCATGACCAATGCCACGCGCCGTTCCGCCACCGCGGTGGCGGTGGTCGCAATCATCAGCAGCAAGGCAAACAGCAAACGCAAGTCGAACCGCCCCCGGCTCAGTCGTTTGCCGACCATTCCATCTCTTTATGGCGCGAGCAAGCCGGGGCGGGGACCGGCTCTTTCATTTGGCCGGGGTATCCAGCAGCTTCAGCCGCTTGCGCAATTCATCCGGAATCCAGGCGTCCGCGGGCGATAGGATGCCGGCCTGCTGCATGTCGGAGGCGATCTTGAGGGCCGCCGTCAAATTCGAACGGACATCGAGACCCATCTCGGCCATTTTGAAATGGCCGATGACCATATCGCGCAGCCACATCGAATTGTCCGGATCGATGGCGGAGAAGCGCTCGGAGATATCGAGCGACTGCTGGTAGAATTGCGTGGCGAGATCCTTGTTGCCCGATCTTGCCAGGAGATCGCCGATCTTGCCGCAATTGATCGCCAGATCGCGTTGCCAGAGGCTGTTGCTGGCGTCGTTTCCAGTCAGGGCAAGAGATGCGTCAAGTGCTGATTTGTAGGCGGTCAGCGCCGCTCCCGGCTCGCCATTCGCCAGATGTGCGTCGCCCAGCTTGCTGTAGTTGATTTCGAGATCACGCAGCCATCGCGTGTTGCTCTGGTCGGTCTTGACCAGCGATTCCCAGATGTGATTGGCCTCGTTGAACGCGGCCAGAGCCTCGGCATTTGCCTGCAGCATCAGCTGCGCGTCGCCGATGCTGTCATGAAGGATCGCGATATCGCGCTGGCCTTCGAGATTTTCCGGATCGGCGCTGGCAAGGGCCGAACTCAGGCTCAGGCCGGCCTGATAGGAAACGATGGCGTTCTTGTATTCGCCCAAGATCTGCAAGCTGTCGCCGATCTTGGTGTAGGAGACGCACAGATCGCGCTGCCAGGAGAGATTGGCTGGATCCAGCTCCGTCAGCTTGCGCCATATCGCAAAGCCCGAACTGAAGGCGTCGAGCGCGTGGCTGTAATCGCCCGCCATGATCAGCACGTCGCCGATCGAGTCGTGGGCCACGCCCAGCCGGCGCTGCCAGTTGATGTTGTCGGGGTCAAGTCCGACCACCCGTTTGGAAACCTCCAGCGCCTTCTGGTAATAGGGCATGGCGTCCTTGAGATTGCCCTGGGAGCGCATGACGTAGCCGATCCGGTCATAGGCAAAGGAAAGATCGCTCTGCCATTCGAGTTCGGTCGGGGCCGCGGCGGCCACCTTCTCGGCGATATCAGCCGATGCCTGGTAATCGGCAAGGCCATCGGCGAGCTTGCCCTGGGCGACGGCGGTATCGCCCATCTTGTCCAGGCTGAGCGAAACGTCCCGCTGCCAGAAAACGTTGTTCGGATCGGTGCCGGAGCGCCTTGTCGATCCTTCATTCCATTCCTTGTAGGTCCTGGCGGCGTCATCCAGCCTGCCCAGCGTCGTGTAGACATCGCCGAGCCGGGCAAGTGTGAGAAGCTGCTGCAACCGGTCGTCCGCCGGAATGTCCTCGCCATTGACCTCGCGATAGAGTGCTGTCGCCTTCTCATAGCCATCCGCGGCCAATTGATATCTGAGCAAAGCACTTGCCGCGCCGCCTTCCAGCGAATGGGTTGCCGCTTCCGAAAGCGTGCGTTCCACATAATTGGCCTTGAGCCGCTGGCGCGAATCCTTGTCGATTCCGGCGGCCTCGGCGAGCTTGGCGCGAGCGGCATCGAAGGCACCGAGCGAGAGCTGCCGTTCCGCTTCCTGCCGCAACTGCGTCACCGCCGGATCGCCAGAGGCGAGCGTGGTCATTTCCCGCTGCACCTTGACGAAGGCATCCGCGGCTTCCCTGAGCTTGGCCGAGCGCTGCTCGGGACCGAGCGCGGCAACGTTCTTCGACAGCAGCGCGCCATAGAGCGGCGCGAGCGGCATGTCGGCATCGCTGGCGATCTGCTCCACCTCGCCGCGCATTTCCGGCGTCACATCGGCCATGGCCAGCAGCAGCCGTTCGCGCTCCGGCAGTTGCTCCTTCGCCGCGGTCGCAAAGAACAGCTTCGGCAGTCCGCTCTCGACATAGGGTAGCTGTTTGCCCCGCGACAGGTCGTAGACCTCCTGCTGCACCAGCGTCAGCACCGAGCGGATTTCGAGCCCGTCCGTGCCGAGATATTTGGTCAGCGCCGTGGTGAACGGCGAATTCTCTCCGGTACCGTCGGCCGCCGTCTCGCCGGGTGCGGCCGAAAAGGCGAACAGGATGTTTTCCGCTCGGCCGACGCGGCCAAGGCCTGGCTTGACCTTATCGGCTACATCCTTCGTGAGAGAGGCCGCACCGCGACCGTCGTTGGTGCTCCCCGAGAACGGATCGCTGCGGCAGGCGTCAAGCACGATCAGCCCGACCTTGGCGGTAGCGGCGACCGCATCGCGCACCTCTTCCAGCGGCAGGCTGGTCTTGTCCAGCGCGTCGAGCGAGGAGGCGTCGGCATCGATCGGCAGCAGCCGGTTGTCGCCCGAGATCTCGACGCCATGGCCGGAGAAATAGACCAAAGCGACATCGGCGCCCTTGGCATCGTCGCGGAAATCGTCGAGCGCGCGCCGCATGCGCCGGAGGTCGCGGTTGGTTTCGAGCACCACCTCGAAGCCGAGCTTCTTCAGCGCCGCGTCCATCGCCTCACCGTCATGGATGGGGTTGGCCAGTGGCCGCACCAGCCGGTAGTCGTCCTCCGCCATGACCAGTGCCACGCGC
Organism: Mesorhizobium huakuii; assembly: GCF_014189455.1. Lineage (NCBI taxonomy): Bacteria > Pseudomonadati > Pseudomonadota > Alphaproteobacteria > Hyphomicrobiales > Phyllobacteriaceae > Mesorhizobium > Mesorhizobium huakuii. Next base: position 3,540,621 of record NZ_CP050296.1, read on the forward strand.
CGCTCCGCCACCGCGGTGGCGGTGACCGACAAGAACAGCAGCAAGGCAAGCAGCAAACGCACGTCGAACCGCCCCCGGCTCAGTCGCGTCCTGACAATTCCACCTCTTTATGGCGCGAGCAAGCCGGGCATTTGGGCGAAGATGAACTCTTTCAGGCTGCGCGCAGCGGTTTCAACGCCTCGCTCCAGCGCAACAGCTCGTCCAGCATGGCCTTGGCGCCGCCGGTCACCTGTTCACTGGCGCTGAAGGCGCCATTCTCGTCGAGCAGCTTCTGGTACATCGGCAGCGCGACGCCCTCCGGGATCGGCATGATCCCGACCGCGCCAGCAGCGGCTTCAGCGCCTGCGCCGCGCGCAGGCCGCCGGAGACGCCGCCATAGCTGAAAATGGCGGCCGGCTTGTACTTCCATTCTCGCAGCAGGTAGTCGATCGCGTTGACGATCGCCGGGGCGGCGAAATAATTGTACTCCGGCGCTACGAATACGAAGGCATCGGCGGCGTCGATCGCCTTCGACCACGCCTTAGTGTGATCGTTCTGATAATTGCCGAGTCTTGGATGATGCGGCTCGTCGAGCACCGGCAGGTGGAACGCGGCGATGTCGGTCAGCACCGGCTCGAATTTCCCGTGCTCGCGCGCGAATGTCTCCAGCCATTCGGCAAAAACCGGTCCGGCGCGGCCGGGCCGCGTGCTGCCGATGATGATGTTCAACTGGTGCTTCAAGGCGGGCTCCTTCGTCAGGCGGTATCTGTTGGTGACTGTCACTACGGCAGAGTGTTCCGGCGGGCAAGGCGGGGCGCCTGGTGGCGCGGTCACGATCGGATGAACAGACCATCTGCTTGGTGCCGTGAATTGCCTGCCGTTCGGTCACATGGACGCCCGGATCGCCAGCCACTACATTGAGGGCAGCAGCGGAGCACTTCATGGACACTCAGCCCGCCCCCTTTGTCCCGCCCGCACCGAAGCCGCGCACGTCGCCGCCTTCGACGCTGGAGATGATCCGCATCGTCTACCGCAATCCGCTCGAACTGTGGGGCGAGCCGACCTACAACGAGCCCTGGATATCGGTGAATGGCGTTGGCGGGCATCTGGTCATCGCCAACGATCCCGGCCTCATCCGCCATGTGCTGGTCGACAACGCCAAGAACTACAAGATGGCGACGGTGCGCCAGAAAATCCTGCGACCGATCCTGCGCGATGGCCTGCTGACCGCCGAGGGCGAGGTGTGGAAGCGCTCGCGCAAGGCGATGGCGCCGGTGTTCACGCCGCGCCACATCTTCGGCTTTGCCCAGCCGATGCTGAAGCGCACGCTGGAGTTTGTCATCCGCTACGAGGACGGCGGCACGTCCGACATCGCCCATGACATGACGCTGCTGACCTACGACATTCTGGCCGAGACGCTGTTCTCCGGCGAGATCGCGGGCGAGCCGGGCAGTTTCGCCAATGAGATCGACCGCCTGTTCGAGACCATGGGCCGTGTCGATCCGCTCGATCTGCTGCGCGCGCCCGACTGGCTGCCGCGGCTCACCCGCATCCGTGGCCGCAAGACCATGGCCTATTTCCGCAAGATCGTCACCGACACCGTCAAGATGCGCGAGGAGCGTTTCAAGCGTGATCCCGATGGCGTGCCGCAGGATTTCCTGACGCTGCTGCTGAAGGCCGAAGGCCCCGACGGGCTGACGCGCTCGGAAGTCGAGGACAACATCATCACCTTCATCGGTGCCGGCCATGAGACGACGGCGCGGGCGCTGGGCTGGACGCTCTATTGCCTGGCCGAATCGCCATGGGAGCGCAACCGCGTCGAGCAGGAGATCGACGAGGTGCTGGCGCGCGAGCCCGATCCGACGAAATGGCTGGACGCCATGCCGTTGACCCGCGCTGCTTTCGATGAGGCGCTCCGGCTCTATCCGCCGGCGCCCTCCATCAACCGCGAGCCGATCGTGCCGGAGACGTGGAAGGATCTTTATATCCCCAAGCACGCCGCCGTGCTGGTCATGCCCTGGGTCGTCCATCGCCACAGGAAGCTGTGGGACAGGCCCGATGCCTTCCTGCCCGAACGCTTCCATCCGGGAAATCGCGAAAAGATCGACCGTTTTCAGTATCTGCCGTTCGGCGCCGGCCCGCGCGTCTGTATCGGCGCCAGTTTCGCCATGCAGGAGGCGATCATCGCGCTCGCCATCCTGTTGTCGCGCTTCCGCTTCGATACGACCGCCGAGACCAAGCCCTGGCCAGTGCAGAAATTGACGACGCAGCCGCAAGGCGGGCTGCCGATGCAGGTCACATCGCGACAACGTTGAAGGGCAAGGCTCTTCTGGAAATTATGCCGCGGGCTTGCGCTGCTGGAACTGGCCGGCGGCGCGGAAGCGCCAGAGGTAGCTCGGCAGGATCGTCGCGATCGATTGCGGCTGGATGCCAAGCCCGGCAAGTGTCCGGTTGGCCTTGGCGGCGGCTTCCGAAACGATGTTGTGCTCGCGCAGCTGCATCACCTGGTCCTTGGTCAGCAGCGGATTGGGCAACAGGCCGAGGATCGAGGCCTGGATGTTGGCCACCCACCACGGCACCGGAACCAAGAGGCGCTTGCGCTCGATCACGGTGAGCAGCTCTTCCATGCACTCCTTGAAGGTGAGCACATTGGGGCCGCCGAGCTCGTAGATCTGGCCGCCACCGATCTTGCCGTCGACCGAGCGCGCCACCGCTTCGGCGACGTCGCCGACATAGACCGGCTGGAACTTGGTCTGGCCGCCACCGATCAGCGGCAGCGCTGGCGAATAGCGCGCCATGTTGGCGAAGCGGTTGAAGAAGCTGTCTTCCGGTCCGAAATTGATCGACGGCCGAAAGATCACGGCATCGGCGATCGTCTCCAGAACGGCCTTCTCGCCAAGCGCCTTGGTGCGCGCGTAATCCGATTCGGAGCCCAGATCGGCGCCAAGTGCTGAAATATGGGTGAGCCCGGCGCCAACCGAGCGCGCTGCCTCGGCCACGGCGCGGGCGCCGAAGTCGTGCACGGTGTTGAATTTCTGCCGGCCGGTCTCATGCAGGATGGCGACGAGATTGACGACATGGTCAGCGCCCTGCACGGCGCGGTCGACCGACCAGCGCACGCGCACATTGGCTTGCACCGGCTGGATCTGGCCGACATTGCCGAGCGGCTGCAGATGGCCGGCAAGGTCGGGCCGCCGGCAGGCGACTCGGATGCGGTAGCCGCGCTTGGCCAGCGCGCGTACGACATGGCGGCCGACAAAGCCAGAACCGCCAAAGACGACGACGAGCTTTGGGGTCTGCAGGATTTCGGTCATGGCTGGCTCCGGCGCACGTTCCAGATGGCTTGGCTGAAGCCGTTTCATAGTCGGTTTTGCGCCAAAGGCAAAGGGTGACGCGTCGTCGCGTCACCCCTCTTCAAAGCTTGTTAGAACGCCTTGCCGATGCGGGCGTCGACCGAGTGACGGTTGCCGCCGCGAATGACGAAGAAGAGCAGGATCGCGGCCCACAAAAGCGACTTTTCGGCGCCCGAAAAACCCTGGCCCATGGTGACCCAATGGAACCAGACGGTCACCAGCAGCACGAACAGGCCGGCAAAAGCGGCCGGGCGCGTCAAAAACCCGATGGCGATGAAAATGCCGCCGAAAAACTCGGTGCAGGCCAAAAGCAACGACCAGAAGGCGCCGGGATAGAAGCCGAGGCCTTCGACCATGTCGGCGGCGCCGAAGGGATCCGTGATCTTCTGCGAGCCATGGATGGTGAGGAACGCGCCGGCGACGACGCGCAGCACAGTTTCGCCGGCGTCATGCAGCGACGAATACAGGCGGCCGAGCGCCGGAATGATCAGTCTGCCGCGGGAAGCGTCGGTGGTTACGGACATCGTAGCTCCTGTCTGGTTGAATATCTCCTCGCAAACGCCCGATGGCTCCCGTCAAGTCAAGTTAACAAAAGTTAACTTTCACAATCATGTTTATGTGTGCAGGACGAAACGCAGAAAACCCCGCCGAAGCGGGGTTTTCCGGGTGCGGTTCATGTCGAAACCAGGGTCCAACGAGGCAGCCTGACCTGAGACGGTATCAGCGTGGCGTGAGACGCCCGCCCCAGCCCTGGACGCATCCGACAGAAGACACCGACCGGGCAAACCCGACCCGGACAGCTATTCGTCGTCGTGGCGCGCGGGAAGGTTCACCGAGGCGCGGAAAAAATCTAATCAGGCCGAATAGCGCTCGGCGAATTCGGAAATGCGCTGCACCACCGCCTTGGGCGCGGTGATGCCGCGCGCCTGCGCCTTCTCGGCAGCTTCCGCCCGCGCACGGCCCGGCACATGCACGCCATAGCGGCGGCGCAAGCGGTCGAGCTGGTCCTTCATCCGCTGCTCGAAATCCGGGTCGAGCAGCTTGGGCTCGATGGCCAGCACGAACAGGCCGGTCCCGGGGCTGTCCGGCCCGCCGCTGAACCAGGGCGCATCGAGCGACCAGTTGGCCCCGGAAATGCCCGCCGCCAGCACTTCGACCATCAGCGCGATGTTGGCGCCGCGCTGGCCGCCAAAGGCAAGCATGGCGCCCTTCATGGCGGCGGCCGGGTCGGTGGTCGGATTGCCGCTGGCGTCCAGCGCCCAGCCTTCGGGGATCTTCTTGCCGTCCTCGGCCGCCTTGCGGATGTTGACGAAGGCGGTGGCGCTCGATGACTGGTCGATGACCAGCGGCGCGCCGTCGGCGGCAGGCGCGGCAAACGACATCGGGTTGGTGCAATAGACCGGCTTGATCGAGCCCGAGCCGGCAAGCACCGCCGGGCCGTTGGTCGCGGCGAACGACACCAGCCCTTGTGCGGCCAGCCTGCCGGTGAAATAGCCGAGCGCGCCGCATGTATAGGCGTTTTTCTGCGAGAAGATGGCGACGCCGAACAGTTTTGCCGCCTTGGCAAGATCGTCGATCGTCCGGTCGAAGCCGGTATGTGCCAGTCCGCCGCGTGCGTCGGAGAGATAGACCGCCAGCGCCGGCCTGGTGATCACCGGATCGGCATTGCCGTCGATGCGCCCGGCTTCCAGCGCTTCGAGATAATCGATGAAATGTGACAGGCCGACGGTCGAAAGCCCTTCCGCCTCCGCGGCGATGATCGAGGCGGTGAGCGATTGCGCCGCCTCCTCATTGGCGCCGGCGCCGAGTGCCGCCATCCGGCACAGTCCTCTTGCCTGGTCGAGACTGAGTTGCATCGCAATAGGTTCCTAAGTGAGTAGCGAATAGGGAGTAGCGAGTAGGGGAATAGCGAGGCGCCCCTATTCGCTACTCACTACTCGCTATTCACCACGTCTTCCTAGCCGACCTTGACCGGAATCCGCGCCTCGATCCGGCTGAGGGCCAGGACCAGAATGCCGGTGATCGCCATATAGATCAACGCCAGCAGCAGCAAGGGCTCGTAGGTGAGGTAGGTGTCCTGCCGCACCTTGCCGGCGACGGCGAAGATGTCGATCACGCTGATCGTCGCCACCAGCGGCGTCGACTTCAACTGCAACACGGTCTCGCCGGTCAGCGTCGGCAGCGCCCGGTAGAAGGCCTGCGGCAGCCAGATGCGCCGGAAGATCTTCCAGCGGCTCATGCCGAAGGCGCGGGCGGCCTCCAGCTGTCCCTTGGGCACGCCGGCAAAGGCGCCGCGCATCACTTCGCCCTCGTAACCGGCGAAGGACAGGGTCAGTGCCAGAACGCCATACGGCCAGGCCTGTCTGAGATAGGGCCACATCCAGGAGTCGCGGATCCATGGATATTGCGGAAACAGCGAGCCCAGCCCGTAATAGAGCAGCCACAGTTGCAACAGCAGCGGCGTACCGCGGATGATGGTGCAGAAGACTTTCGCCGGTGCCGCAACCCAGGTTGAACCGGCGGCCTGCGCCAGCCCGACCGGCACGGCGATCAGGAAGCCGAGCGCGCAGGTGACGGCCAGGATCCACAGGGCGCGCCAGATGCCCATCAGGCCCATTTCCCAATATTGCGGCAGCCAGTCCCAGCGCATGAAAAAGGCGGCCGACAGCACCAGCCCGAGCGCGATCAGGATGAGGACGATGCGATGCGGCTGCAGCCAGAGCGAGGCGCGCGCCGCCGTGTTGATGATGGCTGCTTCGCCCGCCATCAGCGTGCCTCCTTGATCGAAGGCATGCCGCGCCGCGCCCATTTCTCGGCGCGGCCAAGCAGGAAGTTCGAAAACAACGTAACCGCGAGATAGAGCACGCCGGCGGCGAGATAGAATATCAGATAGGCCTTGGTGACGCCTGCCGCCTGCCGTGTCGCCAGCGTCAGTTCGAAGAAGCCGACGACGGCCAGCAGCGCGGTGTCCTTGGTCGCGATCAGCCACAGATTGGCGAGACCTGGAATGGCAAAGGGCAGCATCGCCGGCAGCGTGATGCGCCGCAGGAGAAGGCCGGGAGACATGCCGAAGGCGCGGGCGGCTTCGATCTGGCCCTGCGGGATGGCGAGGATCGCGCCGCGCATGACCTCCGTCGAATAGGCGCCCTGGCAGAAGCCGAGCACGGCTATGCCGGCCACCAGCCCGCTAATATCGACACGCTGGTAACCGATCGCGGTCAGCACCTGGTTTATCAGGTCGGTGCCGGCATAATAGAGCAGCAGGATCAGCACCAGTTCCGGCACGGCGCGCACCACGGTGGTGTAGACCGCGAGCAGGTCGCGCACGACCGGTCCGCCGTAAAGCTTGCCATAGGCACCGCAGACCCCGATGGCAAGGCCGACGATCGTGGCGCCGACGGCAATCTCCAGCGAATGCAGCAGCCCGAGCATGAGTGTGCCGCCCCAGCCGACGGGCGCGGGCGAGAGGAGTTCGATGATGCCGGCCGCCGAGGCCGGAAGAAATGCGTCGATCAGCTTTGCCCCCGGATTGCTGGCTCTATCCGCCGACGCCAGTGGCCGGCGGCAAGCATGCGTGGGAAGCCGGAGAGCACGACTTGGCGTCGTGCCTCCGGCTCATGCGAGGGTCGTCAGTTCGACTGCGCGTCGGCACCGTAGATGTCGAAATCGAAGTACTTCTTCGAGATCGCGTCATATTTGCCGTTGGCGCGGATCGCCTTGATGCCGGCGTTGATCTTTCCCTTCAGGTCGGTGTCTTCCTTGCGCACGCCGGCGCCGACGCCCGGTCCGAGCACCTCGAGATCCGGAGCCACCATGCCCTTCAGGTCGCAGCAGGCTTTGCCCTGGTCGGACTTGAGGAATTCGCCGAGCGCGATGGAATCGGCCTGCACCGCGTCGAGGCGGCCGGCGGCGAGATCCTGGTTGGCCTCGTCCTGCGTCTGGTATTCCTTGATCTCGGACGCCGTGGCGCCGAAGTGCTTCTTGGCGTAGACGGCGTGCACGGTCGACACCTGGACGCCGAGCACCTTGCCCTTGAGGTCGTCAGGCGAGGCGCCGAACTTCTGATCCTTCGGTCCGATGATCGCCGTCGGCGTGTTGTAGTACTTGTCTGAGAAGTCGATCGTCTTCTTGCGTTCGTCGGTGATCGACATCGACGAGACGATGAGGTCGATCTTCTTGGTGGTCAGCGCCGGGATGATGCCATCCCAGGCAACGGGCGTGATGACGCAGTCGAGTTTCTCCTCGGCGCACACGGCGTCGATGAACTCGATCTCCCAGCCGACCCATTTGCCCGAAGCGTCCGGCGAGGTGAAGGGCGGATACGGCTCGGCGGCGACGCCGATCTTGACCGGATCGGCCTTGGCCACGCCCATGGCGGCGACGCCGAGCAGCAGCGCCGCGGCGAATGTCTTCAGCACAGTCTTCATTTCAAACTCCCAGTTTGTTGTTCGTTCCCGGTTTTCTTCCGTCCCGGCCTGTCCCTAGCCGATGTTGCGGATGAACTGCTTGAGCCTTTCGGATTTCGGTGCGCCGAAGATCTGCTCCGGCGGGCCTTCTTCCTCGACCAGCCCGTTGTAGAGATAGACGACGTGGGTCGCGACCTCGCGGGCAAACTTCATCTCATGGGTGACCAGCACCATGGTGCGGCCTTCGCGCGCCAGATCGCCGATCACCTTCAGCACCTCGCCGACCAGTTCGGGGTCGAGCGCCGAGGTCGGCTCGTCGAACAGCATGACGCGCGGATTGATGGCAAGCGCGCGGGCGATCGCGGCGCGCTGCTGCTGGCCGCCCGACAGATAGGCGGGATAGACGTCGCGTTTTTCGGCAAGCCCGACGCGCACAAGCAGCTTTTCGGCCTGGACGATCGCCTCGTCGCGCTTGACGCCGAGCACATGCACGGGAACCTCGATGACGTTTTCGATCAGCGTCATGTGACTCCACAGGTTGAAATTCTGGAACACCATGCCGAGCTTGGAGCGGATGCGCTCGATCTGCCTGCGGTCGGCCGGAACGGTGTGGCCATGGCTGTCCGCCCTGAGCTTGATCTCCTCGCCATTGACGCGGATGATGCCGCTGGTCGGATTTTCCAGGCAGTTGATGCAGCGCAGCAGCGTCGATTTGCCCGAGCCCGAGCCGCCGATGATGGCGATCACCTCGCCATCGCGCGCCGACAGCGACACGCCCTTCAGCACATGCAACTGGCCGAATTTCTTGTGCAGGTTTTCGACATGGATGGCTTCGGCGGCGCCGTCCTGCGCCTTGCCGGATTGGACTGCGGCAGCCTCCACCGCGCTCACCGGGTGACCTCTATAGGGTCGGCGGCAGTTCGTCGAACGTCTATCCGGCTAATCAACATATACGCTGTACTGCCCCGCTCCAGACTTCAGCATGGACCCAACGGCGCGAGCCCGTCAATCCCGCTCATTACGGCACTTGCGAGCTTGTTGTGCAAGTGTATAAATAGCCTCTCATGAAATTTTCTTGATTTTTTTCAGCAAAAGAAGGGCTTCGATGAGCGCTTTCGGATCACAGTCCATGGCGGCGCCGCTGCGACGCGTGCTGATGCGGTCGGCGGCCAATGCCATGCGCAACGCCGACAGAGCTGCCTGGCACTATGGCCCAGGATTCAATCCGGCGAAAGCAGCATCGCAGCATGCGCTCCTTGCTGAACTGGTGGCGGCTTCCGGTGCCGAAATCGAATGGATCGAGGACAAGGCCGATGGCCTTTCGGATTCGGTGTTCACGCACGACCCGTCGCTGATGACCGACCGCGGCGCGCTGATTCTGTCCATGGGCAAGCCTTTGCGCGCCAGCGAGCCCTCGCTGCATGAGGAAACCTACACAAGGCTGGGCATTCCGATCCTCGGTCGCGTCGAGGCGCCTGGCCAGGTCGAAGGCGGTGATTGTGTCTGGCTGGACGCCCGCACGCTGGTGATCGGGCGCGGTGTCCGCTCCAACCAGGAAGGCATCCAGCAGGTCTCCAGCCTGCTGACGCCGCTGGGCGTTTCCGTCTACGGCTTTGACCTGCCGCTATGGCAGGGCGAAGAGGCATGCCTGCATCTGATGTCGGTGATCAGCCCGCTGGCCGACGACCTCGCTTTGGTCTATTCGCCGCTTTTGCCGGCCCCGTTCTATCAGATGCTGAAAGCGCGCAACATCCGGCTGGTCGAAGGCGACGCCGACGAGTTCGCGGCTTCCAACGGCCTCAGCCTGAATGTGCTGCCGACCAGCCCACACAAGGTCATTGCCGTTGCGGGCTTTCCAAAAACCAAGGCCGCGATGGAAGCCGCCGGCTGCACGGTCGAAATCTTCGAGGCGGATGCGCTCTGCATCGCCTGCGAGGGTGGGCCGACATGCCTGACGCGGCCGATCCTGCGCCAATGAATGCGCCAACCCGCCGCAGGTTCCGCCGCGAGGGCGAAGAGCGGCGGCGGCAGGATCTGATCGAGGCCACTCTGGACAGCGTGGCGGAACATGGCCTGCAGGGCGCCACCTTGCGCACCATCGCATTGCGTGCCGGCGTCACCGCCGGGCTGATCCGGCACTATTTCCCCGGCAAGGAAGAACTGCTGCAGGAAGCCTATGCGGCGCTCATGGACCGCATGACCGAGCAGGCGAAAGCGGCGTTGGTCATGGAAGATGCCTCACCGCGCCAGCGCCTTGCGGCTTTCGTCACCGCCAACCTCAACGTGCCGATCATCGACGCGCGGGTGTTTTCACTCTGGGCAACCTTCATCGGCCGTGCCGGTGCGGATCCGAGCCTGGCTCGCGCCCACCGCGAAGGCTACCTTGGCTTTCGCAATGAGGTGGAAGCGGTTGTGACCGAGGTGCTTGCCGCCGAACGGCGCACGCCGGACGCAAGCCAATTGCGCCACCATGCCATCGCGATCAATGCGATCATCGACGGACTCTGGATTGAAGGCTGCCTGGCCGGCGAGATGTTCTCGCCCGGCGAATTGGCGGCGATTGGCATCAAGACTGTCGAGGCCGAACTAGGCCTCGCGCCGCTAAAGCAATTCCAGGAAAAGTGACATGCGGTTTTCCGTCCGGAATTGCGTTGAAAACAAAGGGACCGAGCCGATCACTGTTCCGAACAGTGATCGGCTCTAAGGGAGGAGAACCAATGACAACACTCGGCGAAGCCCTCATCACGCTGCTCGAAGCGCATGGCGTCGACACCGTCTTCGGCATTCCAGGCGTCCACACGGTCGAGCTCTACCGAGGCCTGGCGCGCTCGAAAATCCGCCATGTCACGCCGCGCCACGAACAGGGCGCCGGCTTCATGGCCGACGGTTATGCCCGTGCCAGCGGCAGACCGGGCGTCGCCTTCGTCATCACCGGACCGGGGCTGACCAATACCATCACCGCCATGGGTCAGGCGCGCGCCGATTCGGTGCCGATGCTGGTCATATCCGGCGTCAACGCCATGCCGACGCTGGGCAAGGGGCTGGGCTTCCTGCACGAGCTGCCGGACCAGCGGGGCATGATGGAGAAGGTGGCGCTGCTGTCGCTACGCGTCACCCAGGCCAACGAATTGCCGGGCGCGCTGGCGCAGGCCTTCGCGCTGTTTTCATCCTCGCGGCCCGGCCCGGTGCACATCGAGATCCCGACCGATGTCATGGTCATACCGGCTGACGATATCGCGGCGCTGCTGAGCAATTCGGCCCCGCCGGCGCCGAACGGTGCGGCAATAGCAAGTGCAGCCAAACTCATCGCCACTGCCCGCCATCCGCTGATCCTGGCCGGCGGCGGCGCCAAGCGGGCCGAGGCGGCGCTGCGGCGGCTGGCCGAGGCCCTCGGCGCGCCGGTCGTCGAGACCACCAATGCGCGCGGTCTGCTACACCGCCACCCGCTCTGCGTACCGGCAAGCCCAAGCCTGAAGGCGGTTCGTGCCCTGATGGCCGAGGCCGATCTGGTGATTGCCGCCGGTACCGAATTCGGCCCGACCGACTATGACGGCTATGGCGACGGTGGCTTTGTGCTGCCTTCCAACCTGATTCGCATCGACATCGGCGCCGATCAGCTCGCGCGCCGCCCGGTGACGGTTGGCATCCAGGCCGACTGCGCCGAGGCAATCGAAGCCTTGCTGGCGGCGATCGGCCCCGCCCATGCCGCCGCGCCGGACGGTGAGGCACGTGCCGCCGCGGCACGGAAGGCGGCATTCGCCGAGCTCAGCCCGGCCTATGTGGCGCAGGTGCATGCCGTGGAAACGATCCGCGATGCTTTGCCGGGCGCCATCATCGTCGGCGACTCGACACAGCCGATCTACGCCGCGAACCTCTACTATGACCACGATCGACCGGCCGGCTGGTTCAACGCCGCCACCGGCTTCGGCGCGCTTGGTTACGGCCCGCCGGCGGCAATCGGCGCCGCCCTTGCCATGCCCGACGTGCCGGTCGTCTGCCTGACCGGCGACGGCGGCTTCCAGTTCACATTGCCGGAACTGGGTGTCGCACTTGATTCCGACGCGCCGGTCATCTTCGTGGTCTGGAACAACAGGGGCTATCGCGAGATCGAAACCTCGATGCTCGATGTCGGCGTCGAACCTGTCGGGGTCTCGCCGGCGCCGCCGGATTTCTGCAAGCTGGCCGAAGCCTATGGCATATCAGCCGAACGGCTGGCCGAGATCGGCGCCTTGCCACAGGCGCTGAAGCGCGCCCGGGCAACGGGATTGCCCTGCGTCATCGAAATCACGGTCGATTGAAGCCTGCAGGCCAGCGTTGATTGTCCAACCTGCATCGGACGCTTTGCCGGCTCGGCTGTGCCGCGACAGCCACATGGCTGACGGCATATGCGTTCTGACGCATGCAAAGACGCGACAGCTGCCATGTCGAGATATCAGTTGAGTGATCGCCGGAAAGGCGCGACGCTTCGCGTCGGCGGGGCACAACAAGCGACAAAATCATAAAAACACGACAGGAGCGGTCCAGGATGACGGAAACACTTCAAGGCAGGCATATCGTTGTGACCGGTGGAACCGGCGCGCTCGGCGGTGCAGTGGTTGGCCGGCTGCTGGAACAGGGCGCGATCTGCCATGTGCCGAACGCGCACGCCGCGGCACCCCCAGCATTTTCCCTTCGCCGCGCACGAGAATGTCAAGCTGGCGCACAATGTCGACCTGTCGGACTCCGCCAAGGTTGAAAGTTTCTATGCCCAGGTTCCTGCCTTGTGGGGATCGATCCATCTGGCCGGCGGTTTCGCCATGGCGCCGGTGGAAAAGATCGAATCGGCGTCCTTTGCCGAGATGATGGACACCAACGCCCGCACCACCTTCCTGTGCAGCCGCGCCGCAATCCGTTCGATGCTGACATCGGGCACATCAGGCCGCATCGTCAACGTCACCGCACGCGCGGGTCTTGATCCCAGGCGCGGTGCCGGCATGGTCGCCTACACGGCCAGCAAGGCGGCGGTCGCGGCCATGACGGTGGCGATGGCCGAAGAGCTCAAGGCCAAGGGCATCCTGGTCAATGCCGTGGCGCCGTCGACGCTCGACACGCCGGCAAACCGCGCCGACATGCCGGATGCCGATTTCACCAAATGGGTCAGCCTCGAAGCGGCGGCCGAGGCCATCGCCTATCTCGCCTCGCCCGCCAACCAGGCGATGAGCGGAACGCTGGTGCCGCTCTACGGCCGGGCATAGCTCAGCATCCGTCGACCTGGCTTTCGCCAGAAGTCGACCTGGCTTCCAAAGAAAAACCCCGCCGGATCGCTCCGGCGGGGTTTTGTTTTCGAGATGACGCGAAGGGTTTCGCGTTGCGAAGGACTTAGTTGCCCTGCTTCTTCAGCGCGGCACCCAGGATATCGCCCAGCGAAGCGCCGGAGTCGGTCGAGCCGTACTGGGCGACCGCTTCCTTCTCTTCGGCGATTTCCAGCGCCTTGATCGAGACCTGCAGCTTGCGGGTCTTCTTGTCGAAGGCGATGACGCGGGCATCGACCTTCTGGCCGACGGTGAAGCGCTCGGGGCGCTGCTCGTCGCGGTCACGGCTCAGGTCGGAGCGCTTGATGAAGGTCTCGATGCCGCTGTCGACCAGCCGCACTTCCAGACCGCCATCCTTGACGCCGATGACTTCGCAGGTGACGACGGCGTTCTTGCGCAGTTCGCCCGAAGTCGCCGCTTCGCCGACCGTGTCGCGGGCCAGCTGCTTGATGCCGAGCGAGATGCGCTCCTTCTCGATGTCGACGTCGAGCACCTGCGCCTTGACCATGTCGCCGCGATTGTACTCTTCGATGACCTGCTCGCCCGGACGGGTCCAGTCGAGGTCGGAGAGGTGCACCATGCCGTCCACGTCGCCTTCGAGGCCGATGAACAGGCCGAACTCGGTCTTGTTCTTGACCTCGCCCTCGACCTGGCTGCCGACCGGGTGGCTGCGCGCGAACGCTTCCCACGGATTTTCCAGCGTCTGCTTGAGGCCGAGCGAGATGCGACGCTTGGCCGGATCGACCTCGAGCACGACAACGTCGACTTCCTGGGTCGTCGACAGGATCTTGCCGGGATGCACGTTCTTCTTGGTCCACGACATTTCCGAAACGTGGATGAGGCCTTCGATGCCCGGCTCCAGCTCGACGAACGCGCCGTAGTCGGTGATGTTGGTGACGGTACCCTTGATCTTCTTGCCGATCGGGAACTTGGTGCCGATCTCGGACCACGGATCGCTCTCGAGCTGCTTCATGCCGAGCGAGATGCGGTGGGTTTCCTGGTTGATGCGGATGATCTGCACCTTGACCGTCTGACCGATGTTGAGGATTTCGGTCGGATGGTTGACGCGGCGCCAGGCCATGTCGGTGACATGCAGCAGGCCGTCGATGCCGCCGAGGTCGACGAACGCACCGTAATCGGTGATGTTCTTGACGACGCCTTCGACAACCTGGCCTTCTTCGAGGTTCTGCACGATTTCCGAACGCTGTTCGGCGCGGCTCTCCTCGAGCACGGTGCGGCGCGACACCACGATGTTGCCGCGGCGGCGATCCATCTTGAGGATCTCGAAGGGCTGCGGGTTGTGCATCAGCGGGGAGACATCGCGGATCGGGCGGATATCGACCTGGCTGCGCGGCAGGAAGGCCACGGCGCCGTCGAGGTCGACGGTGAAGCCGCCCTTGACCTGGTTGAAGATGACGCCTTCGACGCGCTCACCCTTGGTGAACTTCTCCTCGAGACGGACCCAGCTCTCTTCGCGGCGGGCCTTTTCACGCGAAAGCATCGCTTCGCCAAGCGCGTTCTCGATGCGCTCGACATAGACTTCGACGGTGTCACCGACCTTGAGGGTGGTGTCCTTGCCCTTGACGCCGAATTCCTTCAGCGGCACGCGGCCTTCGACCTTGAGGCCGACGTCGATGATAGCCATGTCTTTTTCAATGGCGGTGATGATGCCCTTGACGACCTGGCCTTCGCCGGAATGGCCGGCGGTAAAAGATTCTTCGAGCAGGCTCGCGAAATCATCGCGAGTGGGATTTGCAGCTGACATATTTTCTCCTGGAGTGCCCCGCATCTCTAAGCGGGACGGGCGCCGTGGGTTAGCGTTGCGTTGGCCTGCCGGCGTTCCGGGCTTTAAAAGCCCTGGGCCGCTTTAAAGCGGCAATTCCGGCGCATGAAGAATGCTGGCAGGCTGGTTCGTGCCCGATATGGGTATTTTCTTCGTTTCCGGCAACGGAAATGCGGGAGAAAACCCGGATCAGGCCTTGTTTCTCTTGGCCATGACCTCGTCGATGATCGCCATGGCTGCGAGAAACGCGGCTTCTATAGCCATTTCGCTGGTATCAAGCAAGTGCGCGTCGGCGGCCGGCTTCAAGGGTGAGTCGGCGCGGCCCATGTCGCGCTCGTCCCGGCGCACGATGTCGGCGAGGATTTCGGTGAAATTGGCGGTGCCGCCGATGCTTTCGATCTCGGCCAGCCGGCGCTTGGCGCGCACCTCCGCACTTGCCGTCACATAGAGTTTGATGTCGGCATCGGGGCAGACGACAGTGCCGATGTCGCGCCCGTCCAGCACCGCGCCCGGCGGCGTCCTGGCAAATGCGCGCTGCTTTTCCACGAGAATGCGCCGCACGGTCGGGAACACCGCGACCTTCGAGGCTGCCTCGCCGACGGCATGTGCCGACAGCACCGCGCGGTCGAGCTTGGCCAGGTCGACCTGGCGGGCGGCGGTTTCGGCCGCCGAGAGATTCTCGAGAGGCAGCGCGTGCTGGATCAGCGCATAGGCCACCGCGCGATAAGTGAGGCCGGTGTCGAGCAGGTTCAGCCGGTAGTGGTCGGCGAGACGCCGGGCGAGCGTGCCTTTGCCTGCGCCGGCGGGTCCGTCGATGGCGATGGTGAAGGTCGAGGTCATTGGCAGGCCACCATAGACAATCCAGACAAGCGCCGCGATCCTTCGCGCCCCCCTCTGTCCTGCCGGACATCTCCCCCACGAGGGGGAGATCGGCCGTCATCGCGGCCTTGGCCAATTGTCTACGTTGCAGAATTGAGCGAAGCGCCAAAACTGCCAATCTCCCCCCTGGGGGGAGATGTCCGGCAGGACAGAGGGGGGCGCTGTCCCGCCAACGTGCCAAGGCTATTGGTTGCCACGACGGTCACTCGATCTCCGCGCCCAGCCCCTTCATCAATCCCATGAACTCCGGAAAACTCGTCGCGATCATCGCCTGGTCGTCGATGGTCACCGGCTTTTCCGTCGCCAGCCCCATGACGAGAAAACTCATGGCGATGCGGTGGTCGAGATGCGTCTTGACCGTCGTATCCAGGCCGTTGGGATGCCGACCAAGCCCCTTGCCGCCGGGCTTGCCGCGCACGGCAAGCGACGCCTCGCCTTCGGTGCAGTCGACGCCGTTGAGCTTCAGCCCGTTGGCGACGGCCGACAGCCGGTCGGATTCCTTGACGCGCAGCTCCTCCAGCCCCTGCATCAGCGTCTCGCCTTCGGCGAAGCTCGCGGCAACAGCCAGCACTGGATACTCGTCGATCATCGACGGTGCCCGTTCCGACGGCACGGCGACGCCCTTGAGTTCGGAATAGCGCACGCGCAGATCGGCGACATCCTCGCCGCCGGCATTGCGCGGGTTCAAAATGTCGATCTGGCCGCCCATCTCCTGCAGCGTCAGAAGCAATCCGGTGCGGGTCGGGTTCATCAGCACGTTTTCGATAACGATATCGGAACCCGGCACGATCAGCGCCGCCACCAGCGGGAAGCCGGCCGAGGACGGGTCGCCGGGTACTGCGATCGTCTGGCCAGTCAGCTTGCCCTGGCCTTCGATGAAGATGTGGCGCACGCCGCGCTCGTCGGTCTCGACCGACAGATTGGCGCCAAAACCTTTGAGCATCTTTTTCGGTATGGTCGCGCGTCATCACCGGTTCGATGACCGTGGTGATGCCGGGCGTGTTGAGGCCGGCCAGCAGCACCGCCGACTTCACCTGCGCCGAGGCCATCGGCACGCGGTAGGTGATCGGGGCGGCATGCTTGGGTCCATGCAGCGTGATCGGCATGCGGTCGCCAGGCGTCGCCTTCAGCACCTGTACGCCCATCTGGCGCAGCGGCTCGAGCACACGGCCCATCGGCCGGCCCGACAGCGAAGCGTCGCCGATGAAGGTCGTCTCCATGTCATAAGTACCGACAAGGCCCATGGTCAGCCGCGAGCCAGTGCCGGCATTGCCGAAGTCGAGCGGCCCTTCCGGCTGCAAGAGCGCACCGTTGCCGGTGCCGCGGATCACCCATTCGGCGCCGCGCTTTTCGATATGCGCGCCCATCGCCTTCATGGCTGCGCCCGTGCGCATCACGTCCTCGCCTTCGAGCAGGCCGGTGATACGGGTTTCGCCGGAGGCGAGGCCGCCGAACATGAAGGAACGATGCGAGATCGACTTGTCGCCCGGCACGCGGGCGGTGCCGGAAAGGGCTTGAGATTTACGGGCGGTGGCCGGCTTGGCAGCGGCGGCGTGAGACATGGAATTTCCCTGGACGGAATGCCGGCGGGCCGGCGCTTTTCATTTGTTGCGGCGGTCTCGTATCACGCCGGGGCGAAATGGTCATCCCCATGGTCGTCACTTGGCGCGAGGCCTTTCAGGACTTGGTTTTGTGACGCCGGCTTTTGGCTTTGACAGCGCCGCAAACAGTGGTTAAGGGGACCACTCTTTTATTCACGAGGCTTGCCGTGGCAAAAACCGAACTTGGCACAAAGCGTATCGACCCCGAGACGGGTCGAAAATTCTACGACCTGAACAAGGACCCGATCGTCTCGCCCTACACCGGCAAGACCTATCCGCGTTCCTATTTCGAGGAAGGCAAGATCGCCGCCCTCGAGGAGGAAGAGGAAGTGGCCGAGAAGGAAGTGGACGCCGAGGACGAAGAGGGCGTTGAAGTCGTCTCGCTCGAAGAGGCCGACGAGGACGTCAAGGGTGACGACCTGCCGGATCTCGGCGATGACGAGGACGTTGATCTCGGCGACGAAGAGGATGACACCTTCCTTGCCGACGAAGAAGAAGAAGACGACGACGTTGCCGACATGATCGGCGTCGGCGACGACGACGACGAGGTCTGATCGACCCGGGACGCCAACGTTTGCAGGCTTTCTCGGCCTGTGAACAAAAAGCCGATATTCAAGGCTTGATATCTTGGAAAGGCGGGGTTAGAAGCCGCCTGCACTAACGGCGCGGTGTTCCAACCCGCGCTGATCTCTTCGCCGGAAACGGCGCCGGCTGACTGCCGGGAGTGGGGCCATAGCTCAGTTGGGAGAGCGCTTGAATGGCATTCAAGAGGTCGTCGGTTCGATTCCGATTGGCTCCACCAAACAAATTCAATCACTTACGTGATATGGCCGGTTCCCAGAGGATCGGCCTTTTTGCTTCGAGGGTAACGACAAGGGTAACGCCGTTAAAATGATGGTGGATGAATCCGCCACCGTCGGGTTTTAAGACCGGCAAATTTGCCGGTCTTCTCTGGAATTCCCCAAAGTCATGCGATTTCAAACTGTTACAGCATCCGTTCCCCGTGAAACGCCGCTCCTGGCCCGCTCGACTTTCGCAATGCGGGCGATGTCTCTTGCGAGGGCGTCCACCAACTGGTCCTCTTCGAAGCAGTTTTTGCGATGGACGCGCATCTTCACCTGGACCTCGGCAACAGAACGCGCCGGATAGCGCAGCACGCGGTCGGCAGCCTCGTCGTTCCGTTTCAACTGTTGGCGAAAGGCCCTGAATGGCTCCTCAAATTCCGGTCGGCCCTTAACTGCTTCGCATTCCGCCTCCCACTGATCGAGCCGCGTCTTGTTCATCTCCTGATACTCATCCAGGGCTGCATAGATCGGGTTGCCAGTGTTCATCTGATCCATTCTCAGTGTGCGAAACCGCTCATAGAGTTCGGCAGGGGCCTCAACGTGATCTGGCTTTGGCGGTTTTGCCACAAACAAGGCTTCCTCTGCGGCCGTGTGCGCCGCCTCGAGTTGCTCGTACCTCCTCCACTCGGCGTTGAAGGCGGCTTCCAACTTCCGGAGCTTCGGATCGACTGCCGGGCGGCCCTTCGCGTTCGCTGTGGGCTCGGCGTGTGCCTTAGCGATCGCTCCAAGGGCTGCCATTCCCGCAATGCCGGCGGCGGCCGATGCCGCGACGATCGCGCGGCGGTTTACGTGCTGGTTCATGAAACTCAACTTTCCTGTTCGCATCGTGGCCTCCTCCGCTCGCCCAGCAAAGGGCATCAGCAGGCGCTCGACGAGGCCAGGGCGTTGTGGATTGTGGGGAAACGCGTCAACGGGTCCTTGTATGGTTTCCGACATGTGAATTTGCCTCCGCAACGGTGATATTTACACCATTAACGGTAATGCCATACCCTATTTGATGTCAACGATAATTGGTGATAAAAACACCACATGAAGCCAGTTCAATGCCGAATGGGGCGCGCAGCCCTCAATTGGAGCACACTCGACCTCGCCAAGGCGGCCGATGTCGGAGGCAATACCGTCAATCGTTTTGAGGCCGGCCAGGATGCTCGCGTCAGCAGTGTCGACAAGATGCGGGGCGCCCTCGAGGCGGCCGGCGTCATCTTCGTTGACGAGAACGGCGAAGGGCCTGGAGTACGGCTGAGAAAATCGCAGTGATCGAAAGCGGCAAAATTTGCCGCGTCGGCGAGTTTACCATTAAGGCGCGGCAGCTCGCGCCATGCGCGCGGGCAAATCGGCTTGCGCGCGAATGGCCGTTATGCTCTTGCTGAGAAATGAACAGCTCAGCCGGCGGAAACTTTTGGCCAAATCTAAGCGGCGTCGCACAAGTTGTTGAGCGCGTAGCCACTCACAATGTTCTGGCTCCGACCCACTGGCAAAGCTTTATCGAGCTGTTTTTCTTGGTGCCCGGAGCGATCTGGACGCACGGAATTCCACAAGCCGTCTTTGTAGCTCTCATTTGTGCGGTGGTAGGCAAATCCGTGTTCCTCAACCTTTGGTTTGCAATCAAAGACCCTGATCGGCTCCAACGTGAAGAGCACTTGATCGAAAAACGCAGAATCGATTTGCTACTAGACGACAGGCATCGGCCAGGATCAATCGCCACAATCGATGCGACTCCGACCGCAAACACCCACATCGCCTCTGAGGGAGGCCGCGATGGCTGAAGATCAGACGATTAAAGTCTACATTGTCAACTTTGATGCGACGGAAATAACTCAACCGCAGTTGTATTTTAGACTTGGATCAATGAACCAATTCTGCGTTGGTGACCCAGATGTAATTGCGTACTGGAACTATATTCCACTGTTGTATATGTTGAAATCTCGCCAGAGCGCGGCAACCCTCGCGCGAAAACTTGTGCCAATTCTTGGGGACAGGTTTCTAATTGCTGCCATTGACCCCTTCAATATCGACGGGCAAATGTTGCCTGCTGCTTGGGACTGGCTTTACTTCGATCATGAGGCGGCGGCAAAAAGCAAGCTGCTGGGCGGCATGCTCCCGGCCAGTTGATCGTCGCCACCTCGTTGCAGCGCGCCGGCGGCGGCGTTCGACCTAACGGCAGCCGACACTCGCGGGCCAATAAACCTCTGATTCAACACATGGGAATAGAGCCGGATCTTACGCTCAAGCGCTGTTTCAGTGCTGGCCACGTGAAACACCTAACGCTTGAACGTTGGTTTCCAGTCGCGATTCCTCTCCCGATTTTGGCCTTCATAGTCCGGGATGCAGGTGAAGAACACCGGCCGGCGATCGCGGCCCTCGGCCTTGCATTTCAAGCAGCCGAACAGCCCGACCAAGTCCTGATGCATTGAGCCGTGATCTGGCCCGAGCTTATCGATCAGCGCCTGGACGTCGAGCTTTGTCGATCGGCAGCACATCGGGTGGCTGCAATTCACGTACAGCGTTTCGCGGGCGGCCAGGGTGTCGGCGAGGGTGTTGGACATGGTGGCGATCTCCATCGAAGGGGTCGCCGCAACGGGAGGATTATATTCCTCATATTAGGAGCGCTGCAAGCACCTTGCGCATAGCTGCGCGCTGCGCGATGCTGACGGCGGGGAAAAGGGAGGGCCGAGCTGTGCTAAAGTTTGTTATTGTTTCAATATTGTTCGGCGTCGCCTTCCTAAGGCCAGCGGCGGCCGGCGAATCTGAAGATAGTGTCAAAAACGCCTTTTTACTTTGCGCGATGATCGACAACACGGGGATTGCCAGCGCACCTTGCGAAGTGTCGGGCTGGAGCAGTTCCGTAACTGCTGTCTTCGACATGAGCAGCGGCCAAGCTCGCGATCTCTGCGACCAGGTTGCCCAGATGATGCGCGACAAGGGAGCGCGTTTTGGGCAGGGCTGGACGCTACAAATCAAGTCGCCATATAGCGGCGATAACACGATCGCGTTTTGTCATTTGTAGGAGCTTCTTCCGTTTTAGGGCTAAGACCTCGGGAAAGCCGCCGTTCCCGGTCATCACGTCGTCGGACACGACGGCCAAATGTTACTCTTGGTCCTTCTTTCCGCCCGATAAGACGGTCAGGTACGGCCTGGCCTTGTCGGGGATCTCGACGCCGATCGAGCCACTTTTCAGGTGTTCCAAGATCGGCCGGATCTTCTCCAAAACGTCTGCCATCACCTGCTGCTCGCCGTCGCCACGCCGGCCCGCATCGGCCATGGCGCAGACCATGAAGCCGAAGAAATGCGCCACCGCAGCATGAGCATAATCCCACTCCGGAGCGGACAGCAGCGGCATGGTCACGGTCTGCGTAAATCCGGTTGCCGCGTGCCAGCACCACTTTTCATTTTCGCCTTCAAACGGTCCTAGACCTGTATTGGGGAAGGTCATGAGCGTTTGGGCTTCCGGCCGGTCGACAACAGCCCTGCCTTGACGGCTGCATGCGTCATCCGCGACGCCACGAAGTCCGAGGTGAATGCCTCGAAAATCTCGCCGGTGCCGGGGAAGCTGAAGTGCAAGGTCGTCGTCGCCGAATCGCGAGCTGTGGCGCCGCCGGTCGCCGGTCGAGGCGCCAGGCCGCCTGTGGCCATGCGCGGGATCGCCAGTTGCGACATCGAGCGGTTGAAGCCATCAACGAATCCACCGAGCGAAAATCCCTCCAGCGACGGCAAGAAACCCTGGTTGAGGGCATTGAGGAAGCCGACGCCGAAGCGCCTTACCGCTGCCGCCTGCATGACGAATTCGCCATTGGACAGCCAGGCCAGGATCGAGTCGCTCGTCGGGCCGCCGGCACCGACGACATGGCCGCCGCCAGCGAAACCGCCATGGGAGCCGCCCGAATCCGACGACGACGAGCTGGCCGCCTGCGACCTGAGCGAAGCCGCCGCCGCTGCGGCCTGCTGCAACGCCGAGATGATCGACGCGATCTGCGCGTTGATCTGCGAGGCGAGGCTGCTGACGATCGACGACAGGCTGGCGAAGCCGCCCTGGATCAGGCCCTGCAGGCCGGACATGATCGCGCCGATCTTGGACGGCAGGCTTTCGAACGGCGTCACCAATGCCGTTGCCGCCTGGTCGGCCGAGCTGGCGTCGATCGAGCCTAGCGCGTCGTTGACGCCGCTGGCGGCATCCTGCGCGGCTGGCGCGATCTTGTTGACGTCGGTGACGATGCCGTCGACGGCGGACGCAGCTGCGTCCGGCTTGATGGCATTGGGCACCGCGGCGATGCTGTTGGTGACGTCGTTCGACACGGTCTTCAGGTTGTCGGCAGCCGACTTGCCGCTGGCCGCGACACCGTCGAGAGACTGCTTGGCCTGGTCGGCACGGTGGGCGACACCGTCGATGACGTCGAATGTCTCTTTCGATAATTGGCCGCCCGGTCCGCCGCCGCGAAAAACGGTAATCTGATGATCGAGGTTTTCGACCTTGGCGGCCGAGGTGTCGGCCGCGGTGCCGAGTTGCGTTACGCCGGTTGCGGCCTGTGCCGTCCCCTGACGAAGATCCTCGATGTTGCCGACGACCTTTCCGTCGAGCGTCTTCTGGACGTCGTCGAGTTCGCGCGTCCGCTTGGCGAGGTTGATGTTCGCCCGCAGCAGGGCTTCGGTCTGCGTGTCGATGTCGGCGCCGAGCGGTGCGGCGAACTCACCGCCCTGCTTCATGGCGTCGACGATCTGCTGCTGTTGCGCGACCTGCGCCTTAGCGTCCTCCAGCGCCGCCCGCGCGGAATCGAGATGCGCCTGCGCCAGGCGCTTGAGGTTTTCCTCGGCGCCGGGCACGCCAGCCTTCACGGCGTCGATAGCCGCCTTCAGTTCATCGAGCGCGGCCTTATGCGCGTTGGTGGAACTGATCCAGCCCTGTCGCTTGGCCCGCTCGCGCTCCCAGACGGCGATGACCACTTCCAGGGCCGCCGCAATAGCCAGGATGATGCGTCCGGCGGGAGTGGCGGTCAGCGCGGTGCTGAGAAACGCAATCGCCTCAACGACAAGCAGGATGGCAGACCGCAGCAGTCCGAAACCACCGATCAACTTGAAGATCGTGGCGCCGATCAGCACCTCGCCCGAGGTGATGTTGGTGCCGAAAATGCCGTTGATGGCCGTAATAGTCAGATCGGCGGCGGCCCGCAATTTCGTCATGGCCGGGATGATCACGCCGGTCGCGACGTGCTCGAAATCCTGCCCGAAGCCGACGATGTTGTCGCGCCAGGTGATGAGCCATTTGTTTGACGTGACGTCGGCGTCCCTGCCGGACAGCGTGGCGAAGAAATCCTTGATGAAGACCGTCGCCGTCTGGACGCCGTTCCTGACGAAATCGAGGATGGCGACGCGGTTGCGCACGATGATGTCGCGGAAAGCATTTGCCGCGGCGGCGAAGGCCGGGGCGAAGATAAGACCGACCTGGCGCGACAGCCCGGCCGTGGTCTTTTTGAGTTCCGACAACGAATTGTTGAACGCTTCGGCCGCCTTGATCTGATCGTCGGAGAAGATGATTCCCAGCCGCGCCGCCTCGTCTTCAAGCCCCTGGATGCCTTTGGCCCCCTGGTTCAGGAACGGGATAAGCTTGGTGCCTTCGATGCCGAACAGCTTGACCGCGATCGCCGACTTGTTGGCGCCGTCCGGCAGTTTCTGGAAGGCGTCGGCGACCTGCTTCAGCAGGGTTTCATTGTCCTTCAGCTTGCCGCCGGCATCCTTGACCTTGATGCCGAGCATGTCGAAACCGGTCGATGCCGCCCTGGTCGTCGCCTTGAGTTTGTCCGCCTTGCCGCCGAAGCGGACGACCTCGACGCCGATGTCGGCGAAGGCCTGCGTGGTGTAGCCGATGCCCTGCTTGATGTCGGCGCCGGTCTGATTCAGCGAACTGCCGATCTTGCCGGCGCCCTTGGCGGTCTCGTCGGCGGTCTTGACGATCTGCTTGTTGAAGCTCGCCATCGCCGTGTTGAACTGGCCCTGGCTGACGTCGGCCTCACCGGCGGCGAAAGCCAGCTTCTGATAGGAAGCCGCCTGCAGGCCGGCCGCCTGCGCCGCGTCGCCGGCCTGCTGGGCGGCCTCGGCGCCGGACTTGGCCAGACTGAGGATGAAGGGAGCCGCCGCCGAAACGGCGACGCTGATCACACCAATTCCAGCGGCAACGCGCTCGAAGGTGGAAACGATGTCGCTGCCGAAATTGTGCAGGGCGCCGCCGAGAGTGGCCAGCGACACGCCCTTGGCGGCATCGTCGATCTTCTTGATCGCCGTCTCGCCGGTCGTGCCAAGCGTCTTCAGCTCGGCCGTCATCTCGGCGCCGCCGAGCAGCTTGATCAGGACGTTGATCGCGTTGCGGGTTGCCATTTTGCTAATTTCCTTCTTTCGATTCGGAATTCGTGACCGCGCGCGGTCTCCGCGTAGCGTGGTGCGCCCTGGCCGATCGACGCGCCCTCTCGGCGCGGCAGGCTTGGCCGCACACGCTGGCGGGCTTCCGGCGGCCCTGCACGACGGCAAGGAACGGCGCGCCGCAGATCTCACAGATCAGCCGATGCTCGACGTGCGTGGCCATCACAGCACCGTCACGGCGAGCACGACGGCGCAAGAAGTAGCGAAGGCGAGCCAGGCGAGCATCAGGCCTTGCCCCCGCACAATACGGCCAGCTTCGGCTGAAGTCTGCCGGTCCTCCAATTGCGCACCAAGGGTCCTGCCTGCATCGCAAAGGCGAAGGCCTCGGGGTATTGTTTCTCCATGCTGTTCATCACCAGGTTGATACATTCCTGATCGACGAAATGATCTGGCTCCCTGCCGATGCAAAACGTGCGCAGGAACTGGATCGCGTGGTGTTCCTCGATCGTCCTATTTTGCATCGGTAGCTACGCTCCGAACTTCTTGTTGACCTTGTCGATGACCTTGTCCCAGCCGGCCGCGACCGCATGATGATCCCGTGGCTTGTAGTGGGGATCCTCGGACATCGGGAAGTGGTTGCTGATTTCAACCGAATCGGCCGCGACCTTTTCGGCCTGGAGCCGGGAATACACGACACGTTGCGTGCAGCCCTCGGCGATGAAGGCGGCCACGCGCCCAGGCTTGCCCATGAGATGGCATGTCGCGGCCATGTCTGCCATTTCGCGCCGGATGGTCTCGGCCTGGGCGGCCCATGCCGGCTCGATCGTCGCGAACTGATGTTGGCTCGGAGCCCAGTCCGCCGGCGTTTCGCCTGTCTGCGCGGCGTTCCATACCTCGGAAAACGCCAAGTTCGACGCCGCCGACTGGCGGCCATTGAACTCGGCGTCGAATGACGATGCGAGCGCCTCGACGGCCTTGCCGTGGCCCTTGATAAACTCCCAGAACTTGGCGGTGGCGTTTGCCGGCGTCTTCTGGGCCGGTGGCGTCCAGTCGCCTGCCAGCATCGCCGCGAGCGCGACCATGCGCTCTGGCGCCTTTGTGTACAAACGGTAGTCGAACGCCGCGGCACGCATCGACGCTTCGGCCTCGACTCCGGTTGCATATTTTTTCGCCACCGCTTCCTCGCCCGTCATCCAGGTTTCGGCGGTCATCTCGGCGAGGATCTCGGCGCTCGGGCGGCCAGTGCGCGCAGCGTAGATCTCGGCCATGGCGGTGTCGGTGGCAGTCAGACCCGCGATCTGCTTTTCATGATCGCCGACGTTGCCCACCGTGTACGCCGCCGCTCGGTGGATCATCATCAGGCTGCCGGTTTTCATCGTGATGGTGTCGCCTGCCATGGCAATCACGGATCCGGCGGATGCCGCGACGCCTTCGATGGCGACATGGACCTTGCCGGCGTGCGCCTTCAGCAGATTGAAAATAGCGACACCCTGGTCAGCCAAGCCGCCGCCCGAGTTGATGCGCACCTTCACATCGCGTTTGCCGATTTTTGCGAGGGCGGTGGCGACATCGCTGTCGCTGAAGAACGAAACGTCAGGCAAAAATTGCGCGCCAACGGTGCCGAAAAGCAGGATCTCGCCTTTGGTGAGAACGTCCATGTTGTGTTTTCTCCTTGTTCAAAAATGCGACCTTGTCAGCCTTGACCCTCGAAGGAAATTTCGCGGCAGGGAGGCCGACTTGCCGTTGTCGGACTGGGTCGCGGTAGCCCTCACATCATCCGCCGCGTGTGGTTCATAAGGACGGCAACGAATCGTCCGAAGCGAGCACCGCGCGCGGATCGGCGTCAGCGCGGCGAAGGATCTCGATGCCGGCGGCTTCCGCGTTGCGCACGAGCGCCTCCTCGGCGAGCTCGAGCTCGAAGATGTCGGCATCGAGCTTCGTCACTATCTGCCGATGCGCTTCGGTCGAAGGGCCGTCGCCGGTCCCGTAGCTCTCGCTGATCAGCGCGGCGACACGCTCGCGCAGCAGCGGCGCCGCGAAGCCGAGAGCGACCTCACCCATATTGCTCGGCAGTATGGCCGGCGGACGATAATCCTCGCGCTGCGTGAACACCTGCGCATAGAAAAAGCGCTCCGCACGCTCGCCGAGCTGGGCGAGGAAGGCGTCAAGCCGCTTCAGCGCTTCCTGCTTCGGCACTGGAGTGCTTTCGACCTGGTTGCGCTTGGCCTTCAGGTCGGAGATCTCGGCGCGCAGCGCGTCCAGGCCTTCCGTGACTTCCACCGAGGCGGACTTCGCCGCTTTCAGCATACCGGCAAGTTTCACGGCCAAGGTCATGCCAACCTCCCCCGGTTGTCGACCATGCGCTGGCAGCTGCTGTGCAGGTTCCCTGCGGCGGCCGAGCGCTGGCTGGCGTCCGCTTCAGCGGCGCGCGCCGAAATCAGGTCGGCTTCCACCTTGGCAAGATCGGCTCTTGCCCGGGCGATGCTCTGTCTGACCTGGTCGGGATCCGAAGAAGTCTTCAGATAGCCCTCCAGCTTCGCGATGAGGGCCATGGCTGCGCTCCGTTGCCGGCACAACTCGTTGCAACGGTCGTTCAGATTGGCGACCGCGCCCAACATCCGGCCTCGGATCTGGTTGAGATGCGTCAATCGCGAGGGGTCTATTTTCACCATGATAGAGAAATCCTATTGTTTAGAGCTCTTTAGGCTGCTGTTTAGTTGTCAAGTTGAGTTGTAAAGGCTTTGAAAAACGCGTCTGACTGGGCAAGGCTCGGGCGCGCCTGTCCCGCATACGTTTTTTGGCGCGGGAGGACCCGCAGGTGCGGCGGGCGCTGTACTTTTTGCGGCGCATCAGCGCTTGACCCCACTTGCAAAGCCGCGCGCCGTCTCGTTCAGCTTGGCCTCGGCATGTGATCGCAGGAACTCTTCATGCGCGGCCTTGACCCGTGCCTTTGACTCCTCGCTTCGTTCGATAGGGAGCGGCGCAAAGGCTGCCGCCTCTTCGGCAATCGCCTTGCGTCGACGTTCGGCCGCGCCGACTTCCAATCGCTCGACCCGCTTGGCATCGCAGTGCATCCGCAGTTCAGCGGGTGAAGGATGATAGCCATGCCCGAGCGCGCCCTGGACGATGGCTCGCACCGCCGCCATGAGGTCGGCGTAAGCAACCACGATTATGCCTAGTTGCTTGCCTTCCAGTCCTGTGCGGAAGGCTGCGAACTCGAGTTCTGGATTGATGCTTGCTCGCCTCGGCAGCGGGTTGAGCGCCGCCAGAGCGACAAGCACGTCGCGCTCGGTAGCGGTGCGCACGACCTCAGTGCTGATGGTCGACGACATTCTCGCCTCCCATGTCTCTCAGACGATCGAGCGACCAGTCACCAAGGGTACGCGGCGCCGTTGCAGCCGGCTGGTCTAGCCACCTCTCCTGGTTCAACCATGTAGTGGGATGGCACCATGCCCGATCTGCAGGCTTGCTGGCTTTGTAGCGCTCAACGCCAGCCACCAGCACATCGAGGCTGGTCTTGCGCTGCGCCTGGTCGAATGCTTTGCGCGCCGCTCCCTTGCCGACTTTCTCAGGATACCGCGACCACCATGCTTCGAAGGCCGCATCCTTGTTCCCGTCTGGAACGAGGTCGAGCGCGCGCGCTTCTCCGTTAGGAGAAAAGGGTCGTTCTATAAAAGGGTCGTTTCCTTGTTGTGACGTAGCTGCGTCACAGGGGGTGTGATCAAGCTGCGTCACAGGGGGTGTGACGGTGGCGTCACATACCCCCTGTGATCGTGGCGTCACATGGGGGGCATCATCGCGAGCCAAATTGACAGGCTCGCGGTCCATCAAAACTTGGTACTGGCTGACCAAGCGCCGGCCATCATCACCGGCTCGCCCGCGCTTGCGCAAATAGCCGAATTCGACCAGATCCCGGAGTATCCGGTTGACCGTTTCGCGCGCGCATCTCACACGCTTTGCGAACGTCGACTGGCTCACGATAAACCATCCGTTGTTGTCCGCGTAGGTGCCGGCCACCGCCAGCACGCGAAGATGCCGGTCGCCGATGCGAGTGTCGTCGAGCGCGTCACTCTGGAAGATGCTGTAGCGCGGACCGGTGGCCATAAGTGTCAGGCCGCGTGCTTTACGGCCGTCGACTGCCTGGCGTGCGCACTTTCCCACGCGACGATCTCGGAGGCTTTCCAGTAGCGCTGATGATTGATGCGCAGCGGCTGCGGAAAGCCGAGGCGTTCGTCCTTGAGCCAGCGATAAAGGGTCATTGGGGTGATCGAGCCGTAGCGAGCGCAGAGCTGCGCGGCGGTCATCATCACTTCGTCTAGAGCGGCGGCATCGGTCATTGCGATCAATCTCCTTCAACGCAAATCAGAAGCGTTGAAACAGATGATGTCCGATCAGGTCCGACGTTTATATTGTGGTGATGAGCCCGACTTTACCTCTAAAGTCGTGGGGCAAAACGGGCGACTTTACCCCTAAAGTCGCGTTGCCAATGAGGTCCTAGGTTGCCTACCCGTCACTGGATCGTCCGCCACCCGCGAGAGTGCCTATAGCCAAATTTCACTTTGTATTCGATGCCAAATTTGCCAAGGCCATGCTGTAAATCTACCAGAAGCATCAAAGCATCATCGGGGAATTGATAGTTATCGTTGTCTTTTTTTGTCCCAACAAGAATGCCAACCTGACTAGGTGGCGCTTCGTCTCATCTTTATTAAATTCCTGAGAGAGTTTTACCAGCGTACCAATCGCAATGCCAGTTTCTTTCTGGACCTTCTCCCTTGCCTTGCCGATGCCGATGCCTTGACCATGCAAGAATTCGACGTGCTGGACAGCCCTTAAGCGCATACGATCCCACGTCCATGCATCGTGTCTGCCGTCGCTTTTCGGCATGACCAATTGGTGCACCTCTCCCTGATCAAGCGCTTCGAGCGAATCGCGCAGCGTGTTCATGAGAGGCACAGGAAGCATCAAAGGAACGGACAATGTTGCCTGATGTTCGATCGGCGAGAATCCTTCGGCCAGCTCTATGAGGCTCAAGAGCAGCGTTCGCGGATGCCCCCAAGCCTCGTTGTCATGCGCAGATGGCAAATAGGGAGCGTCGAGCGACCATCCCAAAATTTCGTCCATCAGAACGCGAGCAACGAACCTCGAATTCGCCAGCGCGACGACTTGCACCTTTCGGTCGTCCTTTTGGACGCCTTCGCGATATATGGCGCTATGGATATCGATCGCCTTGAGAGCCATGCGATGCCTACCCGCCGCCGATTTCGGAAGCGCCAAGCCGGCCCGATCGGCAATCAGTTTCCAGGTCAAATCGCTTAACTTCTTGGCGTCGCCACTCATTGTTTTCGCGACCTCAACGGCACAACATTTGGCTTCGTCGGTTTCATCAGATCGTCGACAAAGTTGCCCCAGGCCGCCATCGCCGCGCGCTTTTCTGCCGAAAACTCATGCCGCTGGTAGACACCGACGATGCCGGAAAATGTACCCGACACATGGTTGAGTAGCTTCTCGATCACCGGCAGGTTGATATTGAGCCTGGCCATGCCGCTGGCGGCCGTCCGGCGCAGGTCGTGGAGCGTCCAGTGCGGAACCGGCTTCACCTTTGCCGGATCGCCGCCGCGATCCTCGGCGTCTTCCCTGGCGATGGCAAGCATTCCAGCGTCCAGCCTGTCCTTTGCGCGGGAGAAGCCCGACACAGGCGTCTCGCCGGTCGTCGTGAACAAGAGCCCCGCCTTGCCGGCCTTACGCCGCACGGTCTTGATTTGGGCGATGGCTTGCTTCGACAAAGGCACCGAGTGAGGATTGCCGTTCTTGGTGCGGGATGCCGGCAGTTGCCAAGTGGGTTCGGCGCCGTCGAGCTGCAGCTCACGCCAAGTCATCGCGCCAACCTCCTCACGACGCTGGCCGGTCAACAACAGCAGTCGAAAGAGGGTGCCGAACGGCTCGCCGAGTTCTGCCGTTGCGCGCCAGAACAGACGCACCTCGCCGTCGTTTAGGATCCTATCGCGCGGGGTCTCGGCCGACGGCGCGTTGACGCCGGCACAGGGTGTTTCCCTAAGCACGTCGCGCTCGATCAGCCAGGAGAAGAATTTGCGAACCGTCGCAAAGACCCTGTTCGCCGTTACCGGGGAGCCTCGATCGACGATGCGGTCGAGAAGGTCGAGGACATCACGGCGCGATATCTCCTGCGCGCGCCTGTCGCCCCAATGCGGATTTATCTCGGCCTTGAACTGGCGCTCGATTTCCTTCCACGACTTGTTGCGCGGCTTGCAATAGCGCTCGACGAACGACTCGCCCAGCTTGCGCACAAGATCGCGTTCAGGGTCGACGGGGGACGGCGGCGCGGCCTTTGCCGCCTTCTTCTCGGCAGATGGGTCTCGCCCTTCGGAAAGCGACTGCATGGCCCCGCGCGCAGCGGTGCGCGCCTCCGGCAACGTCATGGCCTGGCCGATCGTCGGGGGAGTTGGCAGTTCCTCTTCGCGGCGGAGAAGGACAGGCCCGATCGTCAGCTTGCGAGGCGCGCCGGCGAAGCGATACCGCAGCGCCCAGGACTTGGCACCGCTGGTCTGCACGACGAGGTAGAGGCCAGGCAATTGCCCGTCTGGAATTTCGCGCCGGCTTGTGGTGGCCTGCGCGGTCTCGATCGCTTTCGCGGTCAGCACTTTTGCCATGGGAAAAACGCTTTCAGGGGTAACACGGGGTAGCAAAACTGCCGTGTTACGGGGTGTTACCCCATGTTGATAACACCTTATAACAATCTCGCGCAATTGCCCGGAATTCCGGCATCCACAGGCTTTCCGATGTTATGATATGAGCGACCTTGATGGGCTATGACAAATGTATGGCATTCAAGAGGTCGTCGGTTCGATTCCGATTGGCTCCACCAAACAGTCTCTTCGGGTCTGCCAACGACAAGCGTCAGCGGGCCTGCCCTGCGCCAAATCCTCGAAGAAACGCCGCCAGTGACAGCCCAGGCCTCGGCGAGGGGTAACCGCCCTCCTGGACGATCAGGGTGGTGGGTCGCGACAAGATACCCTGTCCCGGACACATGAAGACGCGCATCGCAGTCCTCCGCTCCTGGATCGTCATCGGGCCGCGATCGAACGCAGTGCTGCGGATTTGCCTGGAACAATCGTGATGTCGTCACCCGCGCCACGCCGGCTTCGGCCATGAAAGAAAGCGATCCACGATGCGGCCGGGTCGATCTCTGGTACGTGCCCGCTCGACGACTTCGGCGTGGACGATCAGGCCGCCTGCCTGCGGCTCCTGAGTAGGCCTGAGCGTGATCGGCATGACGCCTTCAAGTCCGAGCCTGCCCGGCTTCAGCATCTCGCGGTTCGCGGCCTGGTCAGGACCACCCTGTCGCGCTACCGCGCTATCGCCCCGGAACACTGGCGCTTTGACGCCAACCGGCACGGCCGCCCCTTCATCGACGATAGGCTGGGCGTCAGTGGCCTCCACTTCAGCCTGTCCCACACGCATGGCCTGGTGGCTTGCGCGATTGCCACTTTCGCGGAGTTCGGCGTCGACGCCGAGCCGCGCGACCGCGATGTCGGTCTCGCCGAACTGGCCCCGGCGGTCCTTTCACCCCGGGAACGCGCGCGCTTCGAGACCATGAGCGGGCAGGCGAGACAGGATTTCTTCTTCACGCTGTGGACGCTCAAGGAAGCCTATGTGAAAGCGCGCGGCATTGGCCTCTCCTTGCCGGTGAAGAAGCTTGAACTGGACCTGGAGGTTTCTCCGCCCATTGCCCATTTCGGCGACGAGATCGATGACGATGCCTCGCGTTGGGCGTTCCGCAGCCTGCGTCTGACGGACCGGCACATTGTCGGCATCGCGGCCGCCGTGCCCGATGGCGAGCTCGAGATCGTGCCGAGGCGGACACGCGCCATCAATCCGCCTTTGCATGTCTGATCGGATCCAGTGCGGCCGGCTTCAGCCGAGCAGCTCGGCGGCGACTTCGAGCGTGTTGCGGAACGACGTTTCGATGTGGTGCTCCATCGCCTGCGCGGCGCCTTCGGCGTCGTGGCGCTTCAGTGCGTCGAGAATGGCGCCGTGCTGTTCGATCGTCTGTTCGCCATAGCCGGGCTTCGGGATGACGAGGTAGCGGCCCCGATCCATCTGCGCCTTGGAGATGTCGACGGCGCGCCAGATTTTCGGCAGGCCGCAGATTTCGGCGATGGTGCGGTGAAAGACGTCGTCGAGCTGGATCGCGGTGGCATATCTGCCGCGCGATATGGCAAGCCGGTGCGCCGCCATATTGTCCTCCAGAAGTTCGCCGGCCGATGGCGTGAATTTGACGGCCGCGCGCCTGGCGCTCTCCATCTCCAGGGCGCGGCGGATGACATAGGCTTCTTCCAGGTCGACGCGGTTGATCGGCGCGACATAGGTACCGGTCTGCGCCAGGATGGTGACGAGACCCTCGTCACTGATGCGCTTGACCGCTTCGCGCACCGGTGTGCGCGAGACGCCAAGGGCTTCAGCGATGGCCACCTCGTTGATGACTTCCCCCGGCTTCATCTGGCCGATGACAATCAGATTGCGGATCTTGTGATAGATCTGATCGCGCAGCGGAAACGCCCGATTGAGCGTCGAAGGATCCAGGTCCATGGCAAATCCACGTCTTCGTTCACCAGAATGATCAGATTATATTGGAATGCCTGATGTTCGATAGACCGGCTCAACGAGGTGGAAGCGCACTTGATCTGGCCGCGTTGCGACCCGGGCCCTCGGAATCTCCCGACGTGACTGTGGGGGACCGCTGCGGCGATCCTGCGGAGAGAATTTCCAATTTCACCGGAGGAATTGGAATAAACTAACTCTACAGAGTTTATAGAATAAGCAAAGTGTGCGAGCGATCTGGTTTTCCCGGACAGGACTCCGCCATGCCCGCCCCTCTGCCCCCGCTTTCAACCCTGTCAGGCCGCCGCCGCTGATTGCGGGAGGCCGGCCGTGACCAAGGACGTTCCCGACCTCATCAAGGTTCTGTGGTTTCTGCCGACGCATGGCGACAGCCGTTATCTCGGCACCGCCGAGGGCGGCAGATCGGTCGATCTGCCCTATCTGACGCAAGTGGCGAAGGCGGCCGACACGCTGGGTTATTATGGCGTGCTGCTGCCGACCGGCCGGTCGTGCGAGGATTCCTGGGTGATTGCCTCGGCGCTGGTGCCGCAGACCGAGCGGCTGCGCTTCCTGGTCGCCGTGCGGCCTGGCCTGCAGTCGCCGACGCTCGCCGCGCGCATGACCGCCACGCTCGACCGCATCTCCAACGGGCGCCTGCTCATTAATGTCGTCACCGGCGGCGATCCGCTGGAGAACAAGGGCGACGGCATTTTCCTCTCGCATGCCGAGCGCTACGAGGTGACGCAGGAATTCCTGCGAATCTACAAGCGCGTGCTGAGCGGCGAGACGGTCGAGCACGAGGGCAAGCATTTCCACATCGAGGACGGCAGGCTGCTGTTCCCGCCGGTGCAGACGCCCTATCCGCCGCTCTATTTCGGCGGCTCGTCCGATGCCGGGTCGACAGTGGCGGCGCAGGAGATCGACAAATATCTGACCTGGGGCGAACCGCCCACCGATGTCGAGCGCAAGCTCGATACCGTGCGCGAACTGGCCGAAAAGGCCGGCCGCAAACTCTCCTTCGGCATTCGCCTGCATGTCATCGCACGGGAAACCACCGAGGAGGCCTGGGCCGCCGCCGACAGGCTGATCAGCCGGCTCGACGACGCGACCATCGCATCGGCCCAGAAAGTCTTTGCCCGCATGGATTCGGTTGGTCAGGCGCGCATGAGCGCGCTGCATGGCGGCGACCGCGCCAAACTCGAGATCGCGCCCAATCTTTGGGCCGGTGTCGGCCTGGTGCGCGGCGGCGCGGGGACGGCCTTGGTTGGCGACCCCGACACCATTGCCGAGCGGATCGACGAATACCGGCGCCTCGGCATCGACACCTTCATCCTGTCCGGCTACCCGCATCTGGAGGAAGCCTATCGTTTCGGCGAACTCGTACTGCCGAAGCTGCCGACAGATCATCCGGTCAAAGCCGCCGGCTCGTCGGTCAACACCGGCCCGTTCGGCGAGACCATCGCCGGCGACCACCGGCCGAAGTCGCTCGCCAGCGCCTCGTGAACGCGCTGCCTCCGGCCCGCCGCTTCCGCGTCGCCATCATCGGCGGCGGCTTTTCCGGCGCGGCTGTGGCCTGGCATCTGGCGCGGGCGCCGGAGCGCTCGTCGATCTCGGTGATCGAGCCACGCCCGGCGCTCGGCGGCGGCCTGGCCTATTCCAGCGAAGAGCCATCGCACCGGGTCAATGTTCCGGCTGTCAGAATGAGCATGGCTCCCGACGACCAGCAGCATTTTGCGCGCTGGTTGGCTAGCAGTGGCGAACTTGAGCACGACGCGGATGCGCTCTGGAAGAGCGGCGACGCCTATCCCCGCCGGCGTGTGTTCGGCCGCTACGTTACCGAGCACCTCGCGCCGTATTTGGCTTCAGGCGCGGTCCGCCACGTCGAAGGTCAGGCCACGCAGGTAATACGCGATGGTGCCGGCTGGACCGTCCAGACCTCCGCCGGACCTGTCGCCGCCGACATCGTCATCCTCGCCGCAACACATCCTGCGCCCGCAATCCCGGCAGCGCTTGCCTCGCTGGCCGAAGCGCCGGGCTTCATCGCCGATCCCTACGCCGCGTCGGCACTTGCCGGGATCGGTCCGGAAGCCTCGGTGCTGATCGTCGGCTCCGGGCTGACTTCGGCCGACATGGTCGCCGAGCTTGATCGCCGTGGCCATCGCGGCCGCATCCTGGCGCTGTCGCGCCGCGGGCTGCGCTCGCGCGGTCATCCCGATGTCCGGGGCGAACCCTTTGGGGACTTCGCATCATCGCCGGCCACATCGGCGCTTGGCTTGCTGAAGAGCATCCGCGCGACGCTGGTGTCGGCGCGCGAGGCCAATGTCAACTGGCAGTCCGTCTTCGACCAGCTGCGCCTGCAGGGGCCGGTGCTGTGGGCCGCCCTTGCTCCGCCGGAACGGGCAAGGCTGGTCGGCCAGTTGCGTGTGTTCTGGGATGTCCATCGCTTCAGGATCGCCCCGCAAATTGCTTCCGTGCTCGACCGCCGCCAGGCCGCCGGCACCTTCGACACCATCGCCGCCAGGCTTGTCGCGTCGAACGATGAGGGCGAGAGCCTCGCGGTCAGCTTTCAGCGGCGCGGCCAGACGCGGATCGAGACGGTGCGCTTCGATGCCGTCATCAACACGACAGGGCCGGCTCATGGTCAGGCGCTACGGCTCAATCCGGCGCTGCGCTCCCTGGCCGAGGCCGGGCTGATCAAGGTTGACGCCTATGGGCTCGGCATCGCGACCACACTTGATAGCCGTGCCATCGGTCGGGACGACAGGTCGGTCGCCGGGCTTTTCGTCGCCGGTCCGCTGGCGCGAGGCACCTTTGGCGAACTCATGGGCCTGCCGGAGGTCGCCCGCCACGCCCAAATGGTCGCGGGAGAGATTGCAAGGCTGGTCGACAGGCTTCCGTCAGTCGAGGCGGTTGGCGCCAATGCCGGGGACGTTGCAGCCGCGCGCTGACAAGCCGAAGCCGGCCTGGCAGGGAAAAATTGGTATTTCCGTCCCAAGCGGGCGCCAAAAACGGAAAATCCTACTTTGTATATATAATCAGTAGACATAATAAATGTTGGCGAAATCCGGCCACGCCGGACCGATCAACGACACGGCCTGAATGGGAGACAGTTCATGACACACGCAGGAACCGACGCGGTCAAGTTCGCCTACTGGGTGCCCAATGTTTCGGGCGGCCTGGTGATTTCCAACATCGAGCAGCGCACCAACCATTCGGCTGAATACAACCGCAAGCTGGCGCAGATCGCCGAGAAAGCCGGCTTCGACTACGCGCTGAGCCAGATCCGTTTCACCGCCGGCTACGGCGCCGACGAACAGCATGAATCGGTGGCCTTCAGCCACGACCTGCTGGCGGCCACCACGACGCTCAAGGTCATCGCGGCGATCCTGCCCGGTCCCTGGAATCCGGCGCTGGCGGCCAAGCAGCTCGCCACCATCAGCTATCTGACCAATGGCCGTGTCGCCATCAACCTCGTCTCCGGCTGGTTCCGCGGTGAGTTCCATGCCATTGGCGAGCATTGGCTCGACCATGACGAGCGCTACCGCCGCTCGGAGGAATTCATCCGTGCGTTGCGTGGAATATGGACGGAAGACAGCTTCACCTTCCGCGGCGATTTCTACCGCTTCAACGAGTACTCTTTGAAGCCGAAACCGCCGCAACTGCCCGAAATCTTCCAGGGCGGTTCCTCGCGCGCCGCACGTGACATGGCATCACGCGTTTCGGACTGGTACTTCACCAACGGCAACACGCCGGCCGAGATCGCCAAGCAGGTCGACGACATCAGGGCCAAGGCGAAGGCCAACAACCATTCCGTCAAGGTCGGCGT
Source organism: Mesorhizobium huakuii (assembly GCF_014189455.1). Lineage (NCBI taxonomy): Bacteria > Pseudomonadati > Pseudomonadota > Alphaproteobacteria > Hyphomicrobiales > Phyllobacteriaceae > Mesorhizobium > Mesorhizobium huakuii. Next base: position 3,577,551 of record NZ_CP050296.1, read on the forward strand.
CAACGCCTTCGCCATCGTCCGCGAGACCGAGGACGAGGCCAAGGCGGTGCTCGCCGAAATCATCGCCAAGGCCAATCCCGAAGCCGTCAACGCTTTCGGCCACGAGGTCAAGAATGCCGGCAAGGCCTCACCGGAAGGCGAGGGCAATTGGGCGAAATCCTCCTTTGACGATCTGGTTCAGTACAATGACGGCTTCCGCTCGAACCTGATCGGCACGCCACGGCAGGTCGCCGAGCGCATCGTCGATCTCAAGCGCGCCGGCGCCGATCTCATCCTGCTCGGCTTCCTGCACTTCCAGGAAGAGGTCGAATATTTCGGCGAGCACGTCATCCCGCTCGTGCGCGAGCTGGAGGACGCCGAGCAGGCGGCATCACTGGCAGCGGAATAGCCCTTTTTCAAAAGGCAGGCTGGGCAGTCCGGTCTGCACACCAATGAAGGTTCCCAGGCGCGCTCGATCCATCGAGCGTCAACGAGGCTTTGCGCCTGCTGAAGCAATCGAGGACGATTGGAATGCCGTTGGCCAGTTATGCCCTTGGAATGATGGAGGCCTCGGTCTATGCGCCGGAAGTCTTCGCGCGCGGCCTGCCGTCGGCAGTCCGTCCCGCGCGGCCGTCCGAAGGCAGCGCCGAGCCGACGGGGGCTGTCACGGCCGCCGCTGCTCCGCTGCTCTCGCTTCAGGGCATCGGCCTGTCGTTCGGTGGCGTCGTCGCACTGGCCGATATCGACCTGTCGGTTCTATCAGGCGAAATCCGCGCCATCATCGGCCCGAACGGCGCCGGCAAGAGCTCGCTGATCAACGTCATCAGCGGTGTCTACCGGCCGGACCGTGGCCATGTCCTGCTCGACGGCATCAGCTATGCCCAGGTGCCGACGCAACGGCTGGCGCATCTCGGCGTAGCCAGGACCTTTCAGAACCTTGCTCTGTTCAAGGGCCTCAGCGTCCTCGACAATGTCGCGTCCGGCCTCGCCTACAAGGTCCGTTCCAATTTCGCCGGCCAGGTGCTGGGCATCGGCCGCTCGCGTGGCGAGCGGCGCGACTCCTTGAGCCGCGCCAACCAGATCCTCGAATTCCTCGATCTCACGGGGGTTCGCGATCGTCTCGCCGGCACGCTGCCTTACGGGCTGCAGAAGCGCGTCGAACTGGCCCGCGCTTTGGTCGCGCAACCGCGCCTGCTTCTGCTCGACGAACCGATGGCCGGCATGACCGCCAGCGAGAAAAGCGAGATGGCGGGTTTCGTGCGCGCTGCGCGCGACCGCTTCGCCACCACCGTGGTGCTGATCGAGCACGATGTCGGCGTCGTCATGGGCCTCTCCGACCGCATCGCCGTTCTCGACTACGGCCGCAAGATCGCCGACGCCACGCCGGATGAAGTCCGCAACGACCAGCGCGTCATCGATGCCTATCTCGGAGTCGCCTCCGACAATGAGGACGGGGCAGGCATATGATCGCCGATTTCGACTACCAGTTCTTCATCGAGGTGCTCGTCGGCGGCCTGCTCTCCGGCGTCATGTACTCGCTGGTCGCGATCGGCTTCGTGCTGATCTACAAGACATCAGGCGTGCTCAATTTCGCGCAAGGCGCGCTGCTCCTGTTCGCGGCACTCACCTTCGTCAGCCTCGTCGAACGCGGTGTGCCGTTCGCTCTGGCCTTGGTTGCCACCTTCGCCGTCATGGTGGCGATCGGCATCGCCATCGAGCGCACGGTGCTGAGGCCGCTCACCAACAAGCCGCCGATCACGCTGTTCATGGCAACACTCGGCCTCTCCTACATCATCGAGGGCGCCGCCCAGCTGATCTGGGGCACGCAGGTCCATGGCCTCGACCTCGGCATCGAGGACGTGCCGCTCGAAGTCGGCGGCGTGCTGATCAGCCAGTTCGACATTTTCGCGGCGGTGGTCGCCGCCGGCATGGTTCTCTTGCTGTCGCTGTTCTTCCGCTACACCCGCATCGGTCTCTCCTTCCGCGCCGTCGCGGACGACCAGTTCGCCGCCCTTGCGGTTGGCCTGCGGCTGCCGCTGATCTGGGCCACCGTCTGGGCTGCCGCCGGTCTCGTCGCCTTGGTGGCGGGACTGCTCTGGGGCGCCCGCCTCGGCGTACAGTTCTCATTGTCGCTGGTGGTGCTCAAGGCGCTGCCGGTGCTGGTGCTCGGCGGCTTCGATTCCATTCTCGGCGCCATCGTCGGCGGGCTCTTGATCGGCGCCAGCGAGAAGCTCGCCGAGGTCTATATCGGCGACTATTTTGGCGGCGGCATCGAGAGCTGGTTCGCCTATGTCGTAGCGCTCGTCTTCCTCCTGATCCGTCCCTCCGGCCTGTTCGGCCAGAAGCTCGTGGAGAGGGTCTGAGCCATGACCGCGATCACAAGCGATTTCTCCTCCGCGCCCGTCCTGCCGAAATGGATCGTGCCCGTGCTGCTGCTCGCCTTCGCCTATGGCGTCGTGCCGCTGATCGGCTCGAGCTATCTGTTCGAGGCCATCCTGCTGCCGTTCCTGGCGCTCAGCCTTGCCGGGGTGGGTTTGAACATCCTCACTGGCTATGCCGGCCAGGTTTCGCTGGGCAGCGCCGCCTTCATGGCGGCAGGCGCCTTCGCCGCCTATAATTTCAACCTGCGGGTCGAAGGCCTGCCGCTGATCGGCAGCATCTTTCTCGCCGGCATCGTCGCCGCCGCGATCGGCATCGTCTTCGGCCTGCCCAGCCTTCGGCTGAAGGGTTTTTATCTCGCCGTTTCGACGCTTGCCGCGCAGTTCTTCGTGCAATGGGCGCTGACCAAGTTCAGCTGGTTTTCCAACGACTCGGCGTCCGGTGTCATCGACGCGCCGAAGCTGTCGATTTCAGGCTTCGCGTTCGACGGTGCCGTCGGCCGCTATCTCTTTGCGCTGACCATCGTCAGCATCCTCACCTTCCTCGCCTATCGGCTGGTGTCGTCGCAGACCGGGCGCAATTTCATCGCCATTCGCGACAACGAGACCGCCGCCCGCATCATCGGCATACCGGTGCTGAAGACCAAGCTTCTGGCCTTCGCCATCTCGTCCTTCATTATCGGCGTCGCCGGCGTCATCTGGGCCTTCGCTTATCTGCGGACCGTGGAGCCGGCCGGCTTCGATCTCGACCGCTCGTTCCAGATACTGTTCATCATCATCATTGGCGGCCTCGCTTCGATCCGTGGCGCCTTCTTCGGCGCCGCCCTCATCGTCGTCTTTCCGCTTGGCTTGTCCCGTCTCGGCGGCTTCCTGCTCGGCGATGTCTTTGACTCGGGCGTGCTCGACATGAGCCAGCGGATCGTGCTTGGCGCCCTCATCATCCTGTTTCTGATCCTTGAACCGGACGGGCTGGCGGCCCTGTGGGACAGGGTCCGAAGACGGCTCCTGTTCGCCTGGCAATCGACCTGAGCCCCGCATTCGCATCTGAAAATGAACCAGAGGCCGAACCAAGACGGCCCATACCGGGAGTATCCTGACAATGACCTTCCTCAGCACAATCAAGGCGGCGGCGCTGTCCGCGGCGATGATCGTGTCGGTGGCCTTGCCCGCCGCCCACGCCGACGAACAATATTTCCCGCTGCAGAGCTATCGCGTCGGACCCTATGCGGCCGGCGGCACCGGCTTCTTCGGCGGCTTCATCGACTATCTCAACCTCATCAACATCCGCGACGGCGGCGTCAATGGCGTCAAGCTGACCTGGGACGAATGCGAGACCCAGTATGAGGTCGAGCGCGGCGTCGAATGCTACGAGCGGCAGAAGAGCCATGCCGGCGCTGCCGCCTGGAACCCGCTCTCGGTCGGCATCGCCTATGCCATGATCGACCGCATCACCGCCGACAAGGTGCCGCTGATCACGGTCAATCACGGCCGCACCGACTCCACCGACGGACGTGTTTTCCCTTACGTCTTCCCGCTGCTGCTCAATCCCTACAGCGAGACATCAGGCATCGTGAACTACATCGCCTCCAAGGAAGGCGGCATCGACAAGCTCAAGGGCAAGAAGATCGTCGTGCTCTATCACGGCTCGCCCTACGGCAAGGAGACCATTCCGATCTATGAATTGCTGGCGCAGAAATACGGCTTCACGGTGCAGCAGATCGAAGTGCCGCATCCCGGCAACGAGCAGCAGTCGCAATGGCTGACCATCCGCCGCGCCAAGCCGGACTTCGTCGTCCTGCGCGGCTGGGGCGTGATGAATCCGGTGGCGCTGAAGACGGCGGTCAAGGTCGGCTATCCAGTCGACCATATCGTCGGCAATGTCTGGTCGAATTCCGAAGAGGACGTCATCCCGGCCGGTGACGCCGCCAAGGGCTACACCGCCATCACCACCCAGGCCTCCGGCAATTCCTATCCGGTGGTGCAGGAGATCGTGAAGACGGTCTACGGCGCCGGTAAGGGCAACCTCGAAGACAAGTCGCGCATCGGCTCGGTCTACCACAATCTCGGCATCGTCAACGGCATCCTCAATGTCGAGGCGATCCGCGTCGCGCAGGAGAAGTTTGGCCACCGCACACTGACCGGCGACGAAGTCCGCTGGGGCTTCGAACACCTCAAGCTCGATCCGGCCAAGGTCGAAGCGCTCGGCGCCAAGGACCTGTTCCACTCGATCAATGTCAGCTGGGACAATCACGAGGGCGAAGGCTACGTGACCTTCCAGCAGTGGGACGGCAAGAAGTGGAATGTCGTCTCTGACTGGATCGCACCGGACTGGGCGCTGCTGCGGCCGATCATCGAGAAGTCCGCCGAGGCCTATGCCGCCGAGAAGGGCATCAAGCTGCGCACCGCCGATGATGCCAACGCCGTGACCACCAACTGATCAGCCAATGCCGGGCGCCACGGAGAACTTTCCGCGGCGCCCGGCCCTTTACGGTTCCTCGAACCGCGGAAGAAGAGCCCATGCCGGACAATGACGTCATCCTTGCGGTGGATACGGTCCATGCCACATATAACCACGCCATCACGGCGCTGCATGGTGTCTCCTTCGAGATCCGGCGCGGCGAGATCCTGGCGCTGCTCGGCGCCAATGGCGCCGGCAAGACCACCACGCTGAAGGCCGTCTCCAACCTGCTGCCGGCCGAGCGCGGCCAGGTCAACGCCGGTACCATCCGCTATGAAGGCGCCGATGTCTCGCGCCGCAAGCCCGGCGATCTCGTGCGCGCCGGCCTGGTTCCGGTGCTCGAGGGCCGTCACTGCTTCAAGAGCCTCACCGTCGAGGAAAACCTGGTCGCCGGTGGCATCGGCCGCAGCGGCCGCCGTACCGAGATCAATCAGGATCTTGAGCGGATCTACGGTTATTTCCCCCGGCTGAAGGAGAAGCGCCGGACATTGTCCGGCCTGACCTCTGGCGGCGAGCAGCAGATGACGGCGATCGGCCGGGCGCTGATGTCGCGGCCGCGCCTGCTGGTTCTCGACGAACCGTCAATGGGGCTCGCCCCGCTCATCGTCCAGGACATCTTTCAGACGCTGAGGAAACTGAACCGCGAGACCGGCCTGTCGATCCTCGTCGCTGAGCAGAACTCCGCTGTCGCGCTGCGATATGCCGACCATGCCACGGTGCTCGAAAACGGCGTCTCCGTTCTCTCCGGCGCGGCCGCCGATCTTCGCCAGCGCGAGGACGTGCGCGCCTTCTATCTCGGTCAATCGACCACCGGCCAACAGCCATCGCCGGCTGCCAAACCAGCCCATCTCCATGCCGTTGCCTGAAATCAGATATCAAGGAGCAATGAAATGACCGTCTCGACCGTCAAGACAGACCACGCCTCCGCCGCCGTGCCGCCGGTCGCAAGGCCGTCGGCGCCGGCCCACATCATCAAGGACGATGCCGAGGCGATCGCGGTCGCCCATGCGCTCGCCGCCGAATTCGTCAAGGATTCGTCCAGGCGTGATCGCGAGCGCATCTGGCCGGTCGCCGAACTCGACGCCTTCTCGCAAAGCGGCCTGTGGTCGATCAATGTGCCCAAGGCCTTCGGCGGGCCGGAAGTCTCCTACGTGACGCTGGCCAAGGTGATCGAGATCATTTCGGCGGCGGATTCCTCCATCGGCCAGATCGCCCAGAACCATCTCGGCGTCATCGCTGCCATCCGCACCGTCTCCGACGCGGAACAGCAGAAACTGCTGTTTGCCGAAGCGCTGAAGGGCACGCGGTTCGGCAATGCCTTTTCCGAGTTCGGCTCCAAGCGCGCCGCCGATTTCGAGACCCGTTTCACCGATGCCGGCGACCATGTCGTCGTCAACGGCCGCAAATTCTATTCGTCCGGCGCTTTGCTCGCCCATCTGGTGCCGATCGTGGCGCTCGATGACGAGGGCCGCGCCTGGTATGCGATCGCCGACCGTGGCGCGCCGGGCCTGACCGTCATCGACGACTGGTCGAGCTTCGGCCAGCGCACGACACTGTCCGGCACCGTCATCATCGACAACGTCAAGGTGCCGAAGACGCATCTGGTGCCCGGCTACAAGGGCTATGACAAACCGACCGCTGATGGTGCCATCTTCCAGATTATCCAGGTGGCGGTGGACACCGGCATCGCCCAGGCGGCCATCGACGAAACGGTTCACTTCGTCAGGACCAGAAGCCGCGCCTGGATCGACAGCGGCGTCGACAATGCCTGGGACGATCCCTACACCATCCAGGCGGTCGGCGACCTGACGCTGCGCCTGCACGCCGCGCAGGCGCTGCTGGAGAAGGCCGGCCTGGCGATCGACAAGGCGGTGGCCCAGCCGACCGCCGAGACGGTGGCGCATGCGCAGATCGTCACCGCGGAAGCAAAAATCCTGTCGACCGAGATAGCCATTGCCGCGACCAACAAGCTGTTCGAATTGGCCGGCACGCGCTCGACGCTGGCCGAGCACAATCTCGACAGGCATTGGCGCAATGCCCGCACCCACACGCTGCACGATCCGGTACGCTGGAAGTACTCGATCCTCGGCAAATATTTCCTAAACGGCGAAAATCCGCCGCTGCACGCCTGGAGCTGATTTCCCCGTCGGCGGGCCGGGTGGCCCGCCACTTCAAACTTCGACATCCAAGAGGCCCACTGCCATGTCAAACCCCACAGTCGTCGGTTTTTCCGGCAACATCACCCGGCCGTCAAAGACGCGCGCCTTCGTCGATCTCGTTACCAGGGACATCGCCGCGCGCCATGGCCTGTCGGCCAGCACCTACGACATCGAGGATGTCGGCCAGTCGCTGGGCACGGCACGGTGGGCGCGCGACCTCGACAGCCAGGCGCAATCGATCCTGGCGCACATCCTCGCGGCTGATGTGCTGGTGGTCGGCTCGCCGACCTACAAGGGCAGCTACACCGGTCTGTTCAAGCACTTCTTCGACCTGATCGATCCGGCCGCGTTGCGGGGAAAGCCCATCGTGCTGACCGCGACCGGCGGCGGCGAACGCCACGCCTTGATCGTCGAACATCAGTTGCGGCCGCTGTTCGGCTTCTTCGAGGCTTTTGCCCTGCCGACCGCCGTCTACGCCACCGACAAGGATTTCACCGACGGCGTACTGCGCTCCGAGGCGATCCTGAAGCGCGCGGCGCAGGCGGTGGACGAGGTTGGCTTCGTGCTGGCCAACCGCGCGGCAGGCCGGATCGCCGCCGAATAGCAACCGATCGAAATCCGCACCGGCGGCACCCTCGCTTACGTGCAATTTACGACCGCCCGCTACAAAGTTCCTGTCTGATTCGTCCGGGACAGGAACACCATGAGTAAAGCCCTCACGACCTTCGCACTCGTCGCCGTCCTGACCGCCTTGCTCATGGCGCTGAGCCTGGCGGTGGCGAGGCACGGCTACCCCTATGGCGCGATCGGCGTCAGGCGCCTCGACGGCATCGCCGATGCCGGAACCTTCATTCCGCTGGCCGCCGTCTTTTTCTTCAGCGCGCTGTTGATGATGATCCTGCCGATCAGGGCGGCCAGCATCATCCTCACCCATTGCGCCGACGCGATTTTCTGGACGGTGATCGTGCTGTTCGCCACCATCGTCGGCGGCCTCCTCGCCCGATGGGCCTTCGGCCAGGGTAGTGCGATGCTCGCGTTGCTGAACTGGCGGTTCCTGTTTGCCGTGGCGGTCGTCGGCTGCCACTTCGTCATGAACGAATTGCGGCGCAACGTGCTGTTGCGCAGCCTGTTCTTCGTGATCTTCGCCGCCGCGACGCTCGCCTGCCTGTTCTGGTCGTTCACACTCTAAAAGCGGAATAGTCGTCCGCCCGCACTCTCTGTTGGCGAGGTGACGGAAGGCTGCACGGCTTGTTGTTGCGCATCCCGCATGCCTCAAACGGGGCGGGAGGATGAGACCTGTCGGGCGCTCGCTCCGGCTGGATGAATTGCGCAAATTTACAATCTGCGCGGCCGCCGTTCCAATAGTCTGGCTCCATCGAAAAAGAACAAGGAGCTACGAGAATGCACCGCCGCGAATTTGCCAAAAGCCTCATCGCGGCAGCTCTTCTCGGCGGTCTCACCGATCGCAGCGCCGTCTCACAGGAGAATACGACCATGGCCAAGCCGATGCCGTTCAAAATCGCCATTTCCGATGACCAGCTCGCCGATCTCAAGGCGCGCCTGCGCCACACCCGCTGGCCGGATGAACCCGCCGGAGCAGGATGGATGACTGGCACGAACCTCGACTACATGAAGAAGCTGACCGACTACTGGCTCCATGACTATGATTGGCGAAAGGCCGAAGCCAGCCTGAACGCATTGCCGAACTACAAGGTTGATATCGAGGGGATCGACCTGCATTTCGTCCATCAGCCGTCGAGAAAGAAGGACGCCACGGCAATCCTTCTGCTGCATGGGTGGCCGGACAGTTTCTATCGCTACCACAAGGTCGTGGATGCGCTGGCGGAGGAATTTCACGTCGTCGTGCCGTCCATTCCAGGGACCGGCTTCTCCGGCAGGACGGCGCTCCCCGCCGACAAGGTGGCCGACATTTTTGCCCACCTGATGAATGACGTGCTGGGTTACTCCAGCTTCATCGTGGCTGGCGGTGATCTGGGGTCGGTGATCGCCATGTCGCTGGCGCAGCGCCATCCGGACAAGCTTATCGGCTCCCACCTGACCGATGTGGGCTACCCGGACCAGACCACGGATTTTGGCGCCCTCAGCGGGCCGGAGCAGGGTTACGCCGGGGCGATCCAGCAATGGTTCTTCATGCATGGCGCCTTCAACCTGGTCCAGGCGACAAAGCCGCAAAGCCTCGCCTTCGCCATGAACGACTCGCCCGTCGGCCTAGCCGCATGGATCATGAGCTTCATGGCCGGGATGGGGGTCGGCGACGAGGCCGATGCCAGATTTGGTCGCGACGCGCTCTTGACCAACATCATGATCTACTGGCTGACGGAAACGGCGGCCTCGTCTTTCCGCATTTACAATCAAAACGCGATGCAGCCGCCGACCATCAAGGGAAAGAACACGGGGGTGCCGGTGGCGGTGGCGACTGAGGTGCCGATCCCGGGCGGCGTTCGCTTGCCGTGTGAATGGGCGGACCGCCAGACCTCGGGAAATGTCGTGCAATTTCACGATATGGAAAAGGCGGGCCATTTCGCCGCCTGGGAAGATCCCGCGTTCTATGTCGAAGACATCAAGCAATTCGCGGCGCTTGTCGCGAAATAGCGCAGCCATGAACCTCCGATGCCGAGCGAACCTCGCCCGGCATCAGATCTTGTGAACAGCATCGAGGTTTGAGGGCAGGGAACCCATGATCTTCTTTATGGATTTGATCATGTGCGGTTGATCCGTATAGCCAAGATCGAAAGCCACGGCTGCGGCGCTATCGCCTGCTTTCAGGCGCCGAACCGCCTCCTGCGCGCGGCGGATCAACTGGAAATCCTTCTGCGTAATACCGATGGTGTTTTTGAAATGCTGTCGCACCGAGCGTTTGGAGGCGGCCTTGGGCCTCTCGGTGAAGGCCCTCGCCACGACGTCGTCGGACGCAAGCAGCCCCGCCGCGATCATCTCATCGACAAGAGCTTCGGCGTTCAGGAATGTCGGCAAAGGCAGCTTCACGCCGCCCAATGAAAACTCGTCTTCCTCCACATCCAGAAAACGGACCGCCGCGCCGGTCCGCACCTCCTTGTCACGCGCAAGATAGACATGGGCGGCAAATGAGATGACGACCGAGTGCTCGCCCTCGACATATGGCACGTCGACAGGCTCGGTTGCCTGACCGCTCAAGAACACCACGGATCTTCCGTCCGGCGCGACGCTGCGGAGCAGATCCCACGAGCCGTCCGGGGTGGCTTTGTAAATCCCGTCGCTCAAACATACGGTTTGCCAGACGGTGTCGATCCAGGGATGGAGGGATGACCGGCTCGTGTGCTTTTGGACCATGATCGGCAATTGCTCCGGCAAAACTGCGACGTCGATTCATGAATGGAGATTACACAGTCGAACCCTTGCGCGACGGCGTCCAGCCCTTGCGAGCGACTTGCGCAAGAGAAGCTCTCTGAGACCGGGGGCGGTAGTCCGCCGGGGATGTCGGCGCTGTCGTGGCCGGCTAATCCTGCGATCCGGCGGCGATGTTGGCGGCGGCCGTTTCCATCCATGTCCAGAGATAGGTGGCGAGGCCACGGTCGAGATGGATGCGCAAGCTGCCCTGATAGCGGTACACGATGGCGCTGATACCGGCGAAGGACAGTGCCGCGCTGGCGCTCGCCTGATTTGGATCGAGCGTTGTCCCGCGTGCGATGAAGGCCCCAAGCGCCGGCCCTTCTACCTCGAACACCTGCAATCCGGCGCTGATCTCCGTCACGGCGAATCCCTCGGGGAACCACCCCGTGGCCATGCCGATGGGCGTGGTGGACACGGCGAGCAGGCGGTCGCGCGCGATGCGGACCGAATAGCGTATGCCTTCCGCCAGGCCGAATGCGCCAACGGCCGTTCCATCGAAGCCGGATGCCTCGGCCCATGCCGCCAGGTCGCCGCTGACCAGACGCTGGTGCAGCCCGGTAACCGCGCCTATCTTGAGTCCCGGTACTTCGATCGTGGCGTTCCGCCAGTCCGGTGCGACGGACCATTTTTCCGCGAGGTCACGCATGGAGCCGCTCCCCTGCCGGGTCGAAGGCGCAAGGGGCGGCAATCGTTGCCGTGCGGACCTTGCCGAGATGCTGGATTTCGATCGTCTCGCCGTGGCGTGCCGCGCCACGCTCGATCAGGCCGAGCGCGATCGGTCGGCCAAGCGTCGGGCTCTGATAGCTCGACGTGACAAAACCCTGGCTGTGCAGCTTGCCATCGACCCGTCGGATGCCATGCGCGCCAGTCGGCAGCGGCGCTCCGCCTTGCGGCACCGTCAGCCCGACAAGCTGCAGGCGGTCCCCACGCGACGCCTCCTCGGTGAACAACGAGCGGCGGCCGACATATTCGGTCTGGCGTTTGGCGCGCGGGCCCTCGCTACCAAGGTCGTGTGGCAGCGTGGTGCCGTCCGTGTCCTTGCCGATGACGATGAAGCCTTTCTCGGCGCGCAGGATCATCAGCGCTTCGAGGCCAATGATGACGGCATCGAATGCCTGCCCGGCCTGACGCAGATGCGCCCACAAGGGCTCGGCGCGATCGGCGCGGATGGACACCTCATAGCTCCTGTCGCCGGTGAAGCTGACGCGCGCGACGCGGACCGCGTCGCCGCCATAGCTGCCGTGGCCGACCGCCATATGCGGCAGCTCGGCATCGTCGAGCGAGAGGCCAAGATCGACTGTTTCCAGCAGCTTCCGGGCGTTCGGTCCAGAAACGGTCAGCGTCGCCATGTCCGCTGTGGCGTTGTGGATATAGACGGCGTCACGGCCGAAACGGTCCTGGCGCCATTCCTCCAGCCGGGCGTGCACGGCAGCAACATGCGAGGACGAGCACGACACGACGAAGCGATGCTCGTCCAGCCGCACCAGCACGCCGTCATCGAAGACCACGCCGTTCTCCGACAGCATGAAACCGTAGCGGCAACGGCCCGGCTTCAGCGTCGACATGGTGTTGTAGTAGAGGAAATCGACGAATTCGGCCGCCTTGGGCCCGATCACCTCGATCTTGCCCAGCGTCGAACCGTCGAACAGCGCGACCGACCGGCGCGCGCGCAACGCTTCGTCGTGGATGGCGCGCTCCGCATCGGCTTCACGGCCGCCATAGTGGGCCGGGCGCAGCCAGCCGCCATATTCCTGGAACACGGCGCCACTGGTGCGGTGCACGCTTTCGAGCGGCAGCCGGCGCACCGGCGCCATCAGTTCGCCAACGCGCGCGCCGGCAAAGCTTGCCAGCGGCACCGGCGTGAAGGGCGGACGGTAGGTGGTGGTGCCGACCTCCGGCACCGTGCGGCCGGTAATCCCGGCCATCAGCGCCAGGCCGGGCAGGTTGGAGGTCTTGCCCTGGTCGGTCGCCATGCCGAGCGTCGTGTAGCGCTTGAGGTGCTCGACCGAGACAAAGTTTTCGCGTGCCGCGAGTTCGACGTCCTTCACCGTCACGTCGTTCTGGTAGTCGATCCAGATGCGCCCCTTCGAACCGGGCACCGGCCACGCAGCCGCTATGCCGCTCGTCGCTTCAGGTCCGGTGCTGCGCGGCGCTGCTGCCTTCGCCTGGCCAAGCGGTGCAACAGCCTTCTCGGAACTGGCGAACACCTCTGACAACGAGACCGAACCCGCCGCCGCGCCAGCCACGGAAATGCCGTCGACCGGATCGCCCGGCAGGAAAGCGGCGCGTGTCTCGCTCCAGGCGAGCTTGCCCTTGGCCTGGCCGAAGAGATGAATGGTCGGCGTCCAGCCGCCCGAGACCAACGCGCAATCGGCATCGAGCTTGGTGCCGTCGTCCAGCGTCACGCCCTCGACACGCAGCTTGCCGCTGGCGGAAGCAAGCGCACGCCCTTTGATCAGCCGCACCTTGGCCGGCGAGTCGGGCATGCCGTCACGCCTGATGTCGACAAGCGTGACGTCGGCACCGGCCTCGGCGACCGCCTCCGCCACTTCATAGGCGCTGTCATTGTTGGTCGCGACGACGATGCGGCGGCCGACCAGCACCGCATGGCGCCTGAGATAGGCGAGCGCCGCATCCGCCGACAGGATGCCCGGCAGGTCGTTGTTGGCGAAGGGCAGCGGCCGTTCGATGGCGCCGGTCGCCAGCACGGTCTGGCGTGGCCGGACACGCAACAGCGTGTCACGCCGGCCATCGAAATGACGCTGGTTCAGCCCGACCAGATTGTGGTCGTAGATGCCGAAGGCGGTGGTCGCAGGCAGGATCAGGTGGCCGCCGGCGACGACTTCGGCAACCGTCTCGTCGATCCACACGGCCGCCGGCTTGCCATCGATCTCGCCGGCGCGGTGGCCGAGCGATCCACCCGGCTTTTGCTGGTCATCGACCAACGTGACGGAAAGGCCTGCGCCGGCCGCCAGTTTTGCTGCCGCCAGCCCGGCCGGGCCAGCGCCCACCACCAGTACATCGCAATGGTGGTTGATCTGGTCCGCCGTGCCCGACGAGGTCCATTCGGTGTCGACCTTGCCCAGCCCGGCCATGGCGCGGATGCGCGGCTCGAACATGTGCCAGTCCGGCCACATGAAGGTCTTGTAGTAGAACGCCGCCGGAATGAAGCGCGAGAAGCGGTCGAGGAAGGCGTTGCGGTCGGCTTGCGCATTGGGCGTCGCATTGACGCTTTTCGCCATCAGCCCGTCACGGGCCGGTTCCGTGGTGGCGCGGGTGTTCGGCGTCGCCTGTGGGCCACCGACATCGACCAGCGCGTTCGGCTCCTCGACGCCGGCGCCCCAGATGCCGCGCGGCCGGTGGTATTTGAAGCTGCGGCCGACGACCGCGACATCATTGGCCAGCAGCGCCGAAGCGATGGTATCACCGGCGAAGCCGTCGACGGTTGCGCCGTCGAAGCTGAAGCGGATCGGCCGCGAGCGGTCGATGGCGCTGCCGCCAGTGGCGAGACGCGAGGCGGTCATGCCGCGTGCTCCCCGCCAAGCGCGGTCGACGACAGCACCATGTGCGTGACGGTGTCGCGCTCCATGACGAAGAACTCGCCGCAGCTCATGTGAACCCAGATCTCGCGTGCCGTGCCCTTCGGATTGCCGCGCCGATAGAGATATCCGGCCCAGCGATCGGTCGGCACGTCTGCCCCATCCGGCCTGGCATTGCCGGCATCGCCGCCATAATGGAATTCGGTCTCGTCGCGCGGGCCGCAGAACGGGCAAGGAAAGAGCTGCATCAAGAAACCTCTAATGCGCGATGCCGGAGCCGGCCGCTTCGTCGATCAGCCGCCCGGCGGCGAAGCGGTCGAGATCGAAGGGGCGGCTGATGTCGTTGTGCTTCCCGGTCGCCAGCAGGTTTGCCAGCAGCGTGCCGCCGGCGGGAATGGCCTTGAAACCGCCCGTGCCCCAGCCGCAATTGAGGAACAGATTGGGCAGCGGCGAGGGACCGATGATCGGGGAAGAATCCGGCACGACATCGACGATGCCGGCCCATTGCCGCATCAGCTTCAGCTGACCAAATATCGGGAACATCTCCAGCAGCCCTGCGATCACGCTTTCCAGCGTCGGCAGATTGCCGCGCTGCGCATAGGAGGGGATGCGGTCCAGCCCGCCGCCGATGACGATCTCGCCCTTGTCCGACTGGCTGACATAGACGCCGCAGCCGGGCGATAGCACCACCGTATCGAGGATCGGCTTGACCGGCTCGGAGACGCAGGCCTGCAGCGCGTAGGAGTTGATCGGCAGCCGGAAGCCGGCCTTGGCGGCCAGCACCGAGGAATGCCCGGCCACCGCCAGGCCGATGCGGTCGGCGCGGATCGCGCCGCGCGTCGTCTGGACACCGCGGCAGCGGCCGCCTTCGGTGATGAAATCGGTGATCTCGCAATTCTGGATGATGTCGACGCCGAGCCGACTCGCCGCCCGCGCGTAACCCCAGGCGACCGCGTCATGACGCGCCGTGCCGGCCCGGCCTTGCCAGATGCCGCCGAAGACGGGGAAACGCGCATCCGGGGAGAAATTGTAGACCGGCGCCACGCGGCGCACATCTTCCGGAGAAAACAACTCGGCATCGATGCCGTTGATCTGCATGGCGTTGACGGTGCGCGCGCCGATCTCCATCTCGGCCGTCGAATGGCAGAGATTGACCATGCCGCGCTGCGACAGCATGACGTTGTAGTTCAGATCTTTCGACAGGCCTTCATAGAGCCGGTGCGCCAGCCCGTAGAGTTCGACGCTTTCCGGATAATAATAGTTGGAGCGCACCACGGTGGTGTTGCGGCCCGTATTGCCGCCGCCGATCCAGCCCTTTTCCAGCACGGCAACTCTGGTGATCCCATGGTTCTTGGCCAGGTAATAGGCCGTCGCCAGCCCATGGCCGCCGCCGCCGATGATGATCGCGTCATAGGACAGCTTCGGCTCGGGCGAGCGCCATGCCTGCTTCCAGCCGGTCTGGCCGGCCAGGCCCTCCTTGAACAGCGACAGAGCGGAATAGCGTCGGGTCATGGCATGTCTTCCGCAGGGGAGGCAGCGCTTCTTTCGGTCATGCCCGCATCGCCTTGCCCGTTGGATCGTAAGGCGACGAAGCGATGACGCGCGCATTTCTTTCGACGCCGACGATATGGGTTGTCAACTCGGTATCAATACCGGCCGCATCGCGATCGACAAGCGCCATGGCAAGGCTCTTGCCGACCGTATGGCCATAGCCGCCCGAGGTGACGAAGCCGGCAAGCTTGCCTCTGCTCCAGATAGGCTCGTAGCCGCTGGCATCGGCATCCACGGCGTCGATTTCCAGCGTCACCAGAGTTCGCCTTGATCCAGCCTTCTGCTCTTTCCGCGCGGCCTCGCGTCCGATGAAGTCGCCCTTGTCGAAAGCAATCCAGCGGTCCATGCCGGTTTCACCAGGCGTGTAGTCCTGCGTGAACTCGCGCGACCAGATGCCAAAACTCTTTTCGAGCCGCAGCGAATTGACCGCGCCAAAGCCGTATTCGGTGACGCCGAGGTCGCTTCCTGCCGAAAGCAGCGCGCGGCGCAACCCGGCGTGCTCGTTGGCCTGGCAATGGATCTCGTAGCCGAGTTCGCCGATGACCGACAGCCGCCCGACTTTGGCCCGAACCAGGCCGACATCGAGCGTCTTGCAGGCGAGGAAGCCGAAGGCTTCATGCGAAACATCCTGGTGCGTCAGCCGTTCCAGCAGACGGCGCGCATTGGGGCCGGCGAGCGAAAAGCCGACGACCGCGTCCGAAATGTCGCGCACATTGACGCCGTCGGCGAGATGCTGCTCGAACCAACGCATATGCCATTGGCGAAGATAATAGGACCCCATGATCCACCAGGAGCCATCGCCCCAGTTGAAGACCGTGAGGTCGCCCTTGAGCTTGCCGTTTTCGCCCAGCATCGGCGCGAGTTTCGCGCGGCCGGGCCTGGGCAGAGCGCAGGCGAGCAGCCGGTCGAGCCAGGCTTCCGCCTGCGGCCCGGAGACCTCGTAGCGCGAGAAGGCGGTGATATCGAGCAGGCCGACGCCTTCGCGCACCTTGCGGCATTCCTGGCCGACGATGTCGAAGGCGTTGGAGC
This sequence comes from Mesorhizobium huakuii, assembly GCF_014189455.1. Lineage (NCBI taxonomy): Bacteria > Pseudomonadati > Pseudomonadota > Alphaproteobacteria > Hyphomicrobiales > Phyllobacteriaceae > Mesorhizobium > Mesorhizobium huakuii. The sequence goes on from NZ_CP050296.1 coordinate 3,594,034, forward strand.
GCTTCAGCGTCGGTGTCTCGACGAACCCCAGCGGCGCGAAATAGAGCGGCACTTCCATGCCCCAGGAACTGCCCCAGTGGGCGCCGGCCGCCTCCATGGCGTCATGCGCGCCGGCCGTCTTTAGGGGCCGCCCTGCCGGCAGTTGCTCGTTGGGATAGCTCATGACGAAGCGCCGCGAATAGAACTGCCCGGTCGTCTGCTTGATGTATTCGCGATTGGAGGCGAAATCGCCGTAGCGGGCGATGTCCATGCCGTAGACATCGGCTGCCGGCTCGCCATGGATCATCCATTCGGCGAGCGACTTGCCGACGCCGCCGCCTTGCAGGAAGCCGGCCATGACGCCGCAGGCCACCCAGTAGTTGGGAACGCCGCGCACCGGGCCGACCAGCGGATTGCCATCCGGCGAGAAGGTGAAGGCGCCGTTGACCCAGCGCTTGATGCCGGCCGTCTCCAGGCAGGGATAGCGGCTGAAACCGAGCGCCAGCTCGTTGGCGATGCGGTCGGTGTCCTCCTGGATCAGCTCGATGCCGTAATTCCACGGCGCGCCGTCCATGTTCCAGTGCTTGTGGTTGATCTCGTAGATACCGAGCAGCAGGCCCTTCTGCTCCTGGCGCATATAGGTGAAGCCTTCGAGGTCGACGATCAGCGGCAATTCCCGGTCGAGCGCCTGGATCTCGGGCAGCGCCTCGGTGACGAGGTAGTGATGTTCCATCGGGGAAACCGGCAGGTCGATGCCGGCCATCCGGCCGACCTGCTTGGCCCACAGGCCGCCGGCATTGACGACGTGCTCGGCAATGACAGTGCCTTTCTCGGTGACCACGTCCCAGCTGCCATCGGCGCGGCGGTTGAGCTCCAGCACACGGTTGTGTTCGATGATCTCTGCGCCGCGTTTCCTTGCCGCCTTGGCATAGGCGTGGACGACGCCCGAGGGGTCGATATGGCCTTCGCGCGCGGCGTAGAGGCCGCCCAGCATGCCGTCGGTGTTGAGGATCGGGCAGCGCTGCCTGATCTCATCGACGCCAACCAGATGGACATCGTCTATGCCCATAGTCTGGAAGATGCGGTAGGAGGCTTTCAACCATTCCCAGCGCTCCGGTGCGGAGGCGACCGAGATGCCGCCGGTCATGTGCATGCCGATATTCTGGCCCGATTCCTTCTCGACCTCCGACAGAAGGTCGATCGTGTAGGCCTGCAGGGCGGCGATGTTGGGGTCGGCGTTCAACGCATGGAAGCCGCCGGCCGCATGCCAGCTCGACCCAGCGGTCAGCACCTCGCGTTCGATCAGTGCGACATCGCTCCAGCCGAATTTCGCCAGGTGATAGAGCACCGAGGCCCCAACCACGCCGCCGCCGATAACGACCGCCCTGTATTGCGATTTCATCCTGTCGCACTCCGTCAGGTTCTGACGGCGCACCTTATCGCCATTGTACACATGTGTCTAGTAAGCTGCGAAGCTGATCCGGAGCAAGCTGGCTATGGGATTTAAGAAAAGCGGTATGGCCGAGGCGGCCGCTGCCTGCGTCTACCGTTTGCCGGAAAGCGTCTTCTCGACATAGCGCGCGAAGTCCTCGACATCTTCCGCCGGAGGCTCCTGGCCGGTGAAGCTGCGCAGATACGAGGCGACCTGGGCCAGGCGGGTGCTCATCGGTTCATTGAGCTCGAGCGAGTAATAGCCGATCTGCATGAAATAGAGCACGCGGGCGCGCACGAACGCATCTTCGTCCTCATAGCCATGGCGCTTGAACATGTCGCGTATGGCATTGACGCGCTCTTCGTCGGCCTCGTCGAGTGCGCGCCGGATGGCGGGCGAGCGGCGGGCCCAGGCCCTGATCGCGAAATCCAGCCGCGGATCGAACAGCTTCTCGTCGACCCAGCATTCGAAAATACTCATCACGCCGCGGATGACGGTCGCGGAAGGCCGGCTGGCGCGCTCGACGATGAATTTTGTGTTTGTCTGCCGCCAGTGATCCAGCAACTGGTCGAGCAGATCCTGGCGGCTCTTGAAATACCAGTAGAAGCTGGAGCGCGAGACGTCGAGTTGCTGGCCAAGCGTCAGCACGCGGACGCGTTCGACGCCGTCCGAGATCAGCGTTTCAAGCGCCAGCTTCAGCCAGTCTTCGCGCGTGGCCTTGATGTTGCCGGTGGCGCCGGCGCGCTGGGTCGTCGTTTCGAGATCTGCCATCGGCACGACGCATGACACGCCGTATCGGGCAAATCAAGGCTATGGACACTAGTGTACAAGGCAATTCGCCTGGGCCTGCGAGACGCTCTGCGGATATTAGCCGGGTTGGCTGCCGATGGGGCTCTGCCGCATCGTCCTGTTGGTGTAACGGCTCGCCTGGGGATTTTTGTCGCGGCTGTTCGGCCAGTGCGTGCTTTCCCGCAAGGCATTTGTCTGGCAAATACCAATTCAGACAGATGCCGCCGCGCGGCCAACCAGCAGGAAAGACCAGGACATGGCGCAGTTTCGAAAGAACCTCATCGATGGCGAATGGGTTGGCGATGCCGGCTCCCGCAACATCAACCCTTCGGACACCGGCGATGTCGTCGGCGAATATGCCTCGGCAGGTGTCGAACAGGCCAAGCAGGCCATCGCGGCCGCCAAGGCAGCATTTCCCGCGTGGTCGCGCTCCGGTCCATTGGCGCGCCATGCGGTGCTGAAGAAGGCGTCCGACGAGATCATGGCGCGCAAGGACGAGATCGGTCGCAATCTGGCGCGCGAGGAAGGCAAGACGCTGGCCGAGGGCATCGGCGAGACCATTCGCGCCGCCCAGATATTCGATTTCTTCGCCGGCGAAACATTGCGGCTGTCGGGAGAAGTCGTGCCAAGCGTGCGGCCGGGCGTGGGAGTCGAGATCACCCGTGAAGCGGTCGGCGTGGTCGGCATCATCACGCCGTGGAATTTCCCCATTGCCATTCCGGCCTGGAAAATCGCGCCGGCGCTGGCCCACGGCAACACCATCGTCTTCAAGCCGGCGGAGCTCGTTCCCGAGAGCGCGTGGTCGATCGTCGACATCCTGCACCGCGCCGGCCTGCCTAAGGGCGTGCTCAACCTCGTCATGGGCAAGGGCTCGGTGGTCGGCCAGGCGATGCTCGACAGCCCCGATGTCAACGCCATCACCTTCACCGGCTCGGTCGGCACGGGAAAGCGCGTCGCCGCGGCAAGTGTCGAGCATATGCGCAAGTTCCAGCTCGAAATGGGCGGCAAGAACCCGCTGGTCGTGCTTGACGACGCCGATCTTGCGGTCGCCGTCGATTGTGCGCTCAATGGTGCCTTCTTCTCGACCGGCCAGCGTTGCACAGCCTCGTCCAGGCTGATCGTCACCGACGGCATCCACGACCGTTTCGTCGATGCGCTCAAGGACCGCATGGGCAAGCTGGTGATCGGCGATGCGCTCGACGCGCAGACCCAGATCGGCCCGGTCGTCGACGCCACCCAGCTGAAGCAGGATGAGGATTATATCGCCATCGGCGTCAGGGAAGGCGCCACGCTCGCCTTCGGCGGCGAGCGGCTCGACCGCAAGACACCGGGCTTTTACCTCAGCCCGGCGCTGTTGACCGAGGCCACCAACGCCATGCGCAGCTCGCGCGAGGAGATCTTTGGGCCTGTCGCCAGCGTCATCCGCGTCAAGGACTACGATGAGGCGCTTTCCGTCGCCAACGACACGCCCTTCGGGTTGACCTCGGGCATCTGCACCTCGAGCCTCAAGCATGCCACCCACTTCAAGCGCAATTCGGAGGCCGGCATGGTGATGGTCAACCTGCCAACGGCGGGTGTCGACTTCCATGTTCCCTTCGGCGGCCGCAAGGGCTCGAGCTACGGCCCGCGCGAACAGGGTCGTTACGCCGCCGAGTTCTACACCACGGTGAAGACCGCCTATACATTCGCAGGCTGATCGGACGCCGGCTTATCGGGCCGGCGAGCCGTCGTTACGGAACCGGCCCGAGGCAATGACATTGCAGGATCTAACCTGGCTCAACCCGCCGCCGCATCACGCCATAAACGGCGATGCGGTGCGCATGCGCACCGGCAAGGAGACCGATTTCTGGCGCGAGACCTTCTACGGCTTCTGGCGCGACAACGGCCACTTCCTGCATCGATCGGTCGAGGGCGATTTCACCGCCGAAGTCACCGTCAAGGGCGACTACAAGGTGCTCTATGACCAGGCCGGGCTGATGGTCCGGCTGAGCGAGACCCATTGGATCAAGGCTGGGATCGAATACACCGACGGCCTTGCCTATTTCTCCGTCGTCGTCACCAACGACACATCGGACTGGTCGCTGGTGGCCATACATGCCGATCCGAACGGCGTGAAGATCCGCCTGACCCGTCATGGCGAGGCGATCCGCGTCCAGTACCTCGATGCTTCGGACGGCCACTGGAAGCCGGTGCGGCTCGCCTATTTCCCGGTCTCGACGACGGTCGATGTCGGCATGATGTGCTGTTCGCCGCAGCGCGAGGGTTTCGAGGTCACATTCTCCGGATTTTCGGTCGGTCCGCCGATTTCACGCGAGTTGCACGACTGACGCCTGGCGACGTCTGCGGCCCAGGCAAGAACTTCGGCTGGCTGCCCCTTCACCAGGGCACGTGTAGTATCTCCAGCTTCGGCAAACCAACCGGCCGGATGCCGAGATCGTTGGCGAGCACGCCGAAAGCTTCGGTCTCGATCAGGTCGCGGTAGGGAATTTCGGGGAAGCGAAGGCCGCCGCGATGCAAGGCGGCATCCACCAGAAGCATGGTCCCACCGACCGCATCGAGGCCGATGATGTCGAGATGCCTGACATCACTGAGATGATAGCGATATGGCGTCAGGATGGGAGGCTGGTGCAGACCGCCGCGTATCTCGCGATAATAGCGATAATCCCTGGTCTGCCGTCGGATAACGAAGCTGTTGAGGTCGAAGCTGCTGCCGCCGGCGATCTTCACACAGTTGGGCACCGCGATGCGATGCCGCGTGGCAATCAGCCGGTTCAGCGCATCGCCGGGAAAGCGCCAGACGTCGATATCGATCCACAACGCCCAGTCGTCGTCTTCCTTTAGCCCGTGCTCGATCAGGTGATTTCGCACCTTGGCAATCGCGCCGCGCCGGGCTCGTTGCATCCTCGGCTTTGCCCGTTTCGCCCTGTCGAACCTGATGCCGACCTGTTTTTGTAGCAGCACAATGTCACGATATTTGCCGGCTAATTGTGCGATTGCGGCCTGCAAGCGCTCCCAGCTTCCATCCAGACTGTCGCCTTCGCAGAAGACCAGCTTGATCCTGTCCTTGGGGTAGTCGAGCCCGTCCAGCGTATCGAGGAATGGTTGGATGAGGTCGGCGGCATCGCGAAGCGGGACCAGGATGGCAATGTTGCCGCCTGAAGGCGGCGGCGCCGACAGGACGGCCTTGTCGACGACGGCTTTCGCCACCGCCTCATCCAGATAGGCGCCGCGCGTCAGGAGATAGCGGAGTCGGTAGGCCCGGTTGCGGAGCTTGGTCGTCCATTTCGGCGGCGCCTCCGGGATCCACCATGTGCCGGCCCAGTGATGGATCGAAAGTGCTGCCGTATCGTCGCCGGCCTCACGCTCCGTGCTGCCGTCCGACGTCACCGGCGTGAACAGGCCGGAGGGGTGAATGGCAAAGGTCGCCTGATCGCTGTAGGCGAGTTGCGCCGAGGTCAACAGGCAAGGACCGGTCGCGTCGAGCACGTCCTTGGCGCCGGCGAGCCCAGGCATCATGGACAGGAGATGCAACCAGAACGGATGTCTGGGCGGGCTCGCCATTGTCCCATTGAAGAGGAGGTAGGGCAGGCCACGAAAATCCGCCTGGAGGGCCGCATGCGAAGCCGGCTCTTTGCACAGCACGACACGGGTCTCGTCCATGATCGGATCGAAGGGGGCGACGCATTCGCAGTCGATGTCGGCGTAGACGCCACCAAAATGATGCAGCAGCATGTAGCGGGCAGCATCTGACCGCTTCACGCCATTCGTATAGTTGCAGAACATCGGCAGGAAATCAGGGTAGTGCCCGGCCACGAATTCGAGCAGCATCCGGTCGCTCCAGAACATTACGGTCCAGTGCGGATTGTGCCGTTTCCAGCTGTCGGCATAGGCCTGGAAACGCGCGGGAATGGTGTCGCTCTTCCATGTCTGGTGCAGGATTGCTGGAATCATACGGCGGCACCGTTTGGTCCAAGCCCGTCACGAACGGCGTCGTGGATCGCTTGCGGGCCGAACCTGGCCCATACCGCCTGATGCGCGCGAAGGCGCTGCCGCGCCCTGCGTTGGGGGGTCGAGACAGAGTCCGATGGCCATCTCGGCCAGCGTTTCGTCAGTGTCAGACAGCAGCACCTCGTCGTTTTCGACCAGGTCCAGGCCTTCGGCCGCGATCGGCGTGGCGATCACCGGCACGCCCGAGGCCATTGCTTCCAGGATCTTGATGCGTGTGCCGCCGCCCGCCGTCAGCGGGACGATGGTGAGATGCGCGCTGGACAAGAGCGGCGCGACATCAGCGGGATCTTCAATGAGCTCCACACCAGGCAATCTGGCCAATGCCTGCACCTCCGGTTTCGGTGTGCGTCCAGCCAGGACAAGCCTGGCATCCGGCAGGGCGTTTCGGATACGGGGCAATATGACACTGGCCAATCGCTGCGCGGCATCGACGTTCGGCGGATAGGCGAGATGGCCGATGAACGCGATCACCGGAAAGCCGTTGCTAGTCGACGGCTCGGCAGGCAGCTGCCCGGAACCCTCGACGGCTTGCGGAATTCCGTTCGGAACGATGTCGATCGGGATCTTGTGCCGGGAAAGCATCATCAGCTTCTGGCGATCCAGGTTCGAGCAGACCCATACCTTGTCGACAAGGGACAGCGCTTTTCTTTCAAGGTACCGGACGCTGAATGCCGCGGCGGATCGCTTGGCACTGAGACGCCTGATCTGTCCGGCCAGGTCGGACTCGACATTGTGCATGTCGAGAATAAGCTGCTCGGCCAGCGGCCGCAGGGGCCGCAGCAGCTTGAACAGGCCGACGCCCTCGACAATGATGGTGTCCGGGCGGAATTCACGGGCCAGCGTCTCAAGCCGCGTCAGGGCGGAACGCGGTATGCGACTCTCCGCCCTTGAGCGCCACCAGCCGATCGAAGCCGTGCGGGGCTCTCCCTCGATCGACAGGCCCTCGACGCGGATTAGCGGACCGGGAGCCTTCTTGGCTATCTTCGGCCGCACCGAAACCAGGCAGACCGGTCCGAACCTGGCGGCCGCTTCGGCGTTGCGGTAGTTTCTCAGATCCGAACCTGATGCTGCGGGAAAGGCCGGGTCGTGCGACACGATCAGCGTACGTTTCTGGGCCTGCACGGGGACAGCCGGTTGCGTGCCTGCGCCGTTCGATGCGGACGCCGGGGGCGTTGCGTCAGGCAGGGGGTCCGATTCAGATGGCATGATAACGATTCCGTGACCACAAACAGCGGAGCCACCTTGTTTAGCTGAACAAGGCTTTCGTCAAGCAGTGCCTGCTTTTGAATATTTCCGTCCCGAGCTCTTGGCGGGCGGCAAGGCTCATCGTCTGGACCAGGCCAGCCAGCGCGCCGCCAAACGCCTGCGCAAGGAGGTGAAACGGGTTCGCCTGTAGGCGTCACCCGCCATCTTGATGCCTTGTGCCTGTGTCGGGAAGGGATGGATAACATCGGCCAGGGCATGCAATCCCATGCCCGACCGGATGGCGAGCGTCACCGCATTGATCATCTCGCCGGCATGGCTGGCGACGACCGTCGCCCCCAGTATGCGGTCGGATCCCTCCCGGACATGGATCTTGACGAACCCTTCCTCCTCGCCGTCCATCACGGCGCGGGCAACATCATGCATCAGCACCGTATAGGTCTTGACCGGAATGCCGTTGCGGCGTGCCTCGATCGGATAGAGCCCGACATGGGCGATCTCCGGATCGGTATAAGTGCACCAGGGCACGACGAGTTCACTGAGCCTTTCGCGCCCGCGAAACAGGGCATTGCGCACGACAATGCGCGCCGTCGCTTCGGCGGTATGAGTGAACTTGTATTCCAGGCACACATCGCCCGCCGCGTAGATGTGCGGATTTGTGGTTCTCAGGTGATCGTCTACCTTGATGCCCTTGGCGTCATACGCCACGCCGGCCTCCTCGAGGCCGAGACCCCTGACATTCGGCGAACGGCCGACGCCGGTGATGATCTCGTCGACGGAGATCGTCGTCGTGTCGCCGTCCCGCACAAGGTCGGCGAGCTTCTTGCCGCCCTCTCTGCGCACCGCCACAACTTCGGTGTTTAGGCGCACCTCGACCCCCTCGCGCGCCAGCGCGTCCGAAAGGATCTGCGCGGCGTCGCGTTCCTCGCCGGGCAGGAACATCGGATCGCTCTGCGCCAGGATGACCTTCGCGCCGAGCAGGCAGAAGGCCTGCGCCGTTTCGCAGCCAAGCGGCCCGCCGCCGATGACCAGGAGCCGCTCAGGGCATTTTGTGAGGTTGAACATGCTCTCATTGTCGAGATAGCCGGCCTCGGCAAGTCCGGGGATCGCCGGCCCGCTCGGATGCGCACCCGTCGCGACCAAGGCCTTCTTGAAACGCAGCGTCTTGCCGGCGGCCACCACCGTGTCGGGTCCGCCAAAGCGCGCTTCGCCGAAATAGAGGTCGATGCCTTCGGCCGCGATGGCCGAGGCAGAATCGATGCGGCTGAGCCGCTGCCGGATCTGCCGCATCCGCATCATGGCCCGCTCGAAGTCGACGTGAAGACGCTCCGGCGTGTCGCCGCCGAAATTCTCGGCATCGCGCATGTCGGCATAGAGCCTGGCCGTGCGGATGATTGCCTTCGACGGGACGCCGCCGACATTGACGCAGGCGCCGCCGATCAGCCCGCGCTCAATCAGCGCGACCTTCGCGCCAAGACTCGCGGCGTCACGCGCCGCGGTCAACCCGGCCGGTCCGGCGCCGATGACGACAAGATTGTACTGGCCGTCGGGGGCCGGGTTCTTCCAGTGCGGCGGATGCGCGGCCCGGACCAGGTCGACGTCGTTGCGGTCGACAGGGAAGGTGGCGGCCTTTGTCCGTTCACGCGACATCGCCGTCCCCTGTCGCCTGGGACAGCCAGCCGCCGGTGAAGCCGGCCTTGCCCAGGCCGCGGCGGATGTGGGGATTGGAGCGCATCAGCTCCCAGATCAGGCGCGAGCGGTGGTTCTCGATCATCATCACCACGATGCCCTGGTCCAGCCCGTAATGGCCTTCCGACACCCAGCCGTTGCGGCCGAATTTTCGCCGGTTGGCCAAGGTCGGATTGAAGCCGCTCGGCAGGCGGAAATTGTCGATCACTTCGGGGTAGCGGTCGCCGAGATGGCGCATGGCAGCCAGGCAGATGTCAGGTGCGAAGGGCAGCGAAGCCGGATAGGACCATGGCGCGATCGTCCCGTCATCCGGCCCGAACGGTGCGCCGCGCGCGGCATAGCCGGAAAACCGGTGCCTCCGTCGTTCCACGCTGGCGCGGAAGCCGCCCGGCCCATCGCCGGCGGAGAGCCCCCAAAGGTTCTCGCCATAGCCGTCAAAGCCATAGGGGTTATGGCGGGCATAGTCGCGCTGCAGGTAGGTCGAGCGGCGGCTGTTTTCGAAATAGTCGGAATTCTTCTCGCGCATGAAGGCGTCGCGGATGCCGGCGAAATCGATCCAGGCATGCGAGAACTGATGCATGAACAGCGGCCCGCCATAGAGCACGTCATGGCCGTAGATGTTTTCCCACTGGTAAGTCGCCGTCCAGGCCTCATAGCTGTCGTTGGAGGTCGGGCTGTCGGGCGAGGCCATCGACAGTACGTAGAGGATGGTCGCCTCGTTGTACCCCTCCCAGCCATAGTGGAGGAAGCCGCTCTTCGGCTTCCAGCCTTGCCGCAAGGTCGGAGTGCTGCCTTGCGCCCAGCGCCAGTCGACGCGCCGATAGAGCGCTTCGGCCAGTTGCCGGATTTCGGCTTCCTGTTCATTCTCGCCTGAGAAATAGGCGCCGGCCACCAGCATGCCTGATATCAGCAAGGCGGTATCGACCATCGACAGCTCGCAGCGCCAGACGCGCAGCCCGGTCCGCATGTCGAGGAAGTGGTAGTAGAAACCCTTGTGGCCGGTGACGTCGTCGCCGCCGCCTTGCGGGCTGGCCGAGAAAAAACGCAGCGCCGCAAGCGTCAGCTCCACCGCCGCCGCGCGCGTCATCCAGCCGCGCTCGACGCCGATCGGATAGCAGGACAGGGCAAAACCGACGACGGCGATGCTGGCTGGCGAGTTCGGCCGCGACGTGTCGGCGACCAGGCCGTTGTCGGGGTTCACATTTTCCAGGAAATAGCCGAAGGCGGCGCGCTGGTAGCGGTCCAGAAGCTCGTCATCGGACAGTGCGGCGGGATCTGCTTCAGGCAAGCGATGCAAACTCCAGCCGGATGGTCGCGGCTCCTGTCGATCGCGAGGCCCCGGTACGGCGGCCATGGGGCATCACCAAACTGTCTCGTCGTGTCATGGCTTTCCCGCAAACCCTGTTGTGTCACCGCCCATTCAGACGTCAGCGACTTACGCCTGTCCAGTTCCGATCGTTGCATCGTCACGCGGAATTGTAGTTGCACGGGCCAATGTGGGGATGTTCCGGCCCGGGTCAATACGTGGCGCGGCCGCCGGAAACGTCGAAGACGGCGGCCGTCGTGAACGAACATTCCTCCGAGACGATCCAGCAGATCAGCGCCGCGACCTCTTCGACCTCGCCGAAGCGAGCCATCGGTATCTTGGACAGCATGAAGTCGATGTGCTCCTGGCTCATCTGCTTGAAGATCGCCGTGCGCACGGCCGCCGGCGTCACGCAGTTCACCGTCACCTTGGTCTTGGCCAGTTCCTTGCCGAGCGACTTGGTCAGCCCGATCACCGCGGCTTTTGACGTGCTGTAGGCGGAGGCGTTGGGATTGCCTTCCTTGCCGGCGATCGAGGCGATGTTGACGATGCGGCCATAGTTGCGCTCGAGCATGTGCGGCACCAGCGCCTTGTTGCAGTAGAAGACGCCGTTGATGTTGATGTCGATAACCCTTTGCCAATCCTCGACCGAATAGGCCCAGGTCGTCATGTTCGGCCCGGTGATGGCAGCGCTGGTGACCAGGATGTCGACGCCGCCAAGGGTTTCGATGGTCGACCGGGCAGCGCTTTCGACGGTTGCTGCGTCGGCAACGTCCACCATCACCCCATGCAGCCCGGGAACAACGGCTTTCGCCTGTTCGATCTGGGCCGGATCGCGATCCCAGACGCTGACGCGTCCGCCTTCCTCGACAATCCTTTGCGCAACCGCCAGGCCGATGCCGGAGGCCCCGCCGGTGATGACCGCCGACCTGCCGGCAAAGCGTCCCGCGAAGTTCGGCATGTGGTCTTCCTCCCAATCGGCGGCGAATGTGAAGTCAACGGCAACCAAGTTCAAGGCGGCATCGCAGTCGCCGAACGGGATATTGGTAGGCCAGCAGAGGGAGGCCGCTACCGGTGCTGGAAAAACTGCAAAAAAAGCTCCCGTTCGGTGGTTATGTCGAGCTTTTCATAGATGCGCCGGCGGTGGTTCTTGACAGTGCCGACGGTGATGCCGAGCCGCTCGGCGATGTTCGCTGTCGGATGTCCAGCGAGGATCAACTGGACGAGTTCCCGCTCGCGCAGCGACAGTTCCGGCCACAGGCTCACCGGGATGGTCGGCTCCTGGCGCGGCGAAGCGCCGGGACCGGTCGGCGCCGAGGTGCGGAAGAACTCGCGTCCGCGCGCCTTGATATCGAGTGCGTGCAGCGCCTCGAACACCGGCAGGCGCTCGTCCAGGAGAGCGATCTCGCTGTCCTTGAACGAACTGGTCGAGCGGTCGAGGAAGATACCCAGGCACCAGTCGCCGCCATCGGCCAGCATGATGCCGACCTCGTCGCAGATTTCCGACTGCGCCAGGAAGCCGGCTATGTACTGGCCGCGCTTGGCTTCTTCGTCCGCCAGTCCCTTGAGTGGCAGGATGCCAAGACGGCGCTCGCGTCGCCACGAGGCGTAGAACGGGTCGAAGACGTAGTAATTGTCGAGATAGCGCCGCACCATCTCGTCCGAGAAACGCCGGTGCTTGACGAATTCCGGCGTCTTGGTCGCCGAGTAGCGGGTGACCGTAACCAAATCATGCGCAATGTCGGCGCCGATCAGGTCGATCAGGCAGTCGACATGCCGGTCGGTGCCGGTGGCCGCGATCGCCTTGGCCAGCGGCGCCCAGATATTGCCCATGCGCATGTCCTTTTCTCGGCGAACCGCGCCTGCCCGTCATTGTGTCTTTTGGCATATGGCGCGATCCGACCCCGAGAATCTAGCCTGCGGTCATTCTCGAAGAGGGAAAGCGACCCGTGGACCAGATCACTACAAACCCCATTGTCATCGGCATCGACGCCGGCGGCACCATGACCGATACGATCCTTGTCGATCAGGACGGCCACTTCAAGATCGGCAAGTCGGCAACCACGCCGAAGAACGAAGCCGAGGGCTTCCTGGCATCGGCCGAGGACGCGGCGGATGCCTGGGGTATCTCGCTGGAATCGCTGTTTTCCGGCGTCAATGTCGTGCTCTATTCCGGCACCGGCATGCTCAACACGCTGCTGTCGCGCACCGGCCGTCGCCTCGGCCTGATCACCACCAAGGGCCTGGAAGACATGATCCTGATGGGCCGCGGCCTGCAGGCCTGGGCCGACTATTCCTATGCCGATCGCCTGCATGCGGTGACCCATCACCATCCCGATCCGCTGGTGCCGCGCCGCCGCACCCATGGCGTCACCGAGCGTATCGACCAGTTCGGCGACATCGTGCTGCCGCTCTATGAGCATGAGGTCGCGGCTGCGGCCAAAAAGCTGATCGCCGACAAGGTCGAGGGCATCTGCATCATGACGATCTTCTCGCACGTCAATCCGGTGCACGAGAAACGCATCGCCGAGATCTGCCGCGAGGAGATCGACAAGGTCGGCGCCGAGATCACTGTCTACACCAGCCACGAGGTCCGCCCGGTCATCCGCGAGCAGTCGCGGCTGAACTCGGTGCTGATCGAGGCCTACGCCACCTCGCGCGGCCGCAAGCAGCTTAGGGGTATCGAGGACATCTCGAAGAAATACGGCTTCAAATATGGCGTGCAGACGCTGCTCTCCTTCGGCGGCCTGACCTCGATCAATCACCCGCGCCTGCACGAAACCATGATCTCCGGCCCGATCGGCGGCATCCTGGGTGCGGCCTATGTCGGCAAGCTGATCGGCAACGACTCGCTGATCTGCTCGGATATGGGCGGCACCTCCTTCGACATGGGTGTCATCTCGCGCGGCCAGACCCGGATCGAGAACGAGCCGCTGATGGACCGCTTCAAGCTCAACGTGCCGACGCTGCATCTCGATACGATCGGCGCCGGCGCCGGCATGATCCTCAAGGTCGACCCGCTGACCAAGAAGGTCTCGCTCGGGCCGGAAAGTGCAGGCTCCGATCCCGGCCCGATCTGCTTCGCCAAGGGCGGCACCGAACCCACCATCGCCGACTGCGACGCCATCCTCGGCCGCCTCAACCCGTATTATTTCCTCGGCGGCAAGGTCGTGCTGCAAGTCGAAAAGGCGCGCAAGGCATTCGAGGAAAAGTGCTCCAGCATCCTTGGCGTTGGGGTCGAGGAGGCCGCCGAAGGCATGATCGACATGCTTGAGGCCGACGCCAACAACGCATTGCGCCGCGTCATCTCCGGCCAGGGCATCCACCCTTCGGAATTCACGCTGCTCTCTTATGGCGGCTCCGGTCCGCTGCATCTGGCCGGCTGCTCCAGGGGCATCGGCTTCAAGGACATCATCACCTTCCAGTTCGCCGCCGCCTTCTCGGCCTTCGGCTGCACCACCGCCGATTTCATGCACCGCCATTCCGTGTCGACGCAGCACGACATCGGTGCACGCGCCAGCGACGACGAGCTGGTCGCCTTCGGCAAGAAGGTCACCAATGTCTGGGACGATCTCACCAGGGCGGCGGTCGACGAAATGATCGTGGACGGTCATGCGCGCGACAAGATCAAGACCGTGCCGTTCCTGATGATGCGCTACACCGGCCAGCTTGAGGACGTCGAGGTGATGGCGCCGCTGTCGGCCATTCAATCGGCCGACGACATGCGCAGGGTTATCGACGAGTTCGAAGCGGTCTACGCCAAGGTCAACCATCGCGTCTCGCGCTATGGCGAAGCCGGCTTCTCGATCACCGAGCTGGGCTTGATCGCCACCGCCGACAAGGTCAAGCCGGTGCTCTTGAAGCGCCCGCTCGGCAAGGCGGACCCGTCCGCCGCGCACAAGGGTGTGCGCGAGGCCTATATCGGCGGGCGCTGGCACAAGGCCAATCTCTACGAGATGGATCGACTGCAGCCCGGACACGAGGTCATCGGCCCGGCCATCATCGAACATCCCGCCACCACGCTCGTCGTTCATCCGCAGGACCGTGTCCATGTCGATGAATGGACGCTGCTGCACTACACCCACGCTTGAGAAGGGCGAACGCCATGCTGGACAAACCCGCCTCCGCGCTCCGCATCCGCGAAAGGCTGATCGAATCTGAACGGCTCATGGAGGAGACCGGCTGCTATGACGGCATCACCGAACTCACGCTGCGCAACCAGGATCCGCTGAAGTTCGAAACGCTGCACACCAAGCTGCGCGCCTATTGCGTCTCGGCGCGCGAAATGGCCCGCCGCATCTCGGCTTCGCCCGGCGTGCGTGAAGTCGGCGAAATGGTCGTCGCCATCTACACGCCGGAAGGCGACGCCATCGCGCTCTCCAACGGCATCATGGTGCATGTGCACACGATGAGCCGCTTCATCAAATGGATGATCCGCAACGGCTACGAGGAAAACCCCTGCATCCGCGACGGCGACATCTTCGCCAACAACGATGCCTTCATCGGCACCGTGCAGGTGCCCGATGTGATGGACGTGGTGCCGATCTTCCATGAAGGCAAGCTGGTCGGCTGGGCGGGCGCGGTCTGTCACGAACTTGAGGCCGGCGGCATCACCCCCGGCGGCGACGTGGCCCTTGCCCAGGAGCGCTTCACCGAAGGCCTGTTCGTCTGCGCCGAAAAGGTCGGCGAGAACGACGAGATCCGTCGCGACTATGTCATCCGCTGCGAGCGCAATCTGCGCATGCCGATCTACTGGGTGCTCGACGAGAAGGCCAAGGTCGCCTCCTGCATCGACATGCGCGAAAGCGTTAAGGCGCTGATCGACGAGATCGGCCTCGACTACTGGATGAAAGTGTCGAAGGAATTCATCGAGGAAGGCCGCCGCGCGCAGCTCGCTCGCACGCGCCAGCTCACCGTGCCCGGCATCTATCGCGGCCACACTTTTTACGGCCACGTCACCGCTGGCAAGCCAGGCTATCAGCCGCTCGGCGATCCCGACTGGCTCTACAACATGCCGATCGAGATGGAGATCACCACCGACGGCAAGATCATCATGGATTTCGAGGGCACGCAGCCCTGGGGCTACCATTCGATGAACTGCACCCCGGCCGGCATGGATGGCGGCATGTTCGTCACCCTGACCCAGCACATGAACTTCGAAGGCCTGGTCAATGACGGCGCCTGGATGGCGACCGAGCTGAAACTGCCGCACGGCACCTGGACCAACCCCGACAACGAGATGGTGGCGACCGCCACCTCATGGGCCTTGCTGCTGCCGGCCTATGGCGTGTTCCAGCGGCTGTTGTCACGCTCCTTCATCGGACGCGGCTTCGTCGAGGAAGCCTTCGTCGGCCAGGTCAACAGCCCGATGATCGAGATGGGCGGCACCAGCCAGTACGGCAAGCTGTTCGGCATGGCGCATTTCGAATGCGCTGCCGCCGGCTCCGGCGCGCTGGCGATCAAGGACGGGCTCGATACCGCCTATGTCGGCTGGAACCCGGAATCCGACATGGGCAATATCGAGGTATGGGAACAGAACATGCCGATGCTCTATATCGGCCGCTCGATCGTTCCCAATTCCGGCGGCGCCGGCAAATATCGCGGCGGCTGCTCCTTCGTCTCGACCTGGCTGGTCTCGAAGACCGACCATCTGCGGCTGGTTACATCGGAACATTCCTCCCGCGTGTTCGACAATGGCGGCATGTGCGGCGGCTATCCGGCGCCGACCTGCCAGAAGCACCGCGCGGTGCGCAACTCCAACATCTTCGAACTCGCCGAAAAACGAGCGCCGCTGGCGCACCACACTGGCACCAACCCGCATCGCTCCGAACTCGAACTGCGGCTGCAGGGCGAGCATGTGACGATGGAAGGGCCCTACATCACCGCCCCGCACAAGACCGGCGACGTCTTCACCCATTCCTACAATGGCGGCGGCGGTTATGGCGACGTGCTGGAGCGCGATCCGCTCAAGACGGCTTTGGATGTCGAGAACGGCTATCTGACCAAGGAAGCGGCCGAGGGCATCTTCGGCATCATGCTGGATGAGGACGAGGACGGCTATCCCGTCGCCAACATCGAGGCCACCAAGCGCCACCGCACCGAGATGCGCGCCAGGCGGCTTGCGCAGGCAAAGCCGGTCTCCGAGTGGATCGCCACCGAGCGCAGCCGTGTCGAAAAGGCCGACTTCGCCCCCGAGGTGAAGAAAATGTATGCCAGCGCGATCAAGCTGTCGTCGCGCTTCACCACGGAATTCAGCGATTTCTGGAGTGTCGACGCCAGATCGATCTTCATGCCGGGAGCAAAGCCATGACCTCGTACAGCAAGGAAGTCATCGCCGATCTGGTCGCGGGCACGCTGCCCTGGCCGCAGACGCGCCGCGTCATGAGCGCCTACAAGGATGACGACCGCTTCTTCAAATATGTCGCCGTGCTGCAGGACCGCGTCGGTTGGAAGGATCCGATCCTGCTGCCGGTCTCGGATCACCTGTTCATCTGCCAGAGCGGCGATGAGCGGGTGACACGCTGCGAGTGCGGCCATTCCTTCGGCGACTATCGCAAGAACTGGAAGCTCAAGGCTTCGATCATCGTGCGCAACACCGAGGAATCGCTGCGCGAAATCTATCCCAACAGCGATATACCCGATCCGCAGTGGATGGAGATCCGCGAATTCATCTGCCCTCAGTGCGGCACCATGCATGAGGTCGAAGCGGCAGCACCCGGCTATCCCATCGTGCATGATTTCCAGCCGGATCTCGAAGGCTTCTATCGCGAATGGCTGGGCAAGCCGCTCTAGGAGAAGGTGAACCGCGTCGACAAATACTCCGGAACCTGATTGCCTGCCCCAACCATTGGAGAAGCACGCGATGACAAACCTTGCTGGGCGCGGTGCAATCGTCACCGGCGGCTTTTCGGGCATGGGCTTCGCCATTGCCACCGCCTTGGCTGAAGCCGGCGCCAATGTCGCCGTCGGCTCCTACATCGCGCCTGCCGGCGCCGACAGATCCGATGCCGCCTATTATCCCGGCGTCGACGAAATCGGCCGCGTGCGCGCGGCCCTGTCGGCCCATGGCACCAGGGTGCACGCTGCTCACCTCGATGTCCGTGACAGCGAGGTCACCAACCGTTTCGTGGCGGAAGCCGAAGCCGCCATCGGTCCTGCCGATATCCTGGTCAACGCGGCCGGCACCACCGCCGAGCAACCGGTCTGCGGACATTCCGACGCGCTGTGGGACAAGATCGTCGACACCAACCTGACCGGCGCCTTCCGCGCCACCCGTGCCGTGCTTTCCGGCATGATCGAACGCGGCTGGGGCCGCATCGTCAACATCGGCTCGACCGCCGCCTCCGTCGGCTGGAAGGACAATCCGGCCTATTGCGCTTCCAAGGCGGGGCTCCTTGGCCTGACCCGTTGCGTGGCTCTGGAAGGGGCTGCCCACGGCGTTACCTGCGTCATGATCAGCCCGACCTGGGTCGAGACCGAACTCATGCGCCGCAATGTGGCGCAGGTCGTCGAGCGCGAGGGCAAGGGGCGCACCGCGGAGGAAGCAATGGCCGAGATCGCCAAGGGCAACCCGCAGCAGCGCATGCTGCAGCCGCAGGAGATCGCCGCGCTGGCCGTGTTCCTGTGCTCGGACCTGGCTAAGGGCATCACCATGGAAAACATCCAGATCACCGGCGGAGCGTTGTGGTAGCGTTCTCGTCGTTGACCCAGGCGGCCGTGGCGGGGCGGGCCACCGGCTGATCTCTCCCCGTTCGCGTTCCTGTAAGACAAGGTGACCGGATTTGCCATTGAGCATGCGGTGCGATAGGTTATATTGCACTGCACAATGGAGATGCCGTTTATTGCACGCCCCTGTTTGCGGATATGCCGGCCGGCTTGTGGCCTGCCGGGCCTGGGTTGCGTCGGCGGGACTCTGAGATGAAAATTCCAAAGTCCCTGCTGGTCGATCCCGAGAAGAACTCGGTCTATGGCGCCTTCGCCGTGGCCGTCTCGATCTGGGCGTTCTCCTATTCGGTCATTTTCGGCCAGGTGCTGATCCTGGCCTACTACGCCGTCTGGCTGCCGCTCATCCTGGTCGATTACCGGCGCTTCCTGCGGCAGCTGTCCAGCGCCTGGCTGCCGCTGCTGTTCGCGGCCTATATCTGTTTTTCCATCTTCTGGTCGCAGGCGCCCGGCGTTACCGCCAGAACGGCGGTCCAGTACCTGTCCCACATCGCCTGTGCCTATGTCGCGGCGCGCACCGTCAGCGTGCGCACCCTGACGCTCGGCGCCCTGATCGGGATCTTCTTCGTCATGCTCTATTCGCTCAAGGTTGGGGCCTATTCCGAGGACGTCCTTGACGGCACCTACAATTTCGTCGGCGCCTTCGCCTCCAAGAACCAGATCGGCTTTGTCGGCTCGCTCGGCATCTATTTCTCCGTGGTGTTCCTTGTTTTTCTGCGGCGTGGCCGGCTGAGCTTCATGTTGACGGTGCCCGTCGTGCTGTTGTCGGCCTATGTGCTGGCCGTCTCGCATTCTGCCACGTCGATGGCCTCGATACCGGCGGTTCTGGCGTTGATTACGCTTCTTGCCATGAGCAAGCTTTTGTCACGGCGTTACCGCCGGGTGATCTTCCTGGTCGGCGCCGGCCTGATCGTCGTGGTGGCCGTTGTTGCGCTCAATCTCGGGCTCATGGACTTCGTGCTTGGCATTTTCGGCAAGGATTCGACGCTGACCGGGCGGACCTATCTGTGGGAGCAGGGCTGGAACGCCGCACAGCGTTCGCCGATCCTCGGCGTCGGCTATGCCGCCTATTGGGTGCAGGGTTTTGCCGAGGCCGAGCGGCTGTGGAACGAATTCTACATCACCACCCGCACCGGCTTCCATTTCCACAACACCTATGTCGAGGCGCTTGTCGAGCTCGGCTTCACCGGGGCGGTGATGATCTCGTTGATCATGCTGCGCACGCTTTACGGCCATGTCTCGACGGTGATCTTCAAGGCATGGCAGGCCGAATCGGTGGTGCTCTTCGGCGTGATGGTGCTGCTGCTCATCCGCTCCTTCGTCGAGGTCGAGGTCCTCAACCCCTACATCATGGGCTCCTTCCTGATGTATTTCAGCTACTTCAAGCTGGCGCGGCTGCCGGTCGCCCGCACGCGCTGGTCGCCAGCCTTCGACCCGGCGAATGCGGCAAGGGGCGAGCCAGCCTGGCCCCGGCATGCCGGCCGCCCGGCGGCTGCCGACCCGACATGAGCCCAGACAAAGTCGCCCAAAAACGTATAGGCCCTCTGGGTAATGACATTCTCCTGAACTCCTTCGAAGGCGCCGCGCTTTATCGTTTCGCGGCCTGAAATCGCACATAGCAAAACCTCCGCCAGGCGGGCCTGGCGGAGGTTGAAATTCTCTGCGCTATGGATCGAAATGCTGGATCGCGCCGAAGTCCGGGCCTTACTGGCTGGCCAATGGCGCCAGCTTGACCTTGATCACGTCGCCGGGCAGCACCGGTGTGTCTTCCTTGGCGGCGATTTCGCTGGTCTTGCCGTCGACATTGCGCACCAGCGAATAGAGCAGGGTAGGCTGCTGGTCGCTGGTGATGGCGGCCGTCGTCGCGGGATCGCTGGCCTGGGCGATCAGGCCTTTCTGCATATTCACCTTCAGCGCGGCCTCGTTCAAATCGGCCTCGGTTTGCTGCCGGTCGGCGGCGAGGGTCGAGCTCAATGTGTTCTGGGCATCGATGGCGTCCTGTGTCGCCTTGCTGATCGCCTGCTTGGCGGTGAGGATGGCTGTCTCATAGTCGAGGATCTTGCCCTGCAGGTCGGTGACGGATTGCTGCGAATCCAGAAGCCTGGCATTGGCGACCAGACCCTTCTGCGCCAGCGGACCGATGCTGGCGAGCTGCTGCTGCGCCAGGTCGACCTGCTTTTGCTGGTTGACGATCTTCTTCTGCAGCGATTCGATTTCGGACTGCAGGACACCCTTGAGATCGTCGAGCGCCTCGAGCTTCAGCTTCAGCGCCTTCTGGTCTGCCGTCAGGATCGTCATCTCGTCGGCGACGATGGTCGGCAGTCGCGGATCGCCCTCGACCTCCTTCGGCGCTTCGAAGCTCGCCTTGCCGGCCAGATCGGCATCGATGCGGGCACGCCTGACGAGCAGCCGGATGCGCTGATCGTCGGAGATATCGAAATTACCCTTGGCGGTGACTAGGTCCTTGCCGAGCTGGGGGCCGTAATCGGTGCTGCGCCTCATGCCGCCGGCGACACTGATCGCTTTCAGCACCGTCAGATCGGGCACATAGGGAAACTGGCCGGGGTTCTGCACTTCGCCTGAAATGTAGAAAGGCCGGAACTGCGCCATCTCGACCGAAGCTTCGGGCTTGTCCGACAGAGCGAGCTTGCGCTGCAGCGCCTCGCCGATCGCCGCCGCGACTTCCGCCGTGGTCTTGCCGGCCGCCGGCAGCTCGCCGACGAACGGCACCGACAGCGTTCCGCCCGGGCCGACCGTGTATTCGCCGTTCACGGCCGACCAGTCGCGGAACGTGCCCTCGACGGTCTGCCATTC
This sequence comes from Mesorhizobium huakuii, assembly GCF_014189455.1. Lineage (NCBI taxonomy): Bacteria > Pseudomonadati > Pseudomonadota > Alphaproteobacteria > Hyphomicrobiales > Phyllobacteriaceae > Mesorhizobium > Mesorhizobium huakuii. The sequence goes on from NZ_CP050296.1 coordinate 3,614,976, forward strand.
GGCGATGCGGATGGTCAGCTTGTCCTGCGAGCCGAGATGGTATTCACCTGATATGGCGACCTGGGGAAGAAAAGCGAGGGACACCGCGAGGCAGGTGGCCATAAGCCGAGAGCGGCCGGAAAAGCGGCCGCTGCCAAAGGCTTCGAACATATCTGTTTTCAACTGAACGTTCCGATCCGTTTTAGCCCCATCGCCCGATGAGCTTGCCGCCGGATGCCTGGTGCCGGCGGCCGGTCAGTAAGAGCCGCGTGACATCCAGACGGCCGGCACGGTCTTGATGATGATTCGCACGTCGCCGAACAGCGACCAGTTTTCGACATAATGGCGGTCGAAGGCGACGCGGCTGTCGTAAGAGACGTCGTTGCGGCCACTGACCTGCCACAGGCCGGTCAGGCCGGGCCGCGACTTCAGATAGTAGACGGCGGCGCTGCCGTAGATTTCCAGCTCGTCGCGCACCACCGGACGGGGTCCGACAAGGCTCATATCGCCCTGCAGGATGTTGATGATCTGCGGCAGTTCATCGAGGCTGAGCTTGCGCAGCACCGCGCCGACACGAGTTACGCGCGGATCGTTCTTCAGCTTGCGGGTCGCAATCCATTCCGCATTGGCGTCCGGATTGGTGGCGAGGTAGGCGGCCAGCACCTTGTCGCCGTCCGGAACCATGGTGCGGAACTTCAGGCACGGAAAAATCCGTCCGCCGCGACCGATTCGCCGATGACCGTAGAAAATCGATCCACCGTCGGAAAATTTGACCAGCAGCGCTATCATGATGAACAGCGGGCTAAGAGCGATCAGACCAACCAGTGAGCCGGCAATATCGAAGCTGCGCTTGATGAGGCCGCCGATCGGCGGCGGAAAATCGGTGTCAGCCTGCGAAAAGCCCGCCGTGGCCGACTTGGCAATATCCCTCATGCGGAAACTCCATGCGTTGAACGAATGGTTCACCACACGATACCAAAAAAATGCTGCAGCGCAACACACAATTTCCCGGGCAGTTGAAATAGTCGCGTCATGGATTGACTAAATAATAAGCTAGCAATGCACATTTTTCAGGATGCTTAGCACATTTGTGACAAGAAATGGGCAAGCGGAAAAAAAATGCGGACCTTTTTGGGGCGATTTTTGGGCAAGGCGTTCTCGATGGCCGGGAACGGTACATATTAGTGCTTTAGGAAGGGGCGAAGTTCGCGACTATTAACATAAAATACTACATAATATTGTGAGTTGTACTGAAAAGGGCCGGTGGCTGTAGGTTGAGTGAATTGCGGTGGTGTGCGTTGCAGCATGACAGAGTCGATCGCGCAAGCTCAATCAAAAATATGTGCGGTTGCCCTTGCCGCCTCCTGCTCGCCTTAATAGAATTGCAAATTATACCTGTCAGAGTGGCGACAGGTTGAAAGGCCGGAAGCAACCGGTCGATAGCGGGCACCTTTACAAGCCCGCAGAACAAGGGACGGCGCTCGGGTGGGGCTATCGTTTGATATAACCCGGGCCGGTTTATGGGCTGTTGGGTATGTCGCTTCCAAAATTCATCGTTGGGATGATTTTCGCTCTCGCAATCGTTGTTGCCTGGTCCTGGCTCGGCGGCGCTTCGCTGGGCACGACACTGTTGCGTGTCATCATTTGCGCCGTGATCATCCAGGCCGGCTATTTCGTGCTCGTCTATACCATGATCGCCAGAAGTGCGCCGACGCCGGCTGACAGGCTGCGTGAAGCCGAGAGAAAGCTGAACTCGCCTGACGTGGCCGAAGGCGAGAAGCTGGGCAGCGCCCGGCGCAGCCTGCATTAGGTCTTCGTCGGAAAGGATCGGATCTCAGGCCACATTGGCAGGTTCGGTTTCCGACTGTTCTCCCGACAGCATCCTGGACAGCCGGCTCGCCGGCTTTGCCTTCAGCCGCTGATACTGTCCGACTTCCACGACACGGCCGTCTTCCATCGCCACAACCCAGTCGGCGAAAGCGATCATCGAGGGCCGGTGCGCGATGGTCAGGATGGTCATCGTGCCGCGCAATCCGTCGATCGACCTGGCGATCAGCGACTGGTTCTGCCAGTCGAGCGCGCTGGTCGCCTCGTCGAGGATGAGCAGCGACGGCTTGCGCAGCAGCGCACGCGCCAACGCGATGCGCTGACGCTCGCCGCCTGAGAGGCGCACGCCGCGGTCGCCGACGATCGTGTCGAGCCGCTGGTCGAGCCTTTCGACGAATTCGCCGGCATGCGCGGCGCGCAGCGCGGTCCACAGATCGTCGTCGCTGGCCTTCGGCGCGGCCAGACGCAGGTTCGCCGCGATCGTGTCATGCAGCAGGAACACGTCCTGCGGCACATAGGCCACCTGATCGCGCCAGCGCCGGCGATTGCTGGCATCGATCTCGACGCCGTCGACGAGGATCTTGCCGGCAGTCGGTTCGAGCAGACCGAGCAGCATGTCGGCGATCGTGCTTTTGCCCGATCCCGAGGGGCCGATCAGGGCGGTCACCTTGCCGGCTGGCAGGCCGAAGGTGATGTCGCTCACCACCGTCTTGCCGGTGCCGTCGTCATAGCCGAAGGAGACACCGCGAATGTTCAGCCCGGTATCGAGCGACAGTTTGTCGGCATTCCCAGCGTCGGCATGGCCCGGCTCGCGCTCGGCGTCGAAACGGGCCTGCAGACCGCGCATGGCCGTATAGGCGGGCAGGTTGATCAGCACCTGCTGGGCCTGCGTCTGCATGTCCATGAAGCGCGGTGCGATGCGCATGAAGACCAGCAGCAGCACGACAATTTCAGCCAGCGACAGGTTGAAGCGGACCAGCGCCACATAGATGAACAAGCTGAGGCCCACGACGCTCGCCACCTGGAACACAGCGGTGCCGATGGAGCTGTTGCTGACATAGTCGATGTTGTCGGCCTTCATCTTTTCCAGCGTCGCCTGCAGCTGCGCGAAATAGCTGGCCTCGACATTCAGGCTCTTGGCCACCTTGATGCCGCCGAGGAATTCCGAGACCGTCCGGTACTGATCCTGGCGATTGCTGGTCAGGACCCGGCCAAAGGCGGTGGCGCGTGCCCGAAACGGCTGCAGCACCACGAACATCACGATGCCGATGACGATGGCAAACGCCGTCATGACCGGTGAGATGAACATCGAGATCACGAGATAGCCCACCAAAAGCACTGATATCTGCACCAGCATCAGCAGCGAGAAGGCGGCGCCCTGGACGCGATCGATATCGCCGGTCAGGGCGTGGTCGAGATCCGAGCTGCGCATGCGCGAGAACACGCCCCAGCGCGCCTTGCCGATGCTCTCGAACAGGTTCATGCGCAAGCGGTTGATGAAATCGAAGAGCAGCCTCGCCATGTAGACCGACTTGAAGCGGTTGAACGCGGCCTGCACGGCAACGAGCCCGACCAGCGCGCACAGAACCGTGGTCAGCTGCAGCGTTCCGTCCGGCACCAGCCAGCGCACGAAATCATTGTTCGGCAAGCGCACCGCGAAATCCTGGTCGGCGCGCCCGACCAGGTGCAGCAGCGGCACAAGCAGCAGGATCGAGATGCCTTCCGTCAGGCTGCCGAGGATCAGGAACAGCAGCGCTGTCCAGGTCCGCCGCCCGCCGATCTGGGCGATGACGGCGCCGAACGCGGCGACATCGCGAAACAGCGACAGGCGAAGGATTGAGGACTTCGACATGATTGTGCTCACCGCGGCCGGCGGTTGGCCGCCAGTTTCTTGCCCGCCAGATCCCCGGCCGCCAGATCGGCGTCGATTAAGTCCACCGCCTCGCCAATCCTGTCGAGGCCGGTTGGAACTTCCAGCCGGAACACGCCGACATGGTTAGCGATTGCTGAACATTGGCGAAAATGCAGCGCTGCGAAATCGCCGGACAGCGCCGCACGGCCGAACCGCGTCACATAGGAGAATTTGATGATCGCCGGCAGGGCGGCGATGCCGGGCAAGGCCGTGATCCCAGCCCTTTGGCCGCGCTCGAGGACATAGATCCTGGTCGCCGGCACCGTGTCGCCGGAGAAGGCGCCGTGCAGGCGATGTTGCATCTTCTCGATCTGCGGATGCACTTGCGGCCGCACCTCTGCCTGGCCAAGCGAAATCGCGGCCGCGGCATCGGCGGCAAGCTTGATCTGGGGAAAGCCCGCAACGATCATCGGCGCGTCCGGTTTGGCAAGATCCAGCGCCACGACATCGTCGGTAAGCAGATCATGACCGGCCCGGATCAGCGCGCTCGCCGTCGTCGATTTGCCGGCGCCCTTGTCACCCATGAAGATAGCGCCCCTGCCGGCCACCGCAATGGCGCTGGCATGCAGGACGAGCAGGCCACGCCGGTGCAGCAGCAGCGCCATCACCGGCCCGAGCAGCGGGAAGGCAAGCAACGCGTCGTTGACGCCGGGCGCGGGCTCGATGTCGATGCGGCTGAAATCGCTGATCAGGAAGGCGCCGACGGCATGCCATGCCAGATATTGCCGGTCGGGCTCGAAGCGGAAGATTGTCGCGGTCTCGGGCGAAGGCTTCGGCATGTCGATCATGCCGATCGCGATCAGTATATCCGCCGCCGCCGGCTCCGCCGACTCCAGTTCGGGCAGCGCCACGTCGGACGCGATGGTCAGGCCATAGGCCCGGTAGTAACGTCGCTCCCGCATCCCGCCATGAGGAGCAGGATCACCAGGATATGCGGCGAGCGGCTGGGTGCGGGGCATTATGCGGGGCTCCCGGCGTGCTGGACCTGCCGCAACCACAGCGACAGCGAAGCCGAACGCCAGACATACTGGACATCGAGGGGGGCCGCCTGATCGGGTTGGCTGAGCAGCCGCGCATAGGCGGCGTTCACTTGTGGCAGGTTGACATAGGGCGCGATGCGGCCGGCATCTGAAACGAGCAGCTGTTCCAGCAGGTCGCGGTGGTTGCGCACCATGCCATTGACCAGATTGGCGGTGAAATCGATCTTGGTGCGTCGCCATTGCACCGCCGCCGGCAGGATGCCCTCCATGGCGCGGCGCAGCACGTAGCGGCCAAAGCCATGGCTGAGTTTTTCCTCGCCCGGCAGCGCCAGGCAGAATTCGACCAGCGGCTTGTCCCAGAAGGGATAGCGCGGCTCGACGCCGAAATTGGCGGCCGCCTTGTCGAGCACCTCGAAAGAGTGCGGCACATAACCGTTGGACAGGATCCAGCGATGGCTGAGCGCGTCGCTGGCCTGGACGCCAGGCGGCATGTAGCCGGCCCGGTGGAAACGCTCGATGAGCTCGGTACGCCTGGCCAGATCCGGATTGATCAGGTCGCGCCAGCTGCGGCCGCGCTGCGTGGGCTTGCGTATCCTGTTCAACACACGGTTCGCCAGCTGTCTCGCCTTGGCGATCCGCCAGGCCGGTCCGTAAAGGGTGAGGAACTGGAAATAGAGGCCGAGCGTGCTGTCGCCATAGGTGTTGGAGGCGCTGCGGATCTCGCGCCAAAGCTCCAGCCACCGGCCGCCATTGGCAAGCTCGTGCAGATGGCCATGGCCCTGTGAAACGACCTCGTCGCCGCCATGGCCGTCGAGCAGCACCTTGATGCCCTTGGCGCCCGCCGTCCGGTAGATGCCGCGGGTCAGCGTCAGCCCCGGTGCCAGGAAGGTGCCTTCCTGCTCCTCCAGCACCCGTTCGAACTCGGCGAAGGGCGCATAATTGCCGACAGGGATCAGTGTCGGGTCGGTCTTCTGCTGATCGAGCACCGCATCGATGAAGGCGCGCTCGTCCATCGGCGAGCCTTTCTCGAAAATCAGCGAAAAGGTCGGCAGCTTCGGTTTCCGCTCGGCGGCATTCTGCAGGCTGGCGACGCAGGCGATCGACGAGGAATCAAGGCCGCCGCTCAGCATCGCACCGATCGACGGGCTTCCGCGCATGCGATTGCGCACCGATTGCGAAAACAGATGGGCGAACTCCTCCGCCGCATCCGACCGCAGCGGCCGCACCGACGGCTCGATCTGCCAATATCGGCGCAGCACCACCTGTTGCGTGGTGACAGTCAAGCTGTGACGCGCCGGCAGGCTGAAGATATCGCTGTAAGGGGTGGATTGTGGGTCGTCGGGAAGTCCAGCCAGGAATCCCGAAATGCGGTGCTCGCTGATGCGCCCACCGATCCCGTCAAGGCCAAGCATCGGCCCGATCTCGGAGGCAAAGGCAAAACGCCGGTCCGCCGCGTGGTAGTAGAAAGGCTTGACCCCGAAATGGTCGCGCGCGCAGAACAACAGCTGCCGCTCGGCGTCCCAGATGGCAAAGGCGAAATCACCCTGCAGATGCACGGGACAGGATTCGCCCCAGCGCAGATAGGCCCGCATCACCAAAGTCGCGTCCGCGACCGACTTGTCCCTGATGCCGAGCCTTGCCATCAACTCGTCGCGATTGTCCAGCCGGCAATCGGCGGTGATGGCGAGCTTGCCGCCGGCCATGGTCAGCGGGCCGGGGCCGGCTTCATCCGTGGTGTTGAGCCATGCGTGGCCAAGCGCGATGCCATTGTCCAGCCACCACGAATTCCCGTCGGGGCCGCGATGGCGCATGCGTGCCAGCATCTGCTGGATGTCGCTCGCCCCGTCCGCCGCCGGCGGTCCCTGTCGCAGCAGGATGCCGGCCACGCCGCTCATCGGCTGCCGTGGTCGACCAGATGCGCGAACCCATCGACGGAGCCGCCAAGCACGACATGGTTGTCGCTGATCAGCCAGGCATGCGCCTTCAACTGCTCGCCCGTGCCGCGTTCGATGCCGAAGCGGATGTTGGAGGCATTGCCCTGGCGCGCGAGAATGTATTGGCCCGAAAGCGCCTGGGTAAGGCAGGTGGCGCGCGGCACGAACCGCGCGGCTGCGGCAACCCCCAGGCAACGAGCCGCAGTTCGCCCATGCTGGCGCACTGGCGCGCATTGAGCCGGGTCACCATGCCGCGAACACGGTTGTAGGAGAACAATGTCAGTCCCAGCCGGACGGTCGCGACCACCAGCAGGCAATGGCAGAGGAAAAGTACTTCCGAGCCGCTCAGGGACAGAACCCTGGCCAGGTTCCGGCTGGGCCGGCGTTTCGCAGGCCTCGGTCTTTGGTCCATCGCAGGTCTTTGCCGCGAGATCATGGCCTTTTGCGGAGCCTGCCTAGACAAGTGCCTCATGCTGCAGCCTCACAAGTCCATTTTCGGCCAGGCCTTTCAGCAGCGCGTCGACGTCGGCCTTGCAGCGCTCGGCGTCGACATTGTAGCGCTCAAGCACGGCGCCGCGGATATCGGCGACAGACTTCGGCTCCTGGATCAGCTCCCAGATGAACGCGCCGACGCCGTTGAGGCTGTAATAGATATTGGATTTCAGGTTGAGCAGCGCGAGGCCATCGCCAAATTCGCAAGCCACGGCATCCCCAGTGGCAGTTACGCAATCGCGCTCGGATGGGTTCCAGTTCATGCCAAAACCTCGTTTACACACACGATCTACGCGTCGTCAGTTAAAAAGGGAAAGTCGGGGATTTTCATCCCCGGCTCCATTTATGTTATTGAATCCCGGAGGCCCAACGTCACTCCTCCAGGATCAGGCTAGTCTCAGGAGAACGTCAGGTCGCCAATTGGTGTGTGCGCGGGAAACGACGCGTCGATTGCCGTGCTGCCACCGCCGCCCTGGGTGATGGTCTCAATGGAACCATGTACCGTCAGGCTTGGCGTTTCGTACTCGTGCTTTTCAACATTCTGTTCCATTTTACTCTCCAATGAGGACTGGAAACGGCCTGTCGAGTGCCGTCAGCACTTTCATGCTGCGGTGCAATAGCTGCATGGCAGCATTTATGAGTCAAGCCTCATTTACCCCCGGTTAATCAATTACGGGTTGCGGACGTCACCATGCGTGTGCAACTGCTCAAAATTCCACCTTCTTGCTCCTGAAAACAAGTGCGATCAGGCATTGCGGCTGCTGATTCTTTAAGCAATTGATTTTGCTTGCATAAAAAGTTTATATTGGTGACGCTTTTTTAGGCATCGCTAAAAAGATGGATTTTTGTTAGTCGACCCGTAGATATGGCCAGCCAAGACGCCTCGATGGAGCCGGAATTCCAGTCGTATATTGCATGGTCTTCGGAAAGGTCGGCAAACGCTCTGGTTGCAAAATTTCGCACTGCGAAAGGAAAGGCTTTACGGCGCCGAGGTTTTTGAGGATGCTTTGCTTCGCACTTGCAGCATACGCGTCGCGCAAACCGCATTTTGGAGATCATGCGCTTAATGGCCTTGCCGGAAAGTTCCTATGAACGACTGCGCGCCGCCGACTGCGCCGACGAGATTGCCTATGTGCAGGCCTGCCTGCGGTTGTATTTCTCTGGCGCGGCGGCCTCGGCCGTCGATGTGTCGACGCCGGACCTTTCCGCCACCGCCGTCGCCGACATCGCCAGGCTGAACAAGGTTGCCGTCTTCGTTCTGAAGGCGTTGTCGCGCGCCCCGGCGGGCGAAAGGCCGGTAGAGCTTTTCCAGTGGCTCGATACCTATCGCCGGCGGACGGTTTCGATGAATGCCGCCTGCCTCATGGATTCGATGGCCATCCACCAGGCGCTGCGCGACAGGCAGATCGATTTCGTCTTTCTGAAAGGTCCGTTCCAGCAGCATCTGCTCTACGACGACCATTTCATGAAGCCTTCGGGCGATGTCGACATACTGGTTTCCCCGGCCGGGTTCGCGAGAGCGCGCGATGCGCTGCGCTCGATCGGCTACGAGGTTGCTGGCAAGTCACGTTCCGTCTGGTGGGTCCGTTTTCTTGGCGAACAGCACATGATCCGCGGCAACGGGCCGTCCACGGTCGATCTTCACTATCGGCTCCAGCAGCCCGGCTCGCCCAGTCCGCGCGATGCCGACGGCTTCCTGCGGCGCAAACGGCTGGTCGAGATCACCGGGACCGAAGTGCCGTTCACCTCGGTCGCCGACACGCTGATGCTGTCCTGCATCAGCGTCGCCAAGGCACTCTTCAACCGCGAACCCTGCGCCGGCTATGTCTGCGATATCAGGGCCAGCGCCAACCGTCTCGACGAGGCCGATCAGCAGCGTGTGCTCGATGCGGCGGTGAGCCAGGGGCTGGACGATACGCTGCTGCTCGGCCTGCGCGCCGCCGATGTGCTGCTGGGCGGCACCGGCACGCTTTTGTCGGAGCGGGCCAAGCCGATCCTGTCGCGCATCGGCAATGAGGACCTGCTCAACATGGTCATCGCGCCATGGTTGTCGTCCTTGCGATGGCCGCAGCGGCGCACGGTGTTGTGGGAATTGTGCGGCAGGGCTCCCGTCCGCTACCTGGCCGAAGCCGGCTGGGCAGCGTCGGCGGACATCAGCCGCCGTATCTTCGAGCGGCCGGCCAGTCCGTGATGGCTGTCGCGTCGCAATACGTACAGGGCGAGGGCATATCGGAACCTGTGCAAGAGGCAAAACCCATGTCGATGACGAAATCCGAGGTCTGCGTGATCATCGCGGCCAAAAATGCGGGGCGCACGATCGCGGTCGCCATCGCATCCGCGTTGCGCGAGCCTGAGGTGGCGGAGGTCGTCGTCGTCGACGACGGCTCGACCGACAATACGGCCGAGATCGCCCGTTCCGCCGACGACGGCAGCGGCCGGCTTAAGGTCATGCGCCTTGACGTCAATCGCGGCCCCTCCTTCGCCCGCAATGCCGCGATCGCCGGGTCGAAAGCGCCTTTCATCAGCATTCTGGACGCCGACGACTTCTTCCTCGAGGGCCGGTTCCGCAACCTGTTTGCCGCCTCCGATTGGGATTTCGCGGCCGACAACATCATGCTCATCAGGGATGATGCGACGAGCGACGCAACCAAGATCGTCGCCCCCGATTTTGCCGCCGATCCGGAATTCCTCGACTTCGAGCGCTTCGTCGAAGGCAACATCTCCAGGCGCCGCGTGCAGAGAGGCGAGCTTGGCTTCCTGAAGCCGGTGATCAGCCGCGCCTTCCTCGACCGGCACCGATTGCGCTACGACGAGAGCCTGCGGCTGGGCGAGGATTATGAGCTCTACGCCCGCGCGGTCGCCTTGGGAGCCCGGTTCAAGGTCATCCGCTCCTGCGGCTACGGCGCCATTGTGCGCGCCGATTCGCTCAGCGGTCGCCACAAGACGCAGGACCTGAAACGGCTGGCCGACGCCGATCTGGCGCTGCTGGCGATCGACAGCCTGCCGGAAGGCTCCAAGGCGGTGCTGCGGCGGCACGAGCGGCATGTCCGCAACAAATACCGGCTGCGCAATTTCCTCGACGTGAAGGCCGAGCGTGGGCTGGCTTCGGCGGCGGCCTATGCCTTCGCCAGCCAATCCAACCTGGTTCCCATCGTCCACGGCGTGGCTTCCGACAAGCTCGAGGCGCTGTTTCGCCGTGTTGGCCTTGTCTCCGGGCACAAGCATGTGCCGCCGCTGCGTTTCCTGATGGCCGGGACCAGCGCGGGCAAGGAGCGGTAAGGGACTGGGAATGCCCGGTTCACCCGCCAACGGCACACTCACCGCGCAAAGCATTTCCACCGGATTTATGAGTTTACGAATTGGGTGGTTGCCTCTCGGCTCCAGGGATGGCAGTCTATGTTGCGGTGCAGCAAAACGAACGACCAACCGAACTGGCCCCCGATCGGATTGGTCCGAAGTCTCTCCCATCGGTGGAGTTGGACGATGCGGTACACGTTTTTCAGCCCCGGTTGCGGGGATCGGCCAGTAGCCCGGCATGCAAGCCGGCGATGACAGGAATTTAAGCCATGGCCTCGATATTCGGCTTCAGATCAAGGGATCCGGCCCGCGACCGGCAGGCCGACATTGCGCGCCTCGACCGGCTGGCGAAGCTGTTCGAGCAGATTGCAGCCGAGATCGAGGCCGAGAAGACCGGCCTGGAGAGCCGCTATCGAAAGACGGCGACCAACGCCGCCTTTCTCGTCGAAGCCATGGAGAACGGCTCCGCTTCCGACAGGCGCTCATCCGAGGTTAGCGCGCTGACGCAGTCGATCCTGAATTGCGAGCGCCGCATCGCGGCGCTGTCGCGCCAGAACGGCATGATGAAGGAACTCCGCCATTCGCTGGATTTGGTCTTCGACGAGGATGGGGCGTCCGATTCGGCTACCACGGTCGATTTCGCAAGGCCCGCGGGCGCCGGTCGGGCGTGACGATGAGGGCGTGGGGGCTACTTCAAAGGCATGATGCAAGCTTCAAAGGTATGATGCAGACAGGAGAGGGAATTCGGGAGGGTCAAAGAGAAGGCCAAGGTTGGCCCGTTTGGAAGCGGTTCAAACGTCGACTTTGGGTTGGGGACGCACAGCACAAAGGTAAGTTTGGTATGAATTCGGATCCGAAAACCACGTCCACGACAGCAATTGACGCAACGTCCTTCTCGCATGAGACCCGGCAAGCCGACCTGAGGCGGTTGGGCTTGATCGGCGGGCTGTTGCTGACTGCTCTCGGCAGCCTCTTTGCGGCTCCCGCCCATGCGCAGGATATCCAGTCCGCCCCCTCTTTCGTCGATGATTTCAAAAGCTTCGATCGCTCGCGCTGGTATGTTTCCGACGGCTGGAACAACGGCAGCCATCAGAATTGCACGTGGTCGAAGGGACTTGTCGCACTTTCCGACGGCGTGCTGTCGCTTGGCTTCGAAAAGCAGAAGCTGAAGGATCGCGAGTTCGCCTGCGGCGAGATCCAGACCAAGCAGCGCTTCGGCTACGGCACCTACGAGGCGCGGCTGAAGACCGACACCGGTCCCGGCCTCAACGCGGCTTTCTTTTCCTATATCGGCCCGTCCGATAAGCAGCCCTGGGACGAAATCGACTTCGAGATCCTGACCAAGGACACCTCCAAGGTGCAGGGCAACGCCTATATCGCCGGCAAGGGCAAGAACGAGAAGCTGATCGAGGTGCCGGGTGGCACCGACAAGGCCTTCAACGACTACGCCTTCGTCTGGCAGAAGGACAGTTTGCGCTGGTACGTCAATGGCGAGCTGGTGAACACCATCACCGATCCGGCGAAGCTGCCCAGCCATGCGCAGAAGATCTTCTTCAGCCTTTGGGGCAGCGACACCATGAAAGGCTGGATGGGCGCGTTCGCTGATCCGGGCCGCAAGCTTTCGCTGCAGGTCGAACGCGTCGCCTTCACCGCGCTCGGCGATCCATGCCAGTTTCCGGAATCGCTCGTATGCAGCGTAAAAGAGTTGGGGAAGACGAATTGAACCGGCCGGAGCAAAAACGGTTCGCGGCCATGAACAGGAATGAAACCGAATGAACTTGACGGTGTTTGGAATTGGCTATGTCGGCCTCGTGCAGGCGGCAGTGCTTGCCGAGGTCGGTCACCAGGTTGTTTGCGTCGATATCGACGAAAACAAGGTGGAGCGGCTTAACCAGGGCTTCGTCCCGATCTTCGAGCCAGGCCTCGAAAGCATCGTCAGGGAAAATCACGCCGCCGGCCGCATCAAATTCACCACCGATGCGGCCGCCGCCGTCCGGCATGGTGAAATCCAGATGATCGCGGTCGGCACGCCGCCCGGCGAGGACGGTTCGGCCGACCTCAAATACGTGCTGGCGGTCGCCGAGACCATCGGCCGCGAAATGGACAGCGCCAAGATCGTCGTCGGCAAGTCGACCGTGCCGGTCGGCACCTGCGAAAAGGTGAAGGCCAGGATCGCCGAGACGTTGAAGAAGAGAGGGCGCGAGGACCTCAGCTTCGACGTCGCCTCCAACCCGGAATTCCTCAAGGAAGGCTCGGCCGTCGCCGATTGCATGAAGCCGGACCGCATCATCGTCGGCACCTCGAGCGAGGAGACCGAGGCGGTGATGCGCGAGCTCTATGCGCCCTTCAACCGCAACCACGAAAAGATGATCGTGATGGACGTGCGCAGCGCCGAATTCACGAAATATGCCGCCAACTGCATGCTGGCGACCAAGATCAGCTTCATGAACGAGATGGCCAATCTGGCCGAGCAGCTCGGCGCCGACATCGAGGAAGTGCGCAAGGGCATCGGCAGCGACCCGCGCATCGGCTACCACTTCATCTATCCGGGTCTCGGCTATGGCGGCTCGTGCTTTCCCAAGGACGTCCGCGCCTTGATCAAGACCGCCGAGGGCGTCAAGTTCGACGCCAAGCTGCTGCGCGCCGTCGAGGAGCGCAACAACGACCAGAAATCCGTGCTGTTCGACAAGGTGAACCGCTACTTCAAGGGCAGTCTCAAGGGCAAGACCTTCGCGCTTTGGGGCCTGGCCTTCAAGCCCAACACCGACGACATGCGCGAGGCGCCGGCGCGTGTCCTGATGGAAGCGCTGTGGAAGGCCGGTGCGACCGTGCAGGCCTATGATCCCGAGGCGATGCAGGAATGCCAGGCCATCTACGGCCTGCGCGACGATCTGATGCTGTGCGGCACCAAGGAAGCGGCCCTGCGCGGCGCCGATGCGCTGCTCATCGCCACCGAATGGAAGAGTTTTCGAGCCCCGTCCTTCGATGCGCTGAAGGATGCGTTGACCACGCCGGTCATCTTCGACGGCCGCAACCTCTACGACCCCAAGGTCGTGGCGCGCCACGGCATCGAATATCACTCGATCGGCAGAATGGCGGCATGAGACCAGTTGCGGAGAGCCGGAGGCTCAATCTTGCGGGCGCCAATCTTGCGGGCGCGCCCGGCGCGGAAAGGAGTTGTGGCTGATGGTGCTGGACGTAAAGCCCGAGCAAATCACCAGGGATCATTTCGATGTTGTCGCGATCGGTTCCGGCTTTGGCTCGGCCTTCTTCCTGCACGAGTTCGCCAAGCGGCGTAAGGCGCGCATCCTGGTCCTGGAATGGGGCCGGCACAACACGCATGAATGGCAGCTCGGCCAGAACGCCAATACCGACATCGATGACGAGACGACCTACAAGACCGACAATGCAGACAAGCCGTGGAATTACACGATCGGGCTGGGTGGCGGCACCAACTGCTGGTTCGCGCAGACGCCTCGGTTCCACCCCAACGACTTCAGGCTGAAAAGCACCTACGGCATCGGCAATGACTGGCCGATCAGCTATGACGATGTCGAGCCGTTCTACTGCGACGCCGAAGAGATCATGTCGATCTCGGGTGATCCCGACATGGCGGCGATGCTGCCGCGCTCGAAACCGTTTCCGCAACCGCCGCATCGCATGTCGACGCCGGACAAGATGATGAAGGCGGCCCAGCCCGACCAGCATTTCGTCATGCCGACCGCCCGCGCTCGCGTGGCGACAGCACAGCGCAGCTCGTGCTGTGCCAATCTGCGCTGCTGGCTGTGTCCGGCTGACGCCAAATTCACCGTCAACAACGGCTTGATGCATGTCTTCGAGCATCCCGACGTCTCAGTCTGCCTCGGTGCGGAAGTGCGCAGGCTCGACCATGTCGGCGGCACGGTCCGTTCGGTCACCTTCGTCCATGACGGCAACGAATATCAGGTCAGCGGCGATCTCTTCATCCTCGGCGCCAATGCCATCCAGAGCGCCGCGATCATGCTGCGATCCGGCCTGGGAGACGAATTCGTCGGGCGCGGCCTTCACGAATCCTATGGCTGGAATTTCGAGGTCTATCTCGACGGCGTCGACAATTTCGACGGCAGCACCATCACCACCGGCCTGAATTTCGGCCTCTATGACGGTCCGCACCGGTCCGAGCATGCGGCGGCACTGGTCTATTTCGAAAACCGCTGGCAGCACGGGATGCGCGCCGAGAAGGGGCGGTTGCGCCAGACGCTGCCGCTCGTCGTGGTCACTGAAAACCTGCTCGATCATGAGAATTTCGTCACCCTCGACGAGGACGACAATGCGTTTGTTTCCTTCAAGGCACCGTCGGACTACGCGGTCAAGGGCATGGCCCGGGCGCTGGATAAATTGCCTGGGCTGCTTGCCCCGCTGCCGGTCGAACGGCTCTTCGACCGCGGCATCCGGCCAACGGAATCGCATGTCCAGGGCACGCTGAGGATGGGCACCGGCCCCGCCGATTCGGTCATCGACAGCAACATGATCCATCACAGGTTGAGAAACCTGGTTGTCGTCGGCACCAGCACCTATCCGAGCTGCTCCTGCGCCAACCCAAGCCTGACCGCGGCGGCTTTGTCGCTTCGGGCGGCGAGCCGGATCGCGTGAGGGGAGCGGGCCGATGATCGAAGTCACACGGCGCTCGGCATTGGCCATCCTGGCAGGTGGTGTCGCCTCGACCGGCGTAGCCTATGCCGCCGTCTCCTCGTTTTCGGACGAGGATCTGGTCCGCGTCACGCTGGAAAAATATTTCGGCAGGCTGAACATGCGCATCGAGCATCTGCAGCAGTTCGTGCTGGAGTTCCGCAACCGGAATCCGTGGGTCTTTCCAAGCGAGAAATTGAGCGATGCCGTCACTCTGGTGGAGGAGCTCAAATTGGGCGCGGCGCGTCGCCTCCTGCCCCAGCAGAAGCGGGAAGATCTCTTACAGTTCGACCGCTGGGTCGTCGCCGAGTTCCATATGCTGACGGATTACGCCTGGCGCGGTTCGCCTGACGATCCGATCCGGTTCACCGGATGGCACTCCTGCACCAACCCGTTCGCGACGCTTGACCCGCCACAGAGCGCGTGAGGCGCAAATGGCCCCTGATCAGACGAACCAGAATATCAGAATGCGACAAGGATCCGGTTCATGAAAGTCCTCTTTGCCAGCGGCAACGGCTATCCGCCCGAGTTCGGCGGCGGCGTCCAGTCCAGCACGCATCATCTGGCGCAGCAGCTGATCGAACATGGCCATGAAGCGTCGGTGCTCGCCGCTCTGTTCGGCGACGGCATGTTCGGCCTCAAGGCGCGCGCCAAGATGAAACTCTTGCGGCAACCCGCGGTCGTCGACAGCGTTCCCGGTTATCCGGTGATCAGGACATGGTTTCCCTGGGAAGCAGCAGGGTTTGCAGTCAGGAGACAGAAGCCTGACGTCGCGGTGGTCCAGTGCCACAAGTCGGTTCCGCTCGGCAAAGCGCTGGAGGCCGAGGGTGTGCCACTGGTCGTCTATCTCAGAAATGTCGAGTTCCATGAGCTGGGCGGCGATCTGCGCGAATTGCGCTCCGCGCTCTACATTGCCAATTCCGAATTCACCGCACGCACCTACAGCAGGGAATTCGGTATCGAGGCGACGGTGATCCCGCCGACCATCAACCCGACGCAGTACAGCACGCCGACCACGGGCCAGTTCGTCACCCTGATCAACCCCTATGAGGAAAAGGGTTTTGAGCTGGCGGTGCGCATTGCCGGCGCTTGCCCGGAAATCCCGTTCCTGTTCGTCGAAAGCTGGAAGCTGGAGGACGACCATCGCGCGCGCATCGAAGAGACGATCAGGCCACTCGGCAATGTCACGCTGGAGAGCCGCACCAACGACATGAAGACAGTCTATGGCCGCACCAGGATCCTGCTTGCGCCCTCGAAATGGGAGGAGGCCTGGGGCCGTGTGGCGTCAGAGGCCCATTGCAGCGGCATTCCGGTCGTCGGCTCGCGGCGCGGCGGCCTGCCTGAAGCGATCGGCCCTGGCGGCGCGGTGCTCGACTACGACGCGCCGCTCATCGACTGGGTCGCGGCCGTCAGGCAGCTATGGAACGACAACAAGGAATACGAGCGGGTTTCAAGCCTCGCACGCGGCTTTGCGGGGCGCCCGGAGCTCGATCCCGACCGCCAGTTCGTCACCTTCTTCTCGATACTGGACAGGGCGGTGCAGCAACGCGCGCGCCAGGCGGCCTGAAGGGCACGCCGCCGCGCACGTAAATGGCGATGCCGATCAGGCCGGGCGCTTGACCCGGCTTTTCAGCGTCTCGTAGCCGCGGGCACCGAGCAGGGCGCGGGCAAGGGCCTTGGCGGCGCTCTTGCGGCCTGCCTGCGAGTTGACCTGCCGCAGCCTGGCCGGCAGGTTGCGCGCCGCCTGGCCGAGCGCCGGCAGCGACAGCGCATCGGGAAAGCTGACGATGTGCGTTTCGACGCACAGCACCGGCTTGCCCGACAGCTCCGTGATCTTCAGCGCCTGCGCATGCTCGCTTTCGATGAACAGGATGGCGTTGGATTTGCGGTAGAAATCGGCCTTGAAGCTGCCATGCGCGCCAAGCCGCTGGCGCTCCGCCTTGCTCGGCAGGTCGAGCATGATCAGTTGGTCGTATTTGATCTCGTGCTTGGCCAGCCACGCCTCGGTCAGCGCGCGATATTTCTCCAGCCGGCTGGTGACCAGCCAGCCGATCCTGTGGGTCGGGGCATGAAGCGGCCGCGCTTCGCTGAGGAATTTCTCATAGGCCGGACCGTCGTCGTTTTCCGCTTCGGTCGGATCCAGGCACAGCACGCCATCGATGTCGACGCAGCATTGCGCCAGGAATTTGTGGTGCATGAAATTCCACTGGAACATGCGCGGATGCAGGACCACTTCGAAGACGAGGTCGGTTTCCGGGTGCTTCGGCTCCAGGCCGAACACCGCGGCATAGGTGAAATCGCCCTCGATGCCGGCAGCCTCGATACGGGCACGGGCATCGCGCATGGCATTGCCGCCGGCGATGCTGTCGTCGATGACCAGCACCTTGCGCATGTCCGAGACCCTGCGGTCGAGCGCGGCGCGGCGCTTGGTGATGCCTGACGTATAGACCCGGCCTTCCAGGAAGGAGTCCAGGTCGGTCATCGGAATGTTCGCCGCAAGGCTGACCAGCGTCGCCGCCAGCACGCCGCTTCTGGGAACGCCGACCACCAGGTCGATATCGCGCGGCAGCCGGTGAAGGTTGCCGACGATCGTGTCGTTCATGTCGGAGATCGATCGGTAGTGCATGAATCAGACCTGATGTTCGTGTGGATGTGGATGGCTCAAAAAGGCGCCGAAATTATTGTGCCTCGCGCGGCGTTGCCGCCGGCTGTCTTGCCGGCAGCATTTTCAGGGCCTCGCGCAAGGCCTCGCGGCCGGATGCGAAGGCCAGCGCGATGACAATGGTGATGAGATAGGCAAGAATGGCGCCGCTGGCCAGGGCGATGACATGCTGCTGCGGCAGCATCGGCTTGATCAGCCAGACCGCCGCCAGCGCCAGATGCGCACCGAGCACGAACGGCGTTGCGGCGCGCAGCACGTGGCTGGCCTGCAGCGGTCCGCTTTTGCCGACATAGAGCCACAGGAACGGCGTGCGCAGATATTCGCTGACCGCATAGGCGATCGCCACGCCGAGCGCGCCATAGGGCAGGCCAATCGCGAAAGCGAGCACCGAGGTTACGGCGGTGATGATGCCCCAGCGCATGAAGTCGCCGGAGCGGCCCTGGCTGACGAAAAGCCAGCCCGCCGGGTTGTTGAGCGGTTGCAGCAGCCCGGCAAAGCCGAGCGCCAGGAAGATCGCGGCGCTTGCGCGCCACTGCTCGCCGAGCACGAAGGGGATCAGCACATCCGACATGGCGGTGGCGAAGGCGACACCGGGCAGCGCCACCAAAAGGATCAGCGGCATGACACGCAGATAGGCGCTGCGGTAGCGGTCCGGCTCGTCCTTCAGCCTGGACAGCGCCGGCACCATGACCTTCGACAGCGGATTGGTGATCTGGCTGAGCGGGAACAGAAGCAGCTTGTAGGCACGGTCGTAAAGGCCGAGTTGCTGCTCGCCCCAATATTTGCCGATCAGCACATTGTCGAGGTTGCGGGCAAAGAAATTGGCGAAGTTGAAGCCGGTGATGCCGGCGCCGAAATTGATCAGCTCGCCGATGCCCGCGACCTTGCGCGGCAGGCCGGGACGCCAGCGCGAGCTTGCCCAGTAGCACAGCGTCGGCAGCACCGCGCCGGTCAGCGTGCCGGCAAACAGCGCCCAGTAGGAACGGTCGATGAAAGTCCAGGCGATCGACACAGTCAGCCCGGCGATGGCGCTGGCGACATCGATGATCGCCAGGCGGCCGAACTGCATGCGCCGCGTCAAAAGCGCCAGATGCTGGGCGCCGAGCCCATAGGCCATGATCTGCAGCCCGAACGCGGCGACCAGCCCGGCCACGCGCGGCTCGCCATAGAAGGCGGCGACCAGCGGTGCCGCACCTGCAAGCACGCAGGCCAGGATGGCGCTGACGGCGACATTGATCCAGAAGAGGTAGTTCACCTCCTCATGCCGGATGCCCGATTTCTGGATCGTCGCCTGGGTCAGGCCGAAATCCTGGAACAGCGCGATGAAGGCCAGCACCGGCGCGCACATCGCCACCACACCGAAATCCTGCGGCGACAAGAGCCGCGACAGCACGATGACGGATATGATCTGTGTCGCGACCCGCACCGATTGCGACATGGCGGTCACCACCGCGCCGCGCCCGACCGATTTGCGCAGCGAGCCTTCTGGCGGATCGAATGGGTTGGCTTCCAAATTCAGGATTCCTGATTTTTGCGCGGATTTCCGACACTCTGAAAATCCACGACCGCCGCCAACCCCAAACTACGGCAATAATTTTGCAGTGCAACAGAAAATGTCCATATCTGCGCCAAAAATGTTGCGATGCAGCAAGAGCTGTACTAGCATCCCTTTGGGTGGGGTCAAACAGCGGTCGAGTTTTCATGCTGCATGTCTTGTACCTGGTGCACGATGTTTCCGATCCGGCGGTTCGCCGACGGATCACAATGCTCAGGACAGGCGGCGCCCGGGTTACCCTGGCGGGCTTCCGCCGCACCGCGACGCCGATTGCCGATATAGAAGGATTGCAGCCGATCGACCTTGGCGCGACGCGTGATGGCCGATTCGCCCAGCGCCTGACGGCGGTGGCGAAAGCGGCGGTTTCGATAGGCTCGAAGCTGAGGGGCATGCCGCGGCCCGACCTCATCATCGCGCGCAATCTGGAAATGCTGGCGCTTGCTCGTCGCGCCAGGTCGACTTTCGGCGCCACGGTGCCGATCGTCTATGAATGCCTCGACATCCACCGTCTGGTGCTCCGCGACGATGTCCTGGGCAAGGCACTGCGCGCCACGGAGCGCCATCTGGCGCGAGACGTGAAGCTGCTGGTGACCAGTTCGCCCGCTTTTATCGCCAATTATTTCAAACCCTTCCGCCAGGTCGCCGCCCCTGTCGAGCTGGTCGAGAACAAATATTTCGAGGCGGCGGCGATCTTGCCCGGCGAGCGTGAGGCGGTGGCAGCGCCTGTCGCCCCGCCATGGCGGATCGGCTGGTTCGGCGCGCTGCGCTGCCGCCGCTCGCTCAAACTGCTGGCCGATTTCACGCGCCACATGGATGGACGTTTCGAAGTCGTGCTGCGCGGTCGTCCGGCGCTCTCCGAATTCCCGGATTTCCATGCCTTCGTCGATGCCGAGCCCTTTCTGTCGTTTCGCGGACCCTACCGTAACCCGGAGGACATGGCGGCGATCTACCAGGACGTCCATTTCTCCTGGGCGATCGATTTCTTCGAAGAGGGACAGAATTCGGAATGGCTGCTGCCCAACCGCCTCTATGAAGGCTGCCGCTTCGGCGCGGTGCCGATCTCGATGGGCCATACGGAAACGGGACGGTTCCTCAGCCAGCAGGACATCGGCATCCTGTTACCCAAGGCGACGCCTGACGCGATCGAATCAGCACTCGGCAAGATGGAGGAGCACCGCTTCGGCAAGCTGAAAGCGCGCGTGCTTGCACACAATCCGAGGACGTGGAGCTACGATCGCAGCGACTGCAGCGCACTGGTCGAAAAACTGCGCCGCCTGACGACCGTGCGCGAACCCCTGGCGACTGGGGCCCTGGCATAGGATGGACATCGCCCGATGACACAAGCGCTTCCCTCCAGCCTGATCGTGATCCCCTGCCTGAACGAGGCAGCCCATATCGGTGCGCTGCTCGGCCAGCTCTGCCCGGCGGCTGAAAGGCTCGGTGCCCGGATCGTCGTCGCCGATGGCGGCAGCACCGACGGCACGCTGGCCATTGTCGAGCAGGTCGCCGCCAAGGATCCGCGCGTTATCTTGCTTCACAACAAGCGGCGCATCCAGAGCGCGGCGATCAATCTCGCCGTCGGCACGTTCGGTGAAGGCGCGGAGTATCTGATCCGCATCGACGCGCATGGCGGCTATCCCGACGACTACTGCGACCGGCTGCTTGAGGAAGCGCTAGCCACGGGTGCCGATTCGGTGGTGGTTTCGATGCTGACCAGCGGCAGCGGCGCCGTGCAGAAATCGGTTGCGGCGGCGCAGAATTCGAAACTCGGCACCGGAGGCTCCAAGCATCGCCACCTCTCCGCCGGAGAGTGGGTCGACCACGGCCATCACGCGCTGATGCGGATATCGGCCTTCGGCGCAGTCGGTGGCTATGACGAAACCTTCAGCCACAATGAGGATGCCGAGCTCGACTACCGGCTGCGGCAGGCCGGCTACAGGATCTGGATGAGCGGCAAGACGCAGATGGTCTATTACCCGCGCGCCTCGCTCAAAGGTCTCTATTTCCAGTATCTCGGCTATGGCCGCGGCCGCGCCAAGAATGTGCTGAAGCACCGCGTCATCCCGAAGGTCCGGCAGATGGTGCCGCTGGCGGTCTTCCCGGTGGTTCTGCTGGCGGCCTTCTCCTTCGTGCACTGGATCGCGGCGGTGCCGCTGCTGATCTGGGCTGCGGTGTGCCTGGGCTACGGCCTGGTGGCGGCCATTCGCCAGCGCAATGCCGATATCGCACTGGCCGGTGTCTCTGCCATGGTCATGCATTTCGGCTGGTCTGTCGGCTTCTGGCTGCAGCTTCTTGGCCTCGGCGCGCGACGTGGGGTGGCGTGATGGCGGTTCAGGCCAGGAACCGCAGCATCGACATCGGCGTGTGCACGTTCCGCCGGACGGAACTGGCCGACACGCTGCGCTCGCTCGCCGCCATGGAGATGCCTGAAGGCTTCGATATCAGCGTCATTGTCGCCGACAATGACGACACGCCGAGCGCGCAGGCGCTGGTGACGGCACTGTCGCAGGAGTTGAAATTGCCGGTCCGCTATCGGCATGCGCCCGCGCGCAACATCTCGGTCGCCCGCAACGCTTGCCTCGATGCCAGCGAGGCGGATTTCCTCGCCTTCATCGACGACGACGAGACTGCCTCCGCCCGTTGGCTGGCCGAACTGGTGGCGACGGCCGAGGAAATCGGTGCAGCAGCCGTGCTCGGCCCGGTGCGGGCGCTTTATCGCCCGGATGCGCCCGAATGGATGCGGCGCGGCGATTTTCACTCGACCTTGCCGGTCTGGGTGCGCGGCGAGATTCGCACCGGCTACACCTGCAACGTCCTGCTGCGCATGGGATCGGACAGCCTGCGCGGCCGTCGCTTCAGCCTGGCGCGCGGTCAGACCGGCGGCGAGGACACCGAATTCTTCGATCAGATGGTCAAGGCCGGGGGCCGCATCGCCTTCGCTCAAGACGCCTGGGTGGAGGAAGTTGTGCCGCGCTCGAGGGCCGCGTTCGACTGGCTCGGCCGCCGCCGTTTTCGCGTCGGCCAGACGCATGGTCACCTCCTGGGCAGCAATACGCGAGGCATCGGGCTGATCAAGCATGTTGGCCTCGCCTCCGCAAAGGCAGCCTTTTGTTTCGCCGCCGCACTTCCCGTCGTCGCCAGCCCGGTGCGCAGGAACCGCAGCGTGCTGCGCGGCATCATGCATATCGGCGTCGTCAGCGGCCTTGTCGGCGTCCGCGAAATCCGCCTCTACGGCCAATCCTCACCTGGGGAAGGAGGCAAGCGTGCAGCCTGACGTCTCCTTCGTTCCCGACGTTTCCGTTGTGATCGCGGCCTACAATGCAGAGGCGACGCTCGACCGGGCGATTGCCAGCGCCATTGCGCAGAAGGGTGTCAGCGTCGAGATCATCGTTGTCGACGATCAGTCGCGCGACGCCACGCTCGATGTGGCTCGGGCCTATCCCGGGGACATCGTGCGCGTCGTCGCCCTAGCCAACAATCGCGGTCCCGGCGGCGCTCGAAATGCCGGGCTCGACGTCGCCCGCGGCAGGTGGATCGCGGTTCTCGATTCCGACGACGCCGTCTTTCCCGGCCGTCTCGCCGCCATGATCGACCGCGCCGAAAAGGCCGATGCCCAGATCGCCGTCGACAATCTCCAGGTCGTCCGCGAGGACGGTGTGGTCGAGGATGCGATGTTCCCGCGGCAGTATCTGGAAGGCCTGCGCGAGATTTCGCTGGCCACCTACATCGCCGGCAACATCGTCTTCGAATCGAAGTTCAACCTCGGCTACCTCAAGCCGATCTTCCAGCGCCGATTCCTGGACGAGAACCGGCTTCGCTATGACGAGAAACTGAGGATCGGCGAGGACTACATCCTGTTTGCCGAAGCCCTGGCCAAGGGCGGCAGATGCGTGGTCGAGCCGGAAATCGGCTACGCCTATCATATTCGCAGCGGCTCCATCTCGCGTGTGCTCGAGCTTCACCATGTCGAAGCGATGCGCAAGGCGGATGCCGTATTCGCTCAAACCCATCGGATGGACGAGGCAGCCCAGGCGGCCTTTGCCCGGCGCGGCCGCAGCCTGCGCAAGGCAGCCTCCTTCCTGGCGATGGTTCAGCACATCAAGGCGCGGTCCCCGCTCAAGGCGATCCGGACGGCGCTCAGCGACCCGGCGGCGGTCAGGCATATGGGGATGCCGATCGCCGTGCGGTTGCGACGAGTAGCGGCACAGTTTGCCGTGGGGGCGGGGAGGTGAAGATGCAGGCACATGGAGGGATTTTTCGTGGCCTGTGAAGGAACTGCAGTCGATCTCCTCAGAAGGAATTTGCGATGAAGAAAATCAGGAAGGCCGTGATACCGGTGGCGGGGCTTGGAACACGGTTCCTGCCGGCGACCAAGTCGATGCCGAAGGAAATGCTTCCCGTCGTCGACAGGCCTGTCGTGCAATATGCGGTGGACGAGGCCTTCGAAGCCGGCATCGAGCACATCGTGTTCGTGACCGGCCGCAACAAGGCGGTCATCGAGGACTATTTCGACCTGCATCCGGAATTGATCGGAACCCTGGAGCAGACCGGCAAGAAGACCCAGCTGGAGGCGCTCGAAAGCATGCTGCCGGTGGCCGGCGCCACCTCCTTCATCCGCCAGCAGTCGCCGCAGGGCCTCGGCCACGCCGTCTGGTGCGCCCGCGAGGTCATCGGCAACGAGCCCTTCGCCCTGCTTTTGCCTGATATGGTCTCCTTCGGCGGGCGCGGATGTCTCGCCGAAACCGTCGACCTTTATGAGCGCACCGGCGGCAACGTCATCGCTGTCGAACGTTGCGATCCGAGCGAGACCAACAAATACGGCATCGTCGGCGCGGCGCCGACATTGGCGGTGGTTTCGAGGTCACGGCCATGGTTGAAAAGCCTGCCCCGGCCAATGCGCCGTCGAATTTCTACATCAACGGCCGCTATATCCTGCAGCCCGAGATCTTCGCGCTGCTGGGCAATCAGCAGCGGGGCGCCGGCAACGAGATCCAGCTGACGGATGCCATGGTCCGCCTGTCGAAGGACCAGCCATTCTTCGCCCAGCCTTTCCTGGGCCGCATGTTCGATTGCGGGTCCAAGGAAGGCTTCATCCAGGCCAACATCGCCTTCGCGCTGGCGCGCAACGACATGAAGGGCCCGGTTTTCGAGATGCTTCAGGAGTTCGTCCGGTCGCATGAACGCCAGGAAGAAGCCGCATAATGCCCATCTTTCGGGAGTATTGCCGGATGGCTGGCGGCGAGGGGCCGACAGGCCCCCGCCGTCTGGCATGAAGCTTGCGTTGCTTCTTGGCAATGCTCCCGACCGTTGAGGCGCGCCTGCAAGCCAAAGCATGATCCCGGAAGTTTCGGAAAAGATCATGCCCAAACAAAGAGATAGAGCCTCAACCCGATGATCGGGAACGCAACAGGCTCTGGGATTGGACCGACGATGAATTATGCCAATTTTCCTCTCGACAAGAGGATGCCACTGCCGAATTCGGACGCAGCAAATGGCGACGACTTCATCGATATCGAGCGGCTGCTCGGCATGGCTGCGCGGCAGGTCAAGGTTGTTGCCGTATGCGCCGCCATCGGTCTTTTCCTGGGCATGCTCTATCTGCAGACAACGCCGCCCAAATATGTGTCAGTCTCAAGCGTGCTGATCGACGAGGGCCTGAACAAGATCGTCGACGATATTTCGGCGGCGTCGACGACCATGCAGACCGATTCCGCCATTCTGAGCCAGATCGAGATCCTGACCTCGACGCGGCTTGCCGCGGTGGTCGTCGACAAGCTCAAACTCGACCAGAACGAAGCGTTCATGAATCCGCCGCAGTCGGCGCTTGCCCGGGGCGTCGGCCTGATCCGCGGCCTGATCCAGTATGTCCACCCCAGCGCGCCCATGCCGGGCATGGGTGACTTCAGCAAGCTCGACCCCGCAACGCGCGATGCGATGATTGCCGCGGCGGGCCGCGACTACGCCATCCTCAAGCTGCAGAACGAGATCCGGGCGGATCGCGTCGGACGAAGCTACGTCATCGCGCTTGGCTATCAGGCGACGGACCCGGGACTGGCGAAAGCCATCACCAAGGCCTATGCCGACGCCTATCTTGCCGATCAGCTCGATGCCAGCTTCGACGCCACCGAGCGTGCGGCGGTCTGGCTGCAGGGCCGGCTGACGGAACTGCGCGAAAGCTCGCAGCAGGCATCGCTAGCAGTCGAGAAATTCAGGGCCGAACACGGCCTGTCCGCCAACAGCGATGGCCAGTTGATGAGCGACAAACAGCTTGCCGACCTCAACGCCCAGCTCATCGTGGCGCAAGCCGACACGGCGCGCGCCAGCGCCCGCTATCAGCAATACAAGTCGATTGTCGAAGGTGGCTCGGACAACGCCTTCAAGGATGCTGCCATATCGGCCGACCAGCCGAGCAGCTCGGTCATTTCGGCGCTCAAGACCCGCTACCTCACCGTCGCCAAGCGGCAGCAGGATGTCGAGGCGAATTTCGGTCCCGATCATCCTCAAGCCGTGGCGCTTGCCAAGGAAAAGGCCGACATATCGGCGCAGATTTTCGGCGAGCTGAAGCAGCTCACCGAAAGCTATCGCAACGAGTATGAGGTGGCGCAGGCCCGCGAGACCGCGCTCAGGGCCAATGTCGCCGCAGCACAGGGCAAGAGTTCCATCGACAACCAGTCGCAGGTCCAGTTGCGCGATCTCGACCAGAAGGCGACAGCGCTCACCACGCTCTATCAGACGTTCCTCGGCCGCTACGAGGAGGCCGCGCAGCAGCAATCCTTCCCGGTCGGCAAGATCCGCATCATCTCGGATGCCTCGACGCCGCTCTCCGCCTCGAGCCCGCGCACCATCATCGTGCTCGGACTGTCGCTCGTGCTCGGCGTGCTGATGGGCGCCGGCTTCGGCGGCCTCAACGAATTCAACGAGCGGTTCTTCCGGACCGGCGAGGAGGTCCGCGACCGCGTCGGCCTCAAATTCCTCGGATACCTGCCGACCGTCGGCAGCAGACCCGCCAAGGAGGACAAGCCGGCCGAGGCTCAGCCGGATGCCAAGGCAGCCAGGTCGCCGGCCGCCATCGAAAGGCGCGCGCGCATGCGGGTCAGCATCGACGCTCCGGCATCGATGTTCGCCGAAACGCTGCGCAGCGCCAAGATCGCCTTCGATGTCGTGATGGAAGGGCAAGGCAGCCGAGTCGTCGGCGTCATCTCGGTGCTTCCCGGCGAAGGCAAGTCGACGGTCGCGGCCAATCTCGCCGGGCTGCTTGCCGCCAATGGCGCCAGGACGCTGCTCATCGACGGTGACTTGCGCAATCCGGGCCTCAGCCGCAGCCTCGGCATGGAGGCCGAGCAGGGCCTGATGGAGGCCGTGGTCAACGGCCAGACCTGGCAATCGGTCGGCAAGATCGACCGGCAGACCAAGCTCGCCATCATCCCCGCCGTGCTGCGCGGCAACTTTTCGCACACCAGCGAGCTCTTGTCCTCAGCCGGAATGCGGCGCTTCATCGAGAACGCCAAGGAGACCTTCGAATACATCGTCGTCGATCTGCCGCCGCTCGGGCCGGTGGTCGACGCCAAGGCCTTCGCCCCGTTGGTCGATGGCTTCGTGCTGGTCACCGAATGGGGCCGCACGCCACGCGCCATGGTGCGGTCGATGCTGGAATCCGAACCCTACGTCGCCAACAAGATCGTCGGCGCGGTACTGAACAAGGTCGACCTGAAGAAGCTCGCCAGATACGGATCGTTCGGCGCTTCGGAGAAATTCTTCGACAAATATTCGACCTACTATCTCGACAAGTCCGAAGTGCGCAGCAAGGCAACGGTCTAGGCAGCGGCTACCTGGATTTCCGCCTTGACGGAATTGGCGATGAAGCACCGTTCATGCGCCAATGTTGGAATCCCGGCGACCTGCCGCGCGTCAGTCGCGCGATAGGGACAGTCCCGCGAGAAGCGGCGCGTACGCGGCGAGCCTGCGGGATACGAACTCGGTGAAGAGCCGCACGCGCTTTGTCTTGCGTGTCTCACCCTGTGTGAGAAGCCAAACCGTTCCGTATATGTGCAGGTCGGTACCCGGCACCCTCACCAGCAGGGGGTCGGCATCGCCGATGAAGCACGGCAGTGTCGTCATCCCGAGCCCTTGCCGTACAGCAACGATCTGCGCCTCGCCGTCCGTGACCCTGAACGGAACTTCGGCGGTGCGAACCTCACCCTCACTGGCCCATTGCGGGATTCCATGAATGCTTATGACGATCCAGCGGATGGGGTCAGGCGCGCCCGCACGCCATGCGGCCAGTCGATCCCGGGACATGTAGACGCCGCCGAACAGCTCCGGCCCCTTCAGGCCGTGAAGATTGAGCGGCAGGGTTTTGCGGTCGTAGACGACGCGGATCGCCACGTCGGCCTCTCGGTTGGTCAGATTTGCCAGCTCGCCGGACGACAGGATTTCTATCTCGATATCCGGATGCAGACGCGCGAAATCGGCGAAGTCCGGCATGAGCAGGTTTGTCGCGAGGGTCGGTGCCAGCGTCACGCGCAGAAGCCCGCGCACGCTCTGGTCGCGACCGAAGACGCGCGTCTCCAGCTGGAGCGACGACGCTTCCATCTGGTCCGCGAGCTCGAGGACCTCCTCGCCCGCAGCCGTCAGGCGGTAGCCCGAAGGCAGCTTTTCGAACATGTGCGCCCCGAGGCGTTCCTCGAGCTGGGCGATGCGTCGCAGCACGGTTGAATGATTCACCCCGAGGCGCGTGGCGGCAGCCCGCACCGAGCCTCCGCGCGCGACGGCGAGAAAGTAGCGAACGTCATCCCAGTCGATCATGGTGCAATCCCGCACCGCGCGGTGCGCCTTCCAAAGCCCGTGTCCAACACATCGAACAGCATCTCGTATGTGGGTGGCGCGGGGCGGTTATCATAGCCCATGCCAACAAGCGCGGCCTAATCCTAAATGGCGGAACCTTATCGTCGCGGCTGCCGTTAATAGCCGTACCGGATCGATTTCGCACCACCGATGTGCGCGCTTCCTCACTCAACGCCTGACCTCAGCAGACCCATCTTCAAGGTCTCGGGGCTTTCCCGAATGACCAAGGCGGAAGCCTGGAAGGATGCACGTCATGACCAGATTGAATGGAAAGACCGCCGTCATCACCGGCGGCGCCACCGGCATCGGCCGCGCCGCGCGCAAAGCGATTCATCGAGGAGGGCGCCTTCGTCTTCATCTTCGGCCGCCGACAGGAAGCGCTCGACGCCGCTGTGGCGGACCTCGGGCCCAATGCCCGCGCAGTGAAAGGCTCGGTCTCGGATGAGGCCGACCTCGACCGGCTGTACGCGGCGGTGAAGGCCGAGCGCGGAAGCCTCGACATCGTCTTCGCCAATGCCGGGGCCGGAGGCCGCTTCCGCTCGGCCGGATCACCGCCGAGCACATTGACGAAACCTTCGACACCAATGTGAAGGGTACGATTTTCACGGTCCAGAAGGCGTTGCCGCTGATGGGCCCGGGCGCTTCGATCATCCTGACCGGATCGAGCGCCGGCACCACGGGCGCCCCGGGTTTCACTGCCTACAGCGCGAGCAAGGCGGCAGTGCGCAATCTTGCGCGGACCTGGGCGGAGGACCTGAAGGGCACCGGCATCCGGGTCAACGTGTTGTCGCCCGGGGCGACGGCGACCGAACTCGCCAAGGAAGCGCTGGGCGAGGAGGGCCAGAAGGCCTACGGCGCGATGACTCCGCTCCAGCGCATGGCCGATCCCGCGGAGATCGCGGCGGTGGCGGCCTTTCTCGCATCGTCGGACAGCAGCTTCATGACCGCCAGTGAGGTCGCCGTCGACGGCGGCCTGGCACAACTCTGACCCCGGCGAGGGCCACGCTTCTCAAACTTTACGAAAACCAAAACACACGACCAAAGGCGAAAGATTATGAAAAAACTCGAAGGTAAGGTTGCCGTCATCACAGGCGGAAGCAGCGGGATTGGCTTGGCGACGGCCAAGCGCTTTGTAGAAGAAGGTGCACACGTCGTAATCACTGGGCGACGAGAGAAAGAGCTGAAGGAGGCCGCAGCCTTCATCACGAGAAACGTTACGACGGTCGTCGGCGACGTGTCGCGCTTGGAAGATCTGGACCGGCTCTATGCCATCGTGAAAGAGAAACATGGCCACATCGACGTTCTCTTCGCGAACGCCGGCGCAGGGACAATCGCACCGCTCGCAGCAGCTACTGAGGCCCACTTCGATCAGACCTTCGACGTGAACGTGAAGGGGCTGTTCTTCACGGTGCAGAAGGCCCTTCCCCTCTTCAAAGACGGCGGTTCGATTATTCTGAATTCTTCGGTTTCGAACGTGTTGGGGTTGCCGGGGTTTAGCACATACGCCGCGAGTAAGGCGGCAGTGCGCAACTTCTCGCGCGCTTGGACTCTAGAGCTGAAAGACCGAAAAATCCGAGTGAATACGATGAGCCCCGGAGCCATCGAGACCCCCGCCTTGGAGACAACGACGGGCCTTACCCCTGAGCAAGCCGAGCAAGCGGTCGCCCAGTTTGCTGCACAGATCCCAATGGGTCGCAGGGGCAAACCAGAGGAAATCGCGGCTGCTGTCACGTTCCTCGCCTCCGATGATAGTTCTTACATCACCGGTGTGGATCTCGCCGTCGACGGAGGCATGGCGCAGGTCTGAGCCCGGCGCGGTCCCGTGGCTGGCCCTTCAACCCCGCCAGTAGTGATCCCGCTTCTCAAACTTTAGCTCCAACACAAGATTAGGAGAAACATTGTGAGCTACGCAATTATCGGCTTCGGCAATATCGGCAAGGCCCTGGCCAAGGCGTTCGCACGCAAGGGCATCGACGTGTCCGTTGCAACCACGCGCGACCCGGAAAGCTTTGCAGCCGATGCCGCCGCGTTCGGGCCCACGATCATTCCCAAAAAGCTGGCGGATGCGGTCAAGGCGGACATCATCTTTTTGGCTGTTCGTTTCGAGTCGCACCCTGATGTCGCGAAGGCGCTCGCCACCTGGCAGGGGAAGACCATCGTCGATGTGACCAATGCCTACGGCGTGCCTCCTGAAAAATTGGGGGGGACAGCCGTCTTCCAAGTTCGTCGCACAGGCATTTTCTGGTGCAAAACTGGTCAAGGGCTTCAACCATCTGGTCGCTGCCGTCCTTGATCAGGATCCGGCCCTACATAGTGGCAGAAGAGTCGTATTTCTGGCGAGCGACGATGACGCTGCCGCAGCGGAGATTGCTGCGCTCGCGGAAAAGCTCGGTTTCTCGCCGATCAAACTTGGCGGGCTTTCGGAAGGTGGGCTGCTGGTCCATGCGCGCGGAAATAGCTGGGGTCAGTTGATCTTTAAGGACCTGGTCAAGTTCGACGGATGAGCACGACGTGCCAACAGGCAGGCCCACGATACACGGATCGGGTCGAGCAATATCCGACCCAGGCGAAATGGAGAAATTCCCATGAGTATCGAGAAGAACATCCAGACCGTGAAGGACTTCTTCGCCGCGATCGGCAGCGGCGACAAGGAGGCTCTGTTGGCGCTGGTCGCCGAAGACATCGAGTGGATCATCCCGGGCGAGGACTGGCCGCTGGCCGGAACGCGCCACGGACACGCCGGGCTGGCGGATTTGCTTGAGACGGCATCCAAGTCGATAGAAACGTCCACCGAACCCCGGGAATTCGTAGCGCAGGGGGACCGGGTGCTGGTCGTCGGCTCCGCTAGGGGGAAG
This sequence comes from Mesorhizobium huakuii, assembly GCF_014189455.1. Classification (NCBI taxonomy): domain Bacteria; kingdom Pseudomonadati; phylum Pseudomonadota; class Alphaproteobacteria; order Hyphomicrobiales; family Phyllobacteriaceae; genus Mesorhizobium; species Mesorhizobium huakuii. The sequence goes on from NZ_CP050296.1 coordinate 3,645,981, forward strand.
ATCAAAGCCACGAACAAGACGTTCGAGGACGACTGGATCTTCGCCATCACAGTCCGGCACGGCAGGCTGACCACCATCCGGGAATACGTCGATACACAAGCACTGGCGCGCGCCGCGCGGATGGACGCGCCCGGGCGCTCGTCTAATGCCCAACCGTAAAGGAGATTCCGATGTACGACCAATCCAAGCTATCCGAGTTGATCCGGTTCGCACGTGTAGATGCGGGCTCCACAGTCATTGACGTCTACCCAGGCGACGGCGATTGGACGCGCCTGTTCTCCGACATCGTGGGCCCCGGAGGTCGGGTCTACAGCTTCGTGCCGGCCGAAGTTGCCGACTTCAAGAACGATCCGGTTGGCCGCATGCGGACGCTCGCGAAGGAGCCGGGCCGAGAGAATGTCGAAGCCGTCTCGGCGGACCTCGTCGCGATGCCGGAGGTCACGCAGCCAGCGGATGTCCTGTGGCTGCACCTGTTCTACCACGACCTCCACACCGTGCTGATTCAGAAGAAGGGTGCGACGGCGGCCGACTTCAATCGAGCTGTCTACAAGCGGCTGAAGCCCGGTGGGTCCTACGTCATCGTCGACCACGCCGCCGCCGCTGGGTCGGGCACGAGCGACACCCAGGCGCTGCATCGGATCGACCCTGCCTCCGTTCGCGAGGAGGTGGAGGCGGCCGGCTTCGTACTGGACGCGGAAAGCACAGCGCTCGCGAACAAGGACGATCCGCGCTCGATCAAGGTCTTCGATCCCTCGATCAAGGGCGAGACCGATCGCTTCGCGTATCGGTTCGTGAAGCCCTGACACGTTCCGGCGCCGAATTCATGTCGACCTCCATGATGGCAGCGTCAATGGATCTTTCCGTGCAGAGCTGGAGGTCGTCTACCAGACAGCAGGCGTGGCGGCGCCATCGCCTGATCAGGTTTTGCACGGCCTGGAGGCCGACGCCCCGGACCTGATGCCGGCAGGAACGAACACGAATTTCCTCAACCGGACGATGGCGTCTAAGCGGCCTTGAGCCGGTAGCGGAAGACGGTGTGGTCGAGCAGCAGCCGGATGCGCGGTTCGGCCTCGGTCGCGACCAGCCAGCTTGCCGCGATCATGGTCGCGGCGACGACTGCCATCGACAGGAGATAAGGCACTCCGGCACGGACCATCGGCCCAAGCATTGCCGCGCCGACGACGTCGTGGATCAGGTAGAGCGGATAGGTCATCAGGCCGATCCGGCGCCAGCCGCTCCAGCTGAGGTCGAGCCGCAGCGACCATGCCATCAAGGCAATCGCGACGAGGAAGATCAGGATTGGCGGTGCATAGGGCATCACCGCATTGACCTTGACGCTGTGGAGGTCGACGGAACTGGCGATCTGCAGCACGCCACCCCCGAGGAACAGCAGGCAGAAGCCAAGGCGAGGGACCGTTAGCGCCTTGAACCGCATCAGCCACAGCAGCACGCCAACGGCGAAGAAGCAGCCATGATGCACCAGGGTGAGCTGCAGCCAGCGCGTCTCGGCAAAGTCGGCCAAGCCAAGCGGATAGTAGAGGCACCAGAACAGCGTGCTGACCAGGCCGATGGCGATAGCAACGGCCTCCATCAGATGGAAGCGGCCAAGCTGCAGCAGGACCCAGACGATGGCATAGAAGGCGATCTCGATGCCGAGTGTCCAATAGACGCTGTCCACCCAGGGACCGTAGGGCGCGAACAGGCCGGTGCGGACCAGCCTGACCGCCGCGTCGGTCGGCCAGCTCAGGCCGATCAGCAGCAACAGCACGGCGGTGATGGGCGCGCAGATCCAGACCGCCGGCGCCAGCCGTTTGACCCTGGCCTCGAAAAACCGCAGCGGCGTCGATTTTTCGGCGCTGAAAGCGATGACAAAGCCGCTGATGACGAAGAAGATCTCGACGCCAACCCAGCCTGACCCGACCCAGGCGCCTATACCAGGCTGCGGGGGAACACCACCCGTGGCCTGCGCCGAGATGCCATCGGGATAAGCCCACACCCAGAAGCCATAATGGTAGACCATCACAAGCACGGCGGCGAGAAACCGCAATATGTCGACGCCGCCAAACGTAATTTTCTGCTGAGCCATACCGCACCGTCGGATGGCCCCCCGCCCTCACTGTAGGGTGGCTTGCTGCATTGCACAATAAAAGTATTGCTTGCCGGTCAGGATTGGCCAACCGGCAAGGGAAGGTTGCGCGGAACCACTTGCCGCACTGACCTCAAACGCCGATCCCGCGCGCCCTCATCGCCGCGGTGATCTCGTCGAGGATGGCCGGGTCGTCGATGGTCGCCGGCATCGTCCACGCTTCCTTGTCGGCGATCTTCTGCATGGTGCCGCGCAGGATCTTTCCCGAGCGCGTCTTGGGCAGGCGCTTGATCGTCACCACGGTCTTGAAAGCGGCGACCGGGCCGATGCGCTCGCGCACCAGCGCGACGACCTCCTTCTCGATGGCGCCGCCGTCGCGCGCGACACCGGCGTTCAGCACCACGAAGCCCAATGGAATTTGCCCCTTCATAGCATCGGCGATGCCGACGACGGCGCATTCGGCGACATCAGGATGGGCGGCCAGCACCTCTTCCATGGCGCCGGTCGACAGCCGGTGGCCGGCGACGTTGATGATGTCGTCGGTGCGGGCCATGACATAGAGATAGCCGTCCTCGTCGAGCATGCCGGCATCGGCCGTCTTGTAGAAGCCGGGGAACTCCTCGAGATAGGCTTGGCGGAAGCGCTGGTCGGCGTTCCACAGCGTCGGCAGGCAGCCGGCCGGCAGCGGCAGCTTGACCACGACATTGCCCAGCGTCCCGCGCGGCACCTCGTGGCCGGCATCGTCGAGCACGCGGATGTCGTAGCCGGGCATTGGCACGCCGGGCGAGCCGTATTTCACCGGCAGCAGGCCAAGCCCGGCGGGGTTGATGGTCATCGGCGAACCGGTCTCGGTCTGCCACCAATGATCGACCACCGGTACGTTCAGCTTCTGCTCCGCCCATTTGATGGTTTCGGGGTCGGCGCGCTCGCCGGCGAGGAACAGGGTGCGGAATTTCGACAGATCGTATCTGGGAACGAACTCGCCCTTGGGATCCTGCCCCTTGATGGCGCGGAAGGCAGTCGGCGCGGTGAACAGCGCGACGACGCCATGGTCCGAGATCACCCGCCAATAGGTGCCGGCGTCGGGCGTGCCGATCGGCTTGCCTTCGAACAGGATGCTGGTGCAGCCATGCAGCAGCGGTCCGTAGACGATGTAGGAATGGCCGACCACCCAGCCGACATCGGACGCCGCCCAGAACACTTCGCCCGGCTTGACGCCGAACTCGTTTTCCATCGTCCATTTCAGCGCGACCATGTGGCCGCCATTGTCGCGCACGATGCCCTTGGGCTGGCCGGTCGTGCCTGACGTGTAGATGATGTAGAGCGGGTCGGTGGCGAGCACCGGCTCGCAATCGACATTGGCGCCGGCCGCCCGCTCGCGCGCGACGGCATCGGCATAGTCGATGTCGAAATGCTCCTTCAAATCGCAGCGCATCTGGTCACGCTGCAGGATCAGGCAGGCATCCGGCTTGTGACGGGACATCTCGATCGCTTTGTCGAGCAACGGCTTGTAGGCAACGATCCGGCCCGGCTCCAGGCCGCAGGAGGCCGAGATGATCAGCTTCGGCTTGGCGTCGTCGATGCGGGTGGCCAATTCATGTGAGGCAAAGCCGCCGAAGACGACCGAATGCACGGTGCCGATGCGGGCGCAGGCGAGCATGGCTATGGCCGCCTCCGCCACCATCGGCATGTAGATGATGACGCGGTCGCCCTTTGCGACACCCCGGTTCTTCAGCACCGAGGTCAGCGCCACCACTTCGCGCTTCAGCTCGGCATAGGTGAATTTTTTCACCGTTCCGGTGATGGCGCTGTCATGGATCAGCGCGATCTGGTCGGCGCGCCCGCCGGCGACATGCCGGTCGATGGCGTTGTAGCAGGTGTTGCAGGTCGCGCCGGTGAACCAGCGGCCATAGACGCCCGCTGTGGCATCGAACACCTTGTCCCAGGGCGAATACCAGTCGATGGCGCCGGCCGCGTCCGCCCAGAATTGTTCCGGGTCGCGTTTCCAGCCGTCATAGACCTCGTGGTAGCGTGAAGCCATCCGTAACCTCCCCAGGAACCGTTTGCCGTCTTTGCCAACAGCCTATGCTGTTTTTTCCGGCGCTGTCTTCCCTGATTTTCGTCTGAGCCGGTCCCGGCTTGACCCCTGACGTCCCGTATCGTGAAGTGACGTCGTCTCGGCGGAGGATATGAACAATGCGCCATCCAGCGCCAATCATGGCAAAACCGGTGTTTGCGCTGACGATCGGCGCGGCGCTCGCCATCTCAACCGCAACTGCTCTGGCCGGAGACGCCGCGGCAAGGCGCATCATCGGCTTTTCGCCCGATGGCAGCTATTTCGCCTTCGAGCAATATGGTGAGCTTGATGGCGGCGCCTCGGCTTCCGGTTATTCCGAGATCGATATCATCGACACCCGCAGCGATGAATTCGTCGGCGGCAAGCCAATCCTGATCGTCGACGAATCCGAGGACGCGACGCTGACCCTCGAACAGGCGAGGGCGCAAGCGGCTGCCAAAGCGGCACCAATCTTGGCCAAATACGCTATCGCAGCGCGCGGCAAGCAGACTGCCTCCGACAAATTCACTTTTCCCGGCGAGATCGTCGGCTACAACGACATTTCGCGCCTCGAGCAGGTGTCGCAGAAATGGCTTTCGCCGCTCTACGACGAGACGGATGTTTCGACGATCCAGCTGGACGAGATCTCTGGCCAACAGCACGGTCGATTGTTCAGGGAGTTTCGACGACACCCAGCAGGGCGACCAGGCACCTCAAGGCAACAAGACGCTTCAAGGGGATAAGACTGGCAAGGCGCTCGGCTTCCGGCTGACGCTGCAGGGCCAGGACGGCAAGCCGTTCAAGACCTTGCATGAGGACAAGGCCGTGCCGGGATCGAGAAACTGCCCGACTTCCTACAGCCTGTCGGAATCCTATGAGTACACACCTCCCGGCAAACCGGCAGTGATCGCCGTGCTGGTTCAGCGCTTCAGTCAGGGCTTTGAAGGACGCGACCGCCGCTTCATCGCCGTGACCGGGCAACCTCACTGACCAACCGATAGCCGTCTAACGAACGGTATTCATTGGACAAAATGTCGACTGCACTAGATCGGCAGGGCCACAAGCATGAGGCCTACGCCGCCGAAGATCAAAATGGCTGCCGCCAGGGTTTTCCGATGACGTTCGAAAGTCGTCGGAGCCCGCTCCCAGTTGTAACGCATACGCTATCTCCCCAAAACCCCGGGAGTCCTTACCTTACTTAGGGGAAGGAACGCAACTGTCCGGCCCGTCAACACACTTGCCTGGGGCGTCATCGCGACGACTATTTCTGGGACGGTTTTCGGCCGGGAGCAGTTGAGGCCGCATTCTGCGATCGGCAGGACTCCGTCGCAAAGGCAAAGCAACGTGGGCCATCTCCCCCGGCCGGCCGATAGACAGCGCCCCACCACCGCGCTATCTCATTTCGGGGTTCTTGCAGGCTTGTCGGGGTTGGCGATGGAAATTGTCTCTGGAACGATTTTGCGGCTGGCGGACGATGCCTCGGTTCAGCATGTCGGCGACGGTGCGGTCGTGCTTCTGGCGCGCAGCGGCCAGCTCTATACCTGCAACGGCACGACCGAAGCCTTCCTCGACAAGGTCGATGGCGCGCGCAGCCTCGATCAGATCGTCGGCCTGCTTTGCCAGGAGTTCGAGGTCGACAAGGATACGCTCGACGAGGATATGGCGGCATTGGCCGCCGATCTGGTCTCGGAAGGTATTCTTGCCGCCCCAGGCGCTTGATGGCTGACAATCCGCTCCTGCGTGCCCTGTTTCGCTGCCATCTCTGGGCAAGCGCCCGGCTGATGCCGGCCTTGATCGCCAGGCGCAGCTTTGAGGACGTGCTGAAATGGGCGCCGCTTGCCTCCTCGACGCCCTATCGCGGGCTGCCCGCCGCCTACATCGTCGCCCGCGTCAACCGCACTGTGCGCCATCCCTGGTTGATGCGCGACCGCAGATGCCTGCGCGAAGGCCTGCTCGGCCATCGTTTCCTGCGCCTCGCCGGCTTCGATCCGGAGCTGCGTTTTGGCGTCGATCCGAAGTCGCTGCAGACGCCACGCGTCTCGGCGCATTGCTGGGTCTGCCTAGACGGCAGGCCGGTGGTCAGTGACAGCCTTCCGGGCATGGTTGAGATCTATCGCCACCACGCCGATGCCTCGAAGGCGCGCCCCGCTTGACCAGGCCTTCAGCGTGTTACGGTCTCAACGGTCAAATCCTCGGCATATCGGCCGAACGCCCCGAACTGTGGCAGGATTTCGACAGGATGCTGGGCATCCTGCGCATCGAAGGTGCTGTCGAGCCGGGCTTTCGCCTCGATATCACCGAGGCGGATGTTCTGGACGAGGCACCCGGAGGATCGCTCGTCTTCGACGGCGACATACCCGAAGACGGCTACTGCCGGATGATCACCGAGGGCGGCATCACCCATCTCGTCTTTCCCGGGCGCCAGACCGTTGCCATCAATGATGAGGGACGGTGGGCTGAACTCCGGGTTCGCCCTGGTGCGAAAGCCGCCTGGACGCCGTCGATGCTGGTGCTGGATGCCGCGCTCGACGCCGGCGGCCAGCATATGCTGCACACCGCCGGGCTGACACTGCCGGGGCACGATGCCGTCGTGCTGATCCACGCGCCGAGTGGCACCGGCAAGACGACGACGTCGCTGGCGCTGGCAACGCAAGGCTTTGGCCTTTGCTCCGACGATGCCATGATCCTGAACGTCGCTTCGGGCAAGCCCCTGGCCTGGGGCCTGCCGCGCCACGTCAAGATCCACCAGAAGACCGCCGAAATGATCCCGCAGGTTGCGCCCTGCCTCGGCCCTGTATGGGACAGGAATGGCGAACAGGCCGTCTCGCTGGAGCGGTTGAGCGAAATTGTCCGCATCGAAAGCCCGGTCGCCAGGCCGGTGGCGGCCCTGCTGCATCTGGCGCGGTCCGCAGACAGTGAGACCCGGCTCGTGCCCATGGCCCGGACCGACGCGATGGTGGCGCTGGCGATGGACAATGTCCGCACCGGCTTGACCGGCCTCTTGCCGCTGCAGAAGCGCCGGCTGGCGACGATCGGCAGACTGGTGTCCTCGGTGCCGACATTCACGCTGGAAGTGGGCGCGCACCCGGCCGATGCGGCGGCGCTGATAGGCGCCACATTGGCCAGGCAGGACTGAACCGGAGGTTCAGGCGGCGTACGGCCTGGCCTTGGCCAGACGCTGTATCCAGCGGAAGGCATCGCGGCGCAGGCGCGAGCCGATCTTCTCGCGGGAATTGACCCGGAGCAGCGTGGTTGTCGTGATCAACCGCTTGGCGAGCCGTATCGAAAGGTCTGGTTTGATCCGGCCGGCGAGCTCGAGCGCGTGGGCCTCGCCGAACAGCTCGCCGGTCACGTTGAGCACGATCGCCAATTCGAGCTCGATGCCTGTCACGCGGGCGGCGTCGAGCAGGCGGGTTTCTGATTCCGACGATTGTAGCGCCCGCACCCCTTGCAGCACGTCGACGCAAAGCTGCAGGCGATGGAACTTGTGGCCGCCGGCGGCGTGCACGATGGCGATCGTCAGAAGCGCCGCCGGCGTGTCCGTCGCTTCGCCGTCGATGATGCCCAGTTTGCGGAACCCCAGCGACAGGCGCCGCCGCATCCCGGTGTCATGCACTAGGTCGCCATGCAGTTCGACCAGCAGGCTGGAATTCTCCTTTTCCAGCCATTTGAATTCCTGCAGCTGGTAGGATTCGGCCTCGTCGCTACCGAGCACGAAGCCGCATGCCGCGATCACCTGGTTTGCCCGTGCAAGGTTGGCGGGCTCGACCAGGATGTCGATGTCGGTGAACGGCCGGTCGGAAACGTTGCGGTAGAGCTTTCGCGCGAAGACCGGTCCCTTGACGATCCGCGCCGGAATGCCTTGCGCCGCTATCCCCTTCATGATGCGGTCGCCATGATATTGCAGCAGCATCGACTGGCCGGTGGCGATCGTCGCCTTGTCGCGCAGATCGTCCAGTCTCTCCCGCAAACCGGCGTCCGACGGCAGATGCGCGTCGCCACGCTCCTGCAATTTGCGCAGCATGATCGGCAGGACGCCGTGGAATTCGGCATTGTCCAGCAGCGCTGATAGAGCCTTTGCCGACAATTCTTCGCCGACTGCCGCAGCCTCCGGATCGGCGAAACGCAGCAGCAGTCTTTCTTCGGCGCAGGTGAGGGACGGCAGCATCAACCAGGACAAATGTTATCGCTAAATGAATTGTCCGGGATGGTCGCAGAAAAGCGCGGCCGAAGCCAGCGTCACATGCCCCAGCGCAAGGTCGCCGTGTGGACAGGCGCGTCCCACCAACCGGTCATTTCGTCATCGAGCATGGTCAGCGTGATAGAGCAGCCGGCCATGTCGAGCGAGGTGACATAGCTGCCGACCAGCGAGCGGGTTACCGTCACGCCGCGCTTGTCGAAAATTTTGCGCGCGCTGTTGTACATCAAATAGAGCTCCATCAGCGGCGTGCCGCCGAAGCCGTTGACGAACAGCAGCGCCGGGCCTTTCGCTCTGTCGCCGAGATCGCCCAGGATGGCGGTACATATCTCTTCCGCGATCGCATCGGCACTCTTCAACGTGTCGCGGCGGCGGCCGGGCTCGCCATGGATGCCGACACCGAATTCCATCTCGCCGTCGCCGATGTCGAAGGTCGGTTTGCCGGCGGCAGGCACGGTGCCACTGGTCAGTGCCACACCCATCGAGCGGGTCGCGGCGTTGGCGCGTTCGCCCAGCGTCTTCAGCACCGGCAGTGCCAGGCCATGCTCAGCCGCCGCGCCGACGATCTTTTCCACCACCAGCGTGCCGGCGACGCCGCGCCGGCCGGTCGTATAGGACGAATTCTCGACGGCGACATCGTCATTGGTCACCACCTGCAGGACGCCATCGGACATTTCCGCCGCCATGTCGAAATTCATCACATCGCCCTCGTAATTCTTGACGATGAACAGGCAGCCGGCGCCGGTGTCGACGGCCTGCGCCGCCGCCAGCATCTGGTCCGGCGTCGGTGAGGTGAACACCTGGCCGGGGCAGGCGGCATCCAGCATGCCGTGGCCGACAAAGCCGCCATGCAGCGGCTCGTGGCCGGAGCCGCCACCCGAGATCAGCGCCACCTTGCCCGGTCGCAAGGTCCTGCGGCGGACGAATTTGTGCTCCTCGCCAAGCACGAGGATATCGGCATGGGCGGCGACAAAACCGTCAAGGCTCTCGGTCAGCACCGTGTCCACCGCGTTCATAAATTTCTTCATGGCGTCCTCCCAAACAGCCCGGCAACAAGTGGTCAGCCGCCACCCTTGCCGGCGATGCTGGTGATCTTCTGGATGAATTCGTTGATCGCCCGGTCGAGCGCCGCGTTCTGCTTGTCGTCGCCGAAATCGGGCACGACGAGCGACACATGCCGCGTCTTGCGCATGCCTGCCGCGATCGACATTTTTCCCGGATGCGCCTGATGGTAGGCGGCGAGGAACTGATCCCGCTCGGCCGGGCTGAAATGGCAGACGGAAAAGATCGACGGCAAATGCTTCGACGGAATCGGAATCGTATAGGCCGGGCTTGAAATCTGCGTCACGAAGCTGCGGTGCTTGCCAAGCGCGTCGGCAAGGCGCTGGCGCATGCCGGACGGCCGCTGGTCGATGACGCGCGACAGGATCGTCTTGTAGGCGCGGATCGCCTCCTCGGAGCCGGGTTCGGGTTTGATGTCAACCATGCCGGCCGCGCCTAGACCGAAACATCTGAAATGGCCGCCTTGGCCATGGCGAGTTGCGCCGGCGCGACGGAAAGATCGCGCAAGCCGGCTTCGAGCAGCGACGGGATCGACGCGGGATCACCGCCGGCATCACCGCACAGGCTGACGGGAATGCCGTTTTCCCGTCCAAAAGCCGTGACCGAGCCGATCAGCCGCAGCACCGCCGGATGGCGGACCGAATTGAGATGCGCGACCGCGGCATTGTCGCGCGCCGCAGCCATCACATATTGCGTCAGGTCGTTGGAGCCGATCGAGAAGAAGGCGACGCCGGCGAATGCCTCCGGCGCGATGGCCACTGAAGGCACCTCGACCATGATGCCCAGCGGCGGCATCTTGTGGGCAACACCGCGCGCGGCAAGAACTGCCTGTTCCTCGGCGAACAAAGCGGCTGCGCGTTCATACTCCTCGGCCACGGCGATCATCGGAAACATGACCCTGAGATTGCCGTGTGGCGCGGCGCGCAGCAACGCCCTGATCTGGACGCGAAAAATGTCGAGCCGCGCCAGCGACAGCCTGATCCCGCGCAGCCCGAGGAACGGATTGCCTTCCTCGACGGTGAAGCCCGGCACCGGCTTGTCGCCGCCGGCATCGACGGTGCGGATCGTCACCGGCTTGTCGCCGGCCCATTCCAGCACCTTGCGATAGGCGCGATATTGCGTCTCCTCATCCGGCAAAGTCTTGCCGAACAGGAATTCGGTGCGCATCAGGCCGACACCGTCGCACATCGCGATGTCGATGGCGTCGACATCGGAGGGGTCGGCGATGTTGACCTGCACGCGCACCGCAGTGCCGGCCTTGGTCACCGCCGGCCGCGCCAGAAAACGCTGCGCCATGCCTTGGCGGGCCGCGAAGGAAGAGGATGACTGCCGGAACGCCCCGATCTCTGCCGGCGAGGGTGCCAGAACGATGCTGCCGTGCTCGGCGTCGAGCAGCGCCATGCCCGCAAGACTGGCAGGCGGTTCGCGCAGACCGACGACCATCGGCACGCCACGCGAGCGCGCCAACATGGCGACGTGGCTGGCCGTGCTGCCCGCCTTTAGTGCGATGCCGCCGCCATGCCTCCAGTCGGTTTCGAGAAAGCGCGTCGGCGCCATGTCCTCGCCACACAGGATTGCACCGGACGGCGCTGTGCTGCCACCGTCCTCGGTCAGGGCGCGCAGCACCTGGTCCCTGATATCGCGCAAATCCGTGGCGCGGGCGCGGAAATAGTCCTGGTCGGAGGCCTCATAGCCGCCGATCTCGGCATCGAGCGCCTGCCGCCAGGCCACGTCGGCGGTCCGCCCGGAAGCGATGGATGCGAAGGCCGGGCCGCTCAGCGCGTCGTCCTCCAGCATGGCGATGTGGAATTCGAGTATGCCGGCGGCGTCGCTGTCGGCGGCTTCCACCATTGCGGTAAGCCGGCTCACCGCCTTGCCGATCGCGGCTTCCAGCGCCGTCTTCTCTTCAGCAGCTGTGGCCTTGCCTGCGTAGACGGCCGGCGGGCGGTCGAGGTCGAACAGCGGCCCCTCGGCATAGCCGGCCGAGGCCGGAACACCCTCAATCCGCATGGCCCGCATTCCTTGCCGGGCGGCGAAACCGCGCGCCAGCGTCACGCCGAGCGGACATGACCGGCGTCCTCGTCGAAATCGCGCTGCACCAGGTCGATCAGCGCGCGCACGGCGTCATCGGCGCCGTTGCCGCTGGCCCTGATGTGCAGCACCGTACCCTTCGGCGCCTTGGCCGCCATCACCTTGACGATGCTCTTGGCGTCGAACCAAGGCCCGTTGGCGGCAAGCGCGATTTCCACGTCGGCGGCAAACGTCTTGGCCAGCTTGGTGAACTTCACCGACGGACGCGCATGCAGGCCCACATCGTGGGTGATCAGGACGGTCGCTTCGGCGGCTGCGGACATTTTCAGAAATCCCGTTCACTCACGACGGCGACAATTCGTGCGCCGTCGCCACCACTTCCTTCAGCGAGGCGCCGCCGGAGGATTCGGTCGCGGCCATCACCGCGCCCTCGACGATCGGCGCGTTGCAGACGATGATCTTCTGCGCACGCGGCTCGCCGATCATCTCCACCGCCATTTCCGAGTTGGTCTCGGCGCCGCCAAGATCGACAAGAATGGCGACACCGGCTTCCGACCAGGCCTTGTCGATGGCGCCCATGATCGCCTCGACACTGGTGCCGAGCCCGCCATGGCCGTTTCCGCCGCACCATGCAAGCGGCACTTCGTTGCCCACCATCTGGCGTACCATGTCGGCCGTGCCCTCCGCGACCAGCGGCGAATGCGACACGATCACGATCCCGACATTGCTCATGCGCTTTCCCCGATCGCTTGTCCCACCGAGCGCACCAGCAGCGCGGTCGAGCGCGCGCCGGCATCCATATGGCCGATAGAGCGGTCACCAAGGAACGAGGCGCGGCCGCGCAGCGCCTTCATCGGCACGGTCGCCTCGGCGGCAGCATCGGCGATATCGGCGATCTCCGCCGTCGTCTTGCCGCCAGCCAAGGCGTCATGCACCGGCTGCAGCACATCGAGCATTGTCTTTTGTCCAACTTGCGACTTGCCGCGCGCGGCCACTGCTTCGATCGCCTTGCCGAAGGCAGCCGTCAGGCTGGCGCGATCGGGGTCTGCCGCAATCTCCTTGCCGAGCGCCATGAACAATGTGCCGAAGAGCGGGCCGGAAGCGCCGCCCACCGTCATCACCAGCTTGGTGCCGATCGCCTTCAGGGCGTCGGGCAAAGGTTTGGCGGCGAACGCGCCGGCCTCGGCCCGCACGGCCTCGAAGCCGCGCTTCATGTTCAACCCATGGTCGCCGTCGCCGATCGCCTGGTCGAGCGCCGTCAATTCCTCGGCGTGAGCGGCAATCGTATCGGCGGCCACCGCGATCAGCCTGGCAAGGTTCAACGGCGCCATGTCGCCCAAAATCCCGGTTTCCAGTCTGCCGGCAGTAGCGAAAGAACGGTCATTCGACAACTGGTGCATGCGTCAGGCCGAGACAAGCAGCGTGGCGGCGGCCGCGAACACCTCGGCCACCGCATGGGCGCCGGGGTCGACCACGCCCTGCAATTTGGTGCCGACATAGGCGGACCGTCCGGCCTTCGCCTTCTCCATCGCGGCTGTGGCTTCAGCGCCGTGCCGGGCGGCTGTTGCGGCCTCCTCCAGGCCATTGGCGTCGAGCGCTTTCAGCGCGGGCTCCAGCGCATCGACCATGGTGCGATCACCTGGTTTGGCGCCGCCGTAGAAAGTCATCCGCTCAAGCCCGGCAAGCAGTGCCTTGGACAAGCTGGCCCCGCCGCCGAGGGCCTGTGCCGCCGCAGTGAAGAAGATCGACAGCAGCACGCCGCTTGAGCCGCCCATCGACGTGCTCAATATGTCGCCTATCGCGCCAAGGGTGGCCGCCGGGCTGGCCAGTGGCAGCGTATCGAGCCGCTCGAGGATGCTGCGCGCGCCGGTCGCCACTGTCGAGCCGGTGTCGCCGTCGCCCGCCTTGGCGTCCAGCCCGTTCAAGGAAGCTTCAAGTGAAATCAGTTTTTCGCAGACCGTGACGATCAGGCGCCTGGTGCCGGCATCCTGGCTGGCCTTGTGCGCAGCACTTTGTCCGGCTGCTTTCGCCATCGGCACGATGACAGGTGCCGCGACCGGCTTGGCCGGCATCCAGGCATGCGGGCCGACCGGCGCCAGCAGGGCTGCCTCGCGCGCCGCGTCGAGCCGCATCAGCGACAGCGAGAAGCCGTTCATGTTGAGCGCCGTCATCAGCGGCCCGGGGCCGATCGCCAGCCTGACGGTCCCGGCCAGCGGCGAGGCGAGCACCGCATTGGCAATCAATGACATTTCGAGCGGCGGCACCGAACCGAGGTTGTTGATCAGCAAGGCGTGGCTGGCCTTCGGGTCAAGCCGCGCCGCCAGGCGCTCCGCCATGATCGCCACCAGGCGGTCGGCGCTCTGCACAGCGATGCGTTCGACGCCGGGCTCGCCATGGATGCCGAGGCCAAGCTCGCCATCATTTTCACCGAACCTCTCCTCATGCGGCTGGCCGGGGATGGAACACGACGACAGCGACATGCCGAGCGAAACAATATCCTTCGCCGCCGCCCGCGCCGCCGCCGCGATATCAGCCAGGTCGTGGCCCGCCTCCGACAGATGGCCCGATATCTTGTGCACGAACAGGGTGCCGGCAACGCCGCGCGGCTGGGCAATGTCGGGCAGCGCGATATCGTCGGCGACGATGACCATCTCGACGCGAAACCCCTCGGCGCGGGCCTTCTCGGCCGCCAAGCCGAAATTGAGCCGGTCGCCCGTATAATTCTTGACGATCAGCAGGCAGCCGGCCGGGCCGGTGACCGCGCGGATGGCCGCCAGCACCGCTTCGACGCTTGGCGAGGCGAAGATTTCGCCGGAGACCGCCGCCGTCAGCATGCCCTTGCCGACAAAGCCCGCATGCGAAGGCTCATGCCCGGCGCCACCGCCGGAAACGACGCTGACCTTCGACTTGTCCCAGTCGGCGCGCAGCACGACCTTGATCTCGGGATAGCCGTCGAGGCGCGCGAGATCGCCCGAGCCGATGGTGCGCAACAGGCCGTCCAGAGCCTCGGTGACGATCGTTTCCCTGCGGTTGAAAAAGTGCTTCATCGAATTCGTCCCGTATTCGCGATCGTCAATCAGAAGCGGCGCTGCCCCCTTGGCGGGCAAACACCGGAACCGTTCACATCAATCTTTGTCCATCGGCGCCGAAATAGAGTGGCGAACGGTAGCGGATCACCACTTTGTCGCCCTGCGCCAGATCGGTGTCGGGGTCGGTCAGCGTCACCAGTTTCTTCGGCCCTACCGTCACATGCAGATGGTTCTGGTCGCCGAGATGCTCGACCCAGTCGACGACACCGTCGGCATGGCCGTTCATCGCTTTCTCGATCGTCAGATGTTCGGTGCGCGCGCCGATCGTCCTGGTGCCGGCCGGCGCGCCGCCATCGGGCAGCAGGCCGGTCGGCAGAAGATTGATCGCCGGCTGGCCGAGCCTTGCCGCGACATGCAGGTTTGCCGGCTCCGAATAGATGGTTCGCGGTGAGCCGATCTGCACCAGCACGCCGTCGGCCAGGATGCCGATGCGGTCGGCCATAGTCATCGCCTCGATCTGATCATGCGTGACATAGAGCATGGTGGCGCCGAGTTCGGACTGGATGCGCTTCAATTCGAGCCGCAAGTCCGCCCGCAGCTTGGCGTCGAGCGACGACAGCGGCTCGTCCATCAGATAGATGGCCGGCTTGCGCACCAGCGCCCGGCCGATGGCGACGCGCTGCATTTCGCCGCCGGAAAGCTTGGTCGAGCGGTTGGCGAGCTTGTGATGGATGCGCACCATCTTCGCCACTTCCTCGACCCGTCGGCGGATCTGGTCCTCCGGTATTTTCCGGGCCGGCGAGCGCAGCGGGAAGGCAAGATTGTCGTAGACCGACAGATGCGGATAGAGCGAGTATTGCTGGAAGACGAAGGCGGTGTCGCGCTCGGCCGGCGACAGCGTCGTCGCATTATGGCCGCCGATCTCGATCGTGCCGCTGTCCGGCCGTTCCAGCCCTGCGATCAGCCGCAGCGTCGTTGTCTTGCCGGCGCCGGTCGGCCCGAGCAGCACGACGAACTCGCCGTCTGATATGTGCAGGTCGAGACCGTTGACGGCGACATGCTCGCCAAAGCTCTTGGTCACGTTCTTGATGTGCACGTCAGCCATGCTGCGCTCTCCCCAGAGAGGCGGTGTCGTGAACCGCGGTTCTCACCGCGCGGCCCGATCCCTTGTCGAACAGCGACAGCCGCGCGCTGTTCAGGGCCAGGCCGACATGGTCCCCGGCATTGAGCCGGATTTCGGCCGGCACGCGCGCCTTGATGATACCGTCCGCGGTTTCCACCGCGACGATCTGCGTGGTGCCGAGATATTCCGTTCCATAGATGGCGCCGCGCAGCTTCGAGGCATCGTCGAAGCGGATGTGTTCGGGCCTTATGCCAAGCGCCATGTCGCTGGGCGCGATATCCTCGCGCACCTCCGGCACCGCGACCTTCGCGCCCTGGACGACGATCTCCTTCGCGCCCTTGGCGAGCCCGCCGCCGAAGCCCAGAAAGTTCATCGGCGGCGAGCCGATGAAGTCGGCGACGAACATGGTCGCCGGGCGGTCGTAGATTTCGCGTGGGCTTCCGAACTGCTCGATGACGCCGTGGTTCATGACCGCGATCTTGTCGGCCATCGACATAGCTTCCATCTGGTCGTGCGTGACATAGACCGTGGTGGCGTGGATGCGGTTGTGCAGCTCGCGCAGTTCATGGACCATGAGGTCACGGAATTCGGTGTCCAAGGTGCCGAGCGGCTCGTCCATCAAAAAACATTTCGGCCGCCGCACGATGGCGCGGCCGAGCGCCACGCGCTGGCGGTCGCCGCCGGCAAGGCCCGAGACGGATTTGTTGAGCAGGTGGTCGATGCGCAGGAGTTTCGCCGTCTCCTCGACGCGGGTGCGGATTTCGGCCGACGGCATGCCTTGTGCCAAGAGCGGAAAGCCGATGTTCTTGCGCACATTCATGTGCGGATAGAGCGCGAACAGCTGGAACACGAAAGCGATGTCGCGCTCGCGTGCCCGCAGCATGGTGACGTCCTCGCCGCCGAGCAGGATCTCGCCGCCGGTGGGCAGTTCGAGCCCGGCGATCATCCGCAAGGTCGTCGTCTTGCCACAGCCCGACGGCCCGAGCATGACGAAGAACTCGCCATCCTCGACGACGAAGTTGGAATCCTGCACGGCGACGAAATCGCCGAAGGCCTTTCTCAGGTGCTGAACACGGATCTCGGCCATGATTATTCCGGGAATTTCGAGACGATGATGAACATCACGGTGCCGGCGAGCATGGTGATGAAGGAATAGGTGTAGAGCGACAGCGCGAAGGGCTGGAACAGCATCAGGAAGCCGATGGCGATCAGCGCCGTCGCGATGTTTTCCATCAGGCCGCGCCTTGCCCAACGGGGCCATGATGATTTCCTGGAGATGGCGGGGCGCGTCATGCGTAGCTCCCTTCCTTCTCCCCGTTTAAGGGGAGAGATAGTTGCCAGGTGGTTCCCCCACTCCGTCGCTGCTTCGCAGCGCCACCTCTCCCCTCCGGAGGGAGAGGAAGGGAGCCTGGCTGAATGAAGTTCGCGCCCTTCCTCTACCCCGTCGATCGGGGAGAGGTGTCGAGCGAAGCTCGACGGAGTGGGGGTCGACTTATTCCGACACCAATCATTTGCGCACCGCACCGAAGGTGATGCCGCGCAGCAATTGCTTGCGAAGCAGGATGGTGAAGACCAGGATCGGCACCAGGAAGATCGTCGTGCCGGCCGCCACCGCCGGCCAGTCCTGGCCGCCTTCGCCGATGATGGTCGGGATGAAAGGCGGTGCGGTCTGTGCGGAGCCTGACGTCAGCAGCGCGGCGAAGGCATATTCGTTCCAGGCGAAGATCAGGCAGAAGATGGCGGTCGCGGCAATGCCGGTGGTCGCCTGCGGCAGCACGGTGCGCCAGAAGGCCTGCAGCCTGGTATAGCCGTCGATCATCGCCGCTTCCTCATATTCGCGCGGGATCTCGTCGATGAAGCCTTTGAGCAGCCACACCGCCAGCGACACGTTGACCGCCGTGTAGAGCAGGATCATGCCAAGTGCCGTGTCCGACAGGCCAAGCTCGCGGTACATCAGGTAGATGGGAATCGCGACCGCGATCGGCGGCATGAAGCGCGTCGACAGGATGAAGAACAGAAGGTCGTCGGCGAGCGGCACCTTGAAGCGCGAGAAGCCATAGGCCGACAGCGTGCCGAGAAAGACCGCGCAGAAGGTCGAGCCGAAGGCGATGATCAGCGAGTTGACGAAGCGCGGCAGGAAGTTGGACGGACCGGCGATCACCATGTTGCGCTTGCGCACGGTCTCGTCGCAGAAGCCGGTCGCCGGCCCCAGCGAGTTGATGTATTCCGGCGTCTGCCGTGTCCGCGTCGTGAACAGATTGCAATAGCCTTCGATGCTCGGCTGGAACACGATTTTTGGCGGATAGGCGATCGAATCCGGTGGCGTCTTGAAGCTGGTGGCGAAGATCCACAGCAGCGGCACGATCGAGATCAGCGCGTAGGCGATGATGATCGCACCGGCGATGCGCTTCGAATTGGCCGAAGGGGCGACGACCGAATGGGCTGTGGTCAGGCTCATCTCTGCTTCACCTTGTTGAGCGCCTTGACGTAGATGTTGGCCAGACCGAACACCGCTACGAACAGGATGATGGCGAAGGCCGAGGAATAGCCGGTGCGCCAGCTCTCGAAGGCCTGCCGCTTCAGCGTGATGGACGCTACTTCGGTGGTCGAGCCCGGCCCCCCGCCGGTCAGCAGGTTGACCATGTCGAACATCTTGAAGTTCTCGATGCCGCGAAACAGCACTGCCAGCATGATGAAGGGCAGCGCCATCGGCAGGGTGATCGACCAGAACTGCCGCCAGTTGGAGGCGCGGTCGACCTCGGCCGCCTCATAGATGTATTCGGGGATGGAGCGCAGTCCGGCGAGGCAGATCAGCATCACGTAGGGCGTCCACATCCAGGTATCGACGATGATGATCGACCACGGCGCCATCGACACGTTGGAAAGCATCTGGATGCTTGTCGGCGGAATGCCGCTGACGAACGAGATGACATAAGAGAACAGGCCGATCTGCGGCTCATAGAGGAAGCGCCAGAAATTGCCGACCACCGCCGGCGACAGCATCATCGGCACCAGGATCAGCGTCGTCCAGAATGCGTGGCCGCGGAATTTCCGGTCGATCAGCCAGGCCAGCGTGAAGCCGATCAGCGTCTGCAACAGGATGGTCCAGAACACGAAATGCGCTGTCGTCTGCATGGCGATCCAGATGTCCTGGTCGCCGAGGATGCGCTGGTAGTTGGCAAAGCCGAGATTCTTCACCACTTCGTTCGGCCGGTTGGCCCGGTAATTGGTGAACGACAGATAGATCGCCCAGAACAGCGGGAAGATGTTGATGGCGAGCAGCAACAGGATCGTCGGCGAGATGAACAGCCAGGCGAGGCCCTTGTCGCTGATGCCCCGGACCTTGCGGGCCAACGGTTCCGGGGTCGCCCGGGCAACGTTCTCCGCAGTCCGATTGAGCATGGTAAGTCCTGCTTCGGTCACTTGGGTCGTCTCTGTGATGGAATTTATCTGAACTGCGTCCCGTGCCAAGGGCGGCACGGGACGCTTGCGCCTAGCTCGGGAGGAGCCGGTTACATCTTGCCATCGTCCTGGAAGACCTGGGTCCAGTCCTTGACCAGGCCGTCGAGCGCATCCTTGGCCGAACCCTGACCGGCGACGACATAGTCATGGAAGCGCTTCTGCGAGGCCTGCAGCAGCGGCGCGTAGCTCGGCTCGGCCCAGAAGTCCTTCACGATGGCCATCGAGTCGAGGAAGGCCTGGGCGTAGGGCTGGCTGGCGGGGAATTTCGGATCGTTCACCACGGCGTTCAGGCAGGAATAGCCGCCAAGCGACCACCACTTGGCCTGCACGTCCTTGTTGGCGAACCACTTGATGTATTTCAGCGCCGCTTCGTGCTTGTCGGAATAGGACACCACCGAGATGCCCTGGCCGCCGAGCTGGGCGAACTGGGCGCCGCCGGGACCCTTGGGATTGACGAAGTAGCCGATCTTGTCGCCGCCGACATTCTCGTCCTTCTGCAGGCCTGGCCAGGTGAAGGCGAAGTTCATGTGCATCGCCACCTGTCCGGATTTGAAGGCATCGACGCCTTCACCCATGTAGCTGTTCGATGCGCCCGGAGGGGTGCAGCAATCATAGAGCGCCTTGTAGAATTCCAGGCCTTTGACCGCGTCGGCCGAATTGACGAAACCTTCCATCTCGTAGGGCTTCTTCGGGTTCTCATACTGGAAGCCGTAGCTGTAGAGCACGTCCATGGCGCCCATGGTGATGCCTTCCGAGCCGCGCTCGGTGTAGATCGAGGCGCCATAGACGGTCTTGCCGTCGATCTGCCGCTTCTGGAAGAATTCGGCGATCTGCTTCAGCTGGTCGAAGGTCGCCGGCGGGCCGAGATCCCAGCCATACTTTTCCTTGAATTCCTTCTGCAATTCAGGCTTGGAGAACCAGTCCTTGCGGTAGGTCCAGCCGACGACGTCGCCCATGGCCGGCAGCGCCCAGTAGTTCGGCGTGTTCTTCGGCCATTCCGAATAGCCGACCACGGTCGCCGGCACAAAGTCGTCCATGCTGATCTTCTCCTTGTCGAAGAAGTCGTTCAGCTTGACGTAGTGGCCGTTCTCCGCGGCGCCGCCGATCCACTGGCTGTCGCCGATGATCAGATCGCACAATTTGCCGTGCGAGTTCAGCTCGTTGAGGAAACGGTCGGCATAGTTGGTCCACGGCACGAATTCGAATTTCATGCCGATGCCGGTTTCCTTGGTAAAATCCTTGGACAGTTCGACAAGTGCGTTGGCCGGGTCCCAGGCGGCCCAGCAAAGCGTCAGGTCTTCAGCGTGCGCGGCGTTCGAGACGGCTGTCGACGCTGCAATCGCCGAGGCTAGTCCCAACGCCATTTTCAAGCTCGATTTCATGCCTTCCTCCCATTTGCGAAACGCGCCCGGATGACGGTTTCAAGAGCCCTCAACCTCTCTCCTCAGAGGCCCAAACATGGCGGCGCCGGAGCGCGGCAGATGTTTAGTAATTTGTTTAGTGATGCAATTTTTACTAAACAACGCAAGCGAATTCGTCGCTGCGCCGCAGCATGACGAAACGGGTGATTGAAATCGTTGGGAAATGAGCGCCGGATGGTTTCTCCGGCAGCCGCTCAGTCGGCCTCGCCGATGACGTTGGTCTGTGGCGTCACCGGCCGGACCGGCGGCGCGGGCGGCAGCAAGGCACGTATGTCGGCGAAGGGAAATGTCGGCTCGAAACGAAAAGCCTCGGCCAATGACCCTGGGACGGCGTTGCATTGACCGGCGCGAAATTCATTCTGGATACGCGCTCGGTCGACATATTGCTCCGGCCGCTGTGACCGGTGCATGCGGATCGCCTGAGTCTTGATATCCCGGTAGGCGGAAATATCGACATAGCGCGTCGGCGAGAATCCGGTGCCGCCCATCGTATCGGCATGCAGCACCGGAACCGCGAACGAGGCCGCGATGCGCACGCCGTCCGACAGCGCGCGATGGTCGGCGTGATAGTCGTTGGGCGCATGCGTGATCACCAGCTCCGGCCCGGTCTCGCGGATCAGCGTTTTCAGCGCGCCGATCAGTGCGGCATCGGCCACCAATTCGCCATCGGGAAAGTCGAGGAAGCGTGGCGCAGCACCTAGCAGTGCTGCCCGCGGCGCGCGGCTTCCTCGCGGCGGACACGGGCGAGAACGGCGGGATCACTTTTGCCGCCCCTGGCGCCATCCGTGGCCACGGCAAAAGTGAGTTCTGCGCCTTGCGCCGCATAGGCGGCCAGCGTACCGAACATGAAGATCTCGATGTCGTCCGGATGCGCACCGAGCGCCAGTATTTTCAACGACTCTCTCCCCGGAAATGGAAAAACGTGCCGAACGGAATCCTGCTCGCCCTGATCGCCTATGCAAGCTATTCGGGCAGCGATGCCGTTATCAAGAGCCTGGGCGGACAGTTCACCGTCTTCGAGATCGGCTTCTTCGCCACTTTGTTTGCCGGCTTTTTCCTGTTCTTCACCCGCCCGGTGGGCGAGCGCTGGCGCGATTTCTTACGCATGAAGCGGCCATGGGCCGTGCAGGCCCGCGCCTGGGCCGGCATCGCTTCCGGTGTGCTCAGTGTCTATGCCTTCACCCACATTCCGCTGGCCGAAGTCTACGCGCTGATCTTCCTGGCGCCTTTGCTGGTCACCATCCTGTCCACCGTCATCCTGAAGGAAAAGGTCGGCCCCTGGCGGTGGCTGGCCGTGTTCGCGGGCTTTGCCGGGGTGATGCTGGTGGTGCGGCCGGGGTTCCGCGAATTGAACCTCGGCCATTTGGCCGCCTTCGTGAACGCCTTCCTCGCCGCGACCAGCGTCATTCTCCTGCGGTCACTTGCCCAGCAGGAGAAGCGCACGTCGATGCTCGGCGTGCTTGTCGGCTATGGCCTGCTGTTCAACGGGGTCGGCGCCGCCGCCACCTCCTTCGCCTTGCCGAATGCCATGCAGCTCGTCTGGCTGGCGATGGCGGGCGCCTTCACCGCGGGCGGACAATTCATGCAACTGCTCGCCGCCAAATACGCGCCCGCCAACCGGATCGCGCCGACGCATTATTCGCAGATCGTCTGGGCGGTCATCCTCGGCGCGCTGTTCTTCCAGGAATATCCGGACTGGTTGTCGTTGGTCGGTCTGGCGGTGGTCGGTGGGGCCGGCCTGCTGACCATGGTGCGCGAGGAGGTGCGGCTCGGCACGGTGCGCTGGAACCCGTTTGCGCGCACCCGGCTTTGAGCCGGCGCCGGTTGCACGGCGACCGTTACCGCTGATATTCGGACGCGATGACGACAAGATCCCTGCCGGAGCTTCCGGTCACAGCCGTGCTGCCGGCGCTGAGCGAGGCGCTCGGCGCCGGCAACAGCGCGGTGCTGGTGGCGCCGCCCGGCGCCGGCAAGACGACGCTGGTGCCGCTGGCGCTGCTCGATGCGCCGTGGCTGGGTGCGGGCAAGATCGTGCTACTCGAACCGCGCCGGCTCGCCGCCCGCGCCGCCGCCCGCCGCATGGCGCAATTGCTTGATGAGGAGCCGGGCGCGACCGTCGGCTATGCCATGCGCATGGAAAACCGCACCTCGGCAAAGACCAGAATACTGGTCGTCACCGAAGGCGTACTTGCGCGCATGATCCTCGACGATCCCGAACTGCCTGGCGTCTCGGCGGTGATCTTCGACGAATTCCACGAGCGCTCGCTCGACGGCGATTTCGGCCTGGCGCTGGCGCTCGACGTGCAAGGTGCGTTGCGGCCTGACCTCAGACTGCTAGTGATGTCGGCGACGCTGGATGGGGCTCGAGTGGCGAAGCTCTTGTCAGGTGCGCCGGTGATCGAAAGCGAGGGCCGCGCCTTCCCTGTCGACATAAGCTATGACGAACGGCCGGCCGGCGTCCCGATCGAGGATGCGATGGCCAAGGCGATCCGCGCCGCCCTTGCCGAAGAGAGCGGCAGCGTGCTTGCCTTCCTGCCCGGCCAGCGCGAGATCGAGCGCACCGCCGAACGGCTGGCCGGCAAGGTCGGCGCCGACACCGACATCGTGCCGCTCTACGGCCAGCTCGACGGCAAGGCGCAGGACGCCGCGATCAAGCCGGCGCCGGCTGGTCGCCGCAAGGTGGTGCTGGCGACCTCGATTGCCGAGACGTCGATCACCATCGACGGCGTGCGCGTCGTCATCGATTCCGGCCTGTCGCGGCTGCCGCGCTATGAGCCGGCCAGCGGCCTGACGCGGCTGGAGACGGTACGCGTCAGCAAGGCGTCCGCCGACCAGCGCGCCGGCCGCGCCGGGCGCACGCAAGCCGGCGTCGCCATAAGGCTGTGGCGCGCCGAGCAGACGGCGGCACTTCCCGCCTTCACGCCGCCGGAAATCCTCGAAGCGGACCTTTCGGGCCTGCTGCTCGACTGTGCCGCCTTCGGTGTTGTGGATCCTACAGCGCTCGCCTTCCTCGATCCGCCGCCGGCGCCGGCGCTCAACGAGGCAGGGGCGCTGCTGCGCGCGCTCCATGCCATCGACGAGGCGGGGCGTTTGACGGAAGCGGGCGCTTCGATGCGCAAGCTCGCTCTGCCGGTGCGGCTGGCGCATATGGTCGCCGAGGCGGCAAAGAGCGGTTATGCGGGCGAGGCGGCCATGCTGGCGGTGCTGCTTACCGAACGCGGCCTTGGCGGCGATGGCGCCGATCTCGAACGGCGGCTGATGCGCTTTCGCGGCGAAAGATCACCGCGCGCCACCGCCGCGCGGCAACTGGCTGAGCGGCTGGCCAAGCAGGTGGGCGGGGTGAAAAACAGCGAGGCCGCACCTGCGGGTTCTCTTCTCATCAACGCCTGGCCGGACCGCGTCGCCGCGGCGCGCGGCGAGCGCGGGCGCTTCGTGCTGGCCAATGGCTCCGGCGCCATGCTCGATGCCGCCGACCCGCTGGCGGGCGAGCCGTTTCTGGTCGTCGCCGACCTGCAGGGCAAGGCGCAGAACGCCCGCATCACGGCTGCCGCTGCAACAAGCGAGGACGACATCCGCGCCGTGCTGGCCGATCGGATCGAAACGCGCCGGCAAGTGAGCTTCGACCGCGAGCGCCGCGCCGTGAGGGTGCGCGAAACCGTTCGCCTCGGCGCCATCACGCTTGCCGAACGCATGCTGCCGGCTCCGACAGGTGCCGAGGCCGACCGCGCCATCCTTGATGCCTTGCGCGAGCACGGCCTGTCGCTGCTGGGCTGGAGCAAGGAGGCCGAGACGCTGCGCCAGCGGCTCTCCTGGCTGCATCGTGGCCTCGGCGCACCCTGGCCCGATATGTCGGACGAAGCGCTGATCCAGCGCCTCGACGACTGGCTGCTGCCCTTCCTGTCCGGCGCCGCATCCTTGGCCGCCATCGATCCTGGGGTCGTCTCGGCCGGCCTGGCTTCGCTCGTGCCGCACGAGCTGCAGCGCAAGGTCGATGCGCTGGCGCCGACGCATTTCGACGCGCCGTCGGGCAGCCATGTGCCGATCCGCTATGACGGTGAATGGCCGGTGCTGGCGGTACGCGTGCAGGAGCTGTTCGGCCTCGACCGCCACCCTTCGATCGCCAACGGCACCGTGCCGCTGACGCTCGAACTGTTGTCGCCGGCGCACCGGCCGATCCAGACCACGCGCGACCTGCCCGGCTTCTGGCGCGGCTCCTGGGCCGACGTGCGCGCCGACATGCGCGGCCGCTATCCCAAGCATGTCTGGCCGGA
Source organism: Mesorhizobium huakuii (assembly GCF_014189455.1). Classification (NCBI taxonomy): domain Bacteria; kingdom Pseudomonadati; phylum Pseudomonadota; class Alphaproteobacteria; order Hyphomicrobiales; family Phyllobacteriaceae; genus Mesorhizobium; species Mesorhizobium huakuii. Next base: position 3,670,720 of record NZ_CP050296.1, read on the forward strand.
GAACCCGCTGCTCGCCGCCGCCACCGCCCGCGCGAAACCGCGTGGGACCTAGCGCTTGCCCTTCTGCGGCTGTAATCCATGGCCATGATCAACATCCTGAACGCGCCCGATTTTCAGCAGAGCCAGCGGCTGCGCCTCAACACGCTGATCCGGCTGCGCTGGCTGGCCATTGTCGGCCAGAGCGTGGCGGTGCTCGTCGTCGCCTATGGTTTGAAATTCCCGCTGCCGGTCAGCCTATGCTTCGCGCTGATCGCCTGTTCGGCGTGGATGAATCTTTTCCTGGCCTTCCGCTTTCCGGCGGCGCACCGGCTCACCCCGTTCGCCGCCTTCGGCATCCTGATCTTCGACAGCCTGCAGCTTGCCGGCCTGCTCTACATGACCGGCGGCCTGACCAATCCGTTCTCGCTGCTGATGACCGTGCCTGTGGTTATTTCGGCGACGTCGCTGCCTCTGCGCCTCACCGCCATCCTCGGCGGGCTGGTGATGCTGGCGGCCACCTTGCTGGTGTTCTTCCATCTGCCCTTGCCCTGGTATGAGGGTGCGCCGCTGGCCATGCCCTTCATCTATGTCGCCGGCATGTGGATGGCGGTGCTGTCCTCGATCGCCTTCACCGCCATCTATGCCTTTCGGGTGGCCGCCGAAGCGCGGCTTCTGGCCAATGCGCTTGCCGCCACCGAACTGGTGCTGCAGCGCGAACAGCACCTTTCGGCGCTCGATGGCCTGGCTGCGGCGGCGGCGCATGAGCTTGGCACGCCGCTCGCCACCATCACGCTCGTCGCCAAGGAAATGGAAAAGGCCCTCGGCAGCGACCCGAAATATGGTGATGACGTGAAACTGTTGCGTTCGCAGAGCGAGCGCTGCCGCGAAATCCTCAAGCGGCTGACCAGCCTGTCGTCCGAGGGCGAGGCGCATCTGTCCCGTTTGCCGCTGACCTCGCTAGTCGAGGAGGTCACCGCGCCGCATCGCGATTTCGGCATCTCGATCAAGCTTCGTCCGGGCGACCGGACCGGGCCGGAGCCGGTCGGGCGCCGCAATCCGGGCGTCATCTACGGCCTCGGCAATCTGGTCGAGAACGCCGTCGATTTCGCCCGCAAGAGCGTCACCGTGCGCTGGAGCTGGGACGAGGCCGCCGTCACCTTCTCGATCATCGACGACGGCCCCGGCTTCCCACCTGAGATCATCGACCGCATCGGCGAGCCCTATATGTCGACGCGCCAGGGCACCGAGGCCGGCGGTGGCCTGGGGCTCGGCCTGTTCATTGCCAAGACGCTGCTCGAACGCTCGGGTGCCACGCTCGATTTCCGCAATTCGAGCGGCCTGGGCGAGGGCGCCGTGGTGCAGATTTCGTGGCCGCGCAGTGTCTTTCTGAACCCGGAAACCGCCCCGGCCACCATGTTTGACACTGCGTAAATTGGACAATAGCGACGCAAAACTATATCTGCGTAAAATTAAGGCAGCAGGAATTCTTACGACGATGACAGGCGATGAAAATATTGGCGCAATGGTTGAAGGCGAGGACACCTCGCTTCTGATCGTCGATGACGACAAGCCGTTCCTCACGCGTCTCGCCCGCGCTATGGAAACCAGGGGTTTTGTGGTCGAGACCGCCGAGAGCGTCGAGGAGGCCGTGGGCAAGGCCCGCGCCAATCCGCCGGCCTACGCCGTGGTCGACATGCGGCTCGGCGACGGCAATGGCCTCGACGTCGTCGCCGCCATCCGCGAGAAGCGCGAGGATTCCCGCACCATCATCCTGACCGGCTACGGCAACATCGCCACTGCGGTGACGGCCGTGAAGCTTGGCGCCGTCGACTATCTGTCGAAGCCGGCCGATGCCGACGACATCTTCGCTGCCCTCACCCGCACTTCGGGCGAGCGCGCCGCACCGCCGGAAAACCCGATGTCGGCCGACCGCGTGCGCTGGGAGCATATTCAGCGCGTCTATGAAATGTGCGAGCGCAACGTCTCCGAGACCGCGCGCCGGCTCAACATGCACCGCCGCACGCTGCAGCGGATCCTGGCCAAGCGGGCGCCGCGCTGAGACTGTTTGGAAATTCTACTCCGGCGGCCATCTGATGGCGTTTTCTGCGCTTCCGGTGCTCACGGACCCAAATGTCCGCTCCGCTCCGGTTCTCGAAACCACCACCATATGACTCGCCGGAGCGAATTTCGAAACAGTCTCTGAGGCGCTGAAACACGGTCCGATTACTTGCCCGGAGGCCGGAGTTTGAGCATCATCGAGAATGACGCGGCATGACGGAGGCGACATGCAGGATTTGAAGCAGCGGCCAGTATCCGTCTTCCGCGAATTCCTCGACAGCGAGGCGGCCGGCGGCATCATCCTGATGGTGGCGGCGGCCCTTGCGTTGATCGTCGCCAATTCACCGCTCGCCGAAACCTATTTCTCCGTCCTCCATGCCTATCTCGGCCCGCTCAGCGTCTCGCACTGGGTCAATGACGGGCTGATGGCGGTGTTCTTCCTGCTCGTCGGGCTGGAGATCAAGCGCGAGATGATGGACGGCCAGCTGTCGACCTGGCCGCGCCGGGTCCTGCCCGGCATTGCCGCGGCCGGCGGCATGGTGGTTCCGGCACTGGTCTATGTCTTGATCAATCGCAACAACGGGCCGGCACTCTCCGGCTGGGCGATCCCGACCGCCACCGACATCGCCTTTGCGCTCGGCGTTCTGTCGCTGCTCGGCAGCCGCGTGCCGGCCTCGCTGAAAGTCTTCCTGACCGCGCTCGCCATCATCGATGATCTTGGCGCCGTCATCATCATCGCCATCTTCTACACCAGCGGCCTGTCGCTCGCCTATCTCGGTGCCGCCTTCGCCGTCATTGCGGTGCTTGTCGTGCTCAACCGCATGCGGGTGATGACGCTGGTGCCCTATCTCGTGCTCGGCGCCATCCTGTGGGTCTTGGTGCTGAAATCGGGCGTCCACGCCACGCTGGCCGGCGTCGCGCTGGCGCTGACCATTCCGCTCGAACGCTCCGCCGGGATCGGCCATGATCTCGACCATTCGCCGCTGCACCGGCTCGAGCACGGCCTGCACAAAATCGTGCCCTTCTTCGTCATCCCGATCTTCGGTTTCGCCAATGCCGGCGTTTCGCTTGCCGGCCTGAGTTTTGGCGCGCTGATCGAGCCGTTGACGCTGGGCGTCGCCGCCGGCCTCGTGGTCGGCAAGCTGGTCGGCGTGTTCGGCTCCTCGGCACTTGCCATAAGGCTTGGCCTGGCCGATCTTCCCGCCCATGCCGGCTGGTCGCATATGATCGGCATCTCGCTGCTCTGCGGCATCGGCTTCACCATGAGCCTGTTCATCGGCCTGCTCGCCTTCGCCAGCGATGTCGCCCTGCAGGACGCGGTCAAGGTCGGCATCCTCGCCGGCTCCTTCATCGCCGCCATACTCGGCGCCGCGGTGCTGCTGATGGCGCCGGCGGCTGGCGGGGTGGAAGAAGAGACGGAGTAGGGGCGCGGTTCGTAGTACTGCGAGCTACTCGCTCTCCCCCTCGAGCGCCGGCACCGACACCCCGGCCAGTTCCGCCGCCAGCAGCCGCGCCGCACCGGCACGGGCGATGCGCAGCATCAGCGCCTTGCGCGTTGCCGCTGCCATGCGATGCTCCGGCGCATCGCGCAGGATTTCGGCGCCGTAGCCGTCGGAAAGGATGAAGCCGCACTCTTCGGGGAAGATGTCCGCCGGCACGCCAGGATGGGTGGCGAAGAAGAAGCGGTCGGAGTGCAGCCGGTAGTCAGGCCATTTGCGGTCGACCTTGAAATCCTCGATCGAGGATTTGATCTCGATGATCCAGATGTCGCCCTGCCGGGTCAGCGCCACGAGGTCGGCGCGGCGGCCCGTGGCCAGCGACAATTCAGGCAGCACATGCGCGCCCATTTCCATGAGCAGCCGCTGCACCCCGCGTCGCACCAGCATGGCGCGTTCGGACTGTCGGCCGTCGATGAGGGGATTGATTGCGATAGGGGAAATGATCGGCATGGCAGGCACCATGCCAGATTTTGTTCACGGTTTGAACCCTTTTTACGATCGAGATTATCTGGTTGACAAACCCAAAGTGAAATAGGAATATAATCCTTAAGGCCGATACTGATTTGACTCGCTAACCGATTGTCGGAAGCGTACAGTCCGTGTGTCGCCCGCCTCCAACGGCAAACGGGCGCTTGAAAGAGTCGATCACGCTTTCGCCCAATCGGGAGTATGCGAGATGACCATTCGCGGAACGGCTGACGAAATACAGTTGGCAACACTTACCAGGATTTTGGACGACTATTGCGAGCAAGCAGGCATTGAGGGCTCGCACCCGGCGCGTGAGCATTTGGCACGCCGCTTGATCGCTCTATTCAGCGGCGGCATCGATAGACCGGACGATATCCGGATGGCTCTCGACAGTGCATCGAATGGTTGGCAGACCAATCATATCTGAGGGCTACCCAGCCTAATCCGAATTGCCCAGGTTCACCGGCTGCTGATTTAGCAGCGTAGACAGCGCTGTAATGATCTGAGGCAGGAAGAACGGCTTGGTGATCATCACGCTTTCTGGAACGCCCTCGGCACCCCAATGGATAGCGCTGTCCCCGCTCATGTAGACCACCGGAATGGTTGGAATGGCTTGCCGCAAATGCTTGGCCACCTCCCACCCGGATTGTCCGTTGCCCAACCGTATGTCCGTGATCAGGCCCTTGAACTTACCAGGCTCAGCGTCGAAAGCGGCCAACGCCTGCACCGCATCTGTGACAGCAACGACTTCGAAGCCGGCTTCATGTAGCGCCGTCTCGACATCGAGCAGGATTAGTGGCTCGTCTTCAACGACCAGAACCATCCCGACCATCATTTGTTAAATACCCCGCAAGTTGCGCATCACTACGCGCACAACCCGGTATTGGTTCCGTCTCATTGATTGTCGGAAACGTACGACGCTACCCAGCCGCAGGAGGCCGCACCTGTCCTGTGATATTCCACCGGATGAACGACGCATCCTTCCCGGGACACCCACCGGCTCTCACTGGCGCAAGGAAAGTAGAAACATCTGAGGCGATTGGCATTTCATAACCCTACAGCCGAATGGAGGCCCGTGGGGAACCAGTAGGAGGGAAGTCGAGTTCATCCGGTGGAACGCCACAGGATCGGTGTGCCCCTACGGCTGGGGATCAGTTCGACTCACGCTGGAGAACTCTTTGTCTTTCGAGGAACCGCTTGACGTGTTCCCCCCACTCCGCAGCCGTTGTTTTGTGCTCTTGAGCGTATGTTTCGAAAGCCCTGCGCAGAGCGTCCAGGTCCAAAGCCCAAAACTGCTTGTCTTTATCGTCGTTCAACATAGCGTCACCCAGCCCATTGTGCCGACGGTATGCCCTTCAAATCAAGCCTTCAAGAACCGATCCTGACTTCTTTTGGGTGTATCGGCTCTGTCAAATATTCATCCCGTGGAACAGCACAGGGCAGGTGCTGCCCTTACAACTGAGCAGTCTGTGGACGGGACTTCAGTCTTAATTGAGCTATTTCTAATATGAATATAGTTTGGGCAGTGCGGAGACGATCCCAAAAGCCTGACCCGCAACGACCCGGCACGACCCCACGTCCCCCCGACTGCGAGCGTGCCGGGTCGTTCCTACTGGGTGCGTGGCAAGCGGATTGGCGGACCTGTCGGCACCGTACCTCAGTGGAAACCAGCATGCACTGTCCGACGCGCGCGGCGGACGAACTGGGGGCTTGATCCCTTGCACGGCGACCCTATGTCGGGGCGAACGACTTTCACTCTTCTTTGGAAGACGGCAGGATTTATTTGGAAAGTTGCGGGACTAAAGTCTTGCGTGCAGATGCACAAAGGTCTGAGAGGACTGGTTAGGTTCCGTTAATGTCCATTGGACGTTCCGTTACTTTAGTTAGTAGGCATATAAGGATTGACGCTCGGGAATGTGCCCGCGGAATGGCCGGCGCAGTTTGCGCTTTGGTCTATAGGGGCTGCACCGGCCATTGCGGGTGTGGGCTTTTGGGTAGAGTTGTCCCCGCGTCGATCAATCTATATGTATATTAGCAATCACGCAAATAAGACTGAAGTCCCTTGTTCCTCCGGATATGGCTGCATCGAGCAGGCAGTTCAACGGGTCGATTGTCTGCAGTCTCTGGCTTTTCGGGGCGATCCTATGTTTGACAGATATGGTCTAGATCAATGGGCACTGGTCCTGGACAACAGGTTTAGAACCAGCACGCCAGCCAGGATCAGGCCCATGCCAATGAGGCCCGCAGCATCCGGCCTTTGCCCATAGACAATCCAGCCGACCAGCGCGACAAGGACGATGCCGCCGCCCGCCCACACAGCGTAGGCGATGCCGATCGGTATCCGGTCCAAAACCTGCGCGAGGAAGAAGAACGCTGCCGCGTAACCGAGCAGCACCACGATCGACGGGCCAAGCCTGGTGAAGCCCTCCGAGGCTTTCATCGCGCTCGTTGCGATGACTTCGGCGACAATGGCCAGGGCAAGAATGGCATAAGCAGGCACGGCGAACCTCCATCGATTGGGAGGTATCTAATGATCAGAGGCCAATGGCGCCGTCACGTTCACTTTCTCGTGATCTCTATCTGGGCATGGCCCTCAGGCGGACTGTGCAGCGGCCTCATCGCCAGGCGCCGCAGCCCCCGCCATGTCATCCAGGATCGGGCAGTCCGGCCTGTTGTCGCCATGGCAGGCATGGATCAGTTTCTGCAGGGTCGAGCGCATCGACTGCAGCTCGCGCACCTTCTCCTCGATCGCCGTGACATGGGCGGCGGCGATCTCGCGCACGTCGGCACTGGCGCGGCCGCGATCCTGGTAGAGCGCCATCAGCTGGCGGCAATCGTCGATGGAAAAGCCGAGGTTGCGCGCGCGGCGCAGGAAGGCCAGCCGGTGGATGTCGTCGCCGGAGTAATCGCGGTAGCCGTTGGCGGCGCGCGCCGGCGCGATCAGGCCGATCTCCTCATAGTAGCGGATGGTCTTGGCCGGCAGGCCGGACCGCTGGGCTGCATCACCGACGTTCATGACTGATCCTCGATTCCAGGTAACCGTTTGATGTCGCCTCCATTGAATTTCCTACACAATCCGGTGAGGGCTGTTGCTGAAATGCCATAGTGAGACGCTTACCAGCATGTAGGGCCACGCATATAGGCATCGTGCGCTTGGCAAGCAAAGCAAATGCCAGCATGAATGATGATCAAGAAAGCGGTCGACTCGTGCCGCTGACATTTGGGCGGGGCTCCGGATCACCACATGCGCATGAAGTCGCTTGCAATAATTGCCGCGTTGGCGCTGTCCACGGCCATCGCCGGTTGCAGCACCATTGGCGGGCAGATCTTCTCCAACGACTACGGCGCCGTGACCGATGCTGGTTACCAACTGCCGCGCATCCCGATTGAAAAAGTGCCGAGGCAGTTCCACCGGCAGGAAGTCAATTACGATACCAAGGAAAAGCCCGGCACCATCATCGTCGATACGCAGAACAAGTTCCTCTACTTCGTCGAGGGCGACGGCTTGGCCATCCGCTACGGCATCGGTGTCGGCCGCGAGGGCTTCGAATGGCATGGTACCGCCCATATCGCGCTGAAGCGCGAATGGCCGACCTGGACGCCGCCGCGTGAAATGATCAGGCGGCAGCCGGAGCTGGCCAAGTTCGCCGATGGCATGGAGCCGGGCCTGAAGAACCCGCTCGGCGCGCGCGCCATGTACCTGTTCAACAAGGGCGGCGACATGGGCTACCGCCTGCACGGCAGCCCGGAATGGAATTCGATCGGCAAGGCGATGTCGTCCGGCTGTATCCGGCTGATGAACCAGGACATCATCGATCTCTACGACCGCACCTCGGTCGGCGCCAAGGTCATCGTGATGTAAGGGCCACGATCCCTCGCGGGATCATGGTCAACGAGAAGACAAGTTTCGTACGCGGACCGTCTAGGCAACAACGGACGTCCCAAACAGAAAACCGGGCAATTCGGCCCGGTTTTTTGTTGTTTGCTCGATGCGACGCCTGCTCGGCGGTCAGGACACCGCCGAGAACGAAGTGGGAACCAAGATTTGGTTGGTGATTGTCTCGGTGATCTGGCCATCACGCTCGGAATCTTCCCGCGCCTGCGTCCATGCGGGGTCCTTCACGAACGCCGTCCAGCGCTCTTCGCGTTCGGCCAGCGATTCCCATGCCAGCATGTAGGTCAGTTCGTTGTTCGAAGCACCGATCAGCGTGGTAAAGAAACCCGCTTGGCGGATACCGTGCTTTTCCCATAATTTGAGGGTGATCTTGTCGAAGCGATCAAGAAGCGCCGGCAAGCGTCCGGGCAAAGCCCGGTAAACCCGAAGTTCGTAGATCATTTTGGAGTTCCTTCGGATCGATGCGCCGGAAGCGAAGAAAATCGGACCAGATGGTCAGCAGGGTAGAATTATCAAAGGGGCGTCAGGAGACCTGCTCGACCTGCTGTACCTCCGGCACGAAGTGACGCAGGAGGTTCTGGATGCCGTGCTTCAGCGTCGCCGTCGACGACGGGCAACCGGCGCAGGCGCCCTTCATGTGCAGGAACACCGTGCCGTTCTCGAAGCCGCGGAAGGTGATGTCGCCGCCATCCTGGGCCACCGCCGGGCGCACCCTGGTGTCGAGCAGTTCCTTGATGGTGATGACGAGTTCCTCGTCCGCCTTGTCGTAGAATTCGCCGGTCTGGCTGGTCTCGGCGGCCGGGCCGGCCTTGGCCATGACAGGCGCGCCGGACATGAAATGCTCCATGATGGCGCCCAGGATCGCCGGCTTCAGGTGCTGCCAGTCAGGACCGTCCTTGGTCACGGTGATGAAGTCGTAGCCGAAGAAGACGCCGGTGACGCCGGGAATCTCGAACAGCCGGCCGGCCAGCGGCGAGGCCGTTGCCGCACTGTCGGCATCGCGGAAGTCGGCGGTGCCTTCCAGCAGCACTTCCTTGCCGGGCAGGAATTTCAGCGTCGCCGGATTGGGCGTCGATTCGGTCTGGATGAACATGGCCGTCTCCGTGCCCGTTTCGGGCAACTAGTTTGGAATAGTTCTAAATAGGCTCTATCGGCTGGACATTCAAGCGAAACGCGTCGCTGGAAAGGCTAGCTGGCGGAATGTTTTTGCTGGCTGGGGCAGAGAATCCCGGGCGGGCTTCAGGCGAGGCTGTCGATCTCCTCGTCGGACAGATTCTGCGGCACCACTGTGACAGGAATGGGGAAGGCCGCGCCCTTGCCGGCCACTGCGCCGACCAGCGGTCCCGGGCCTTCCTTGCCGGCGCCGGCCGCCAGCACCAGGATGGCGATGTCCTGGTCTTCCTCGATCAGTTTGTGGATCTCTTCCGTCGGCTTGCCTTCGCGCACCACCATTTCCGGCTCGATGCCAAGCTTCTGGCGCACCTTGTTGGCGTGGCCGTCGAGAGCCGCGCGCGCCGTGGCGTTGGCTTCCTCGCGCATGATCTTCTCGACGCCCAGCCAGTGCTGGAAATCGTCCGGCACGATGACATAGAGCAGCACCAGCGTGCCGCTGGTGCTCTGCGCCCGCTTCGAGGCGTAGGCGACGGCGCGCTCGCACTCGGGCGTGTCGTCGATGATCGTCAGGAACTTCCTGCGATGGCCGGCTTCACGGCTGAGGCGTTTGGAGACCATGTCTATCTACTCGATGCGTTTTCGGCCGCAATCTGCCACCCGCGCCAGCCGGCCGCAAGCGGCCGGCCTTGTGCCAGTATGGTGCGGTGCACTGGCGATGCAGATCAGCCCTGCAGCAGGCCGATGATGTCGCGCACGGTTTTCATGGTGGTCTCGGCCAGCACGCCGGCGCGTTCGCCGCCGTCCTTGAGCACCGCGTCGACATAGGCGCGGTCGCCTTCGATGCGCCGCATCTCGCTGGCGATCGGCGCCAGCTTCTCCACCGCGAGGTCGGCCAGCGCCGGCTTGAACACCGAAAACTGCTGGCCACCGAATTCCTTCAGCACGTCGGCCTTCGACATCTCGGCGAGGCCAGCATAGATGCCGACCAGGTTTTCCGCTTCCGGCCGGCTTTCCAGCCCGTCGACCTCGCTCGGCAAGGCTTCCGGATCGGTCTTGGCCTTGCGGATCTTCTTTGAGATAGTGTCGGCATCGTCGGTCAGATTGATGCGCGACAGGTCCGACGGGTCCGATTTCGACATCTTCTTCGACCCGTCGCGCAAGCTCATGATGCGCGCCGCCGGGCCGCCGATGACCGGTTCGGTGATCGGGAAGAAGCCGTTCACCGTCTCCTCCCCGACCTGCATCTCGATGCCGACGCCAAGGCTGGCGATGCGGCCCGAAAAATCATTGTTGAATTTTTGGGCGATGTCGCGGGTCAGCTCCAGATGCTGCTTCTGGTCCTCGCCCACCGGCACATGGGTGGCGCGGTAGAGCAGGATGTCGGCAGCCATCAGCGAGGGATAGGCGAGCAGGCCCAGCGAGGCATTTTCGCGGTCCTTGCCAGCCTTGTCCTTGAACTGCGTCATCTTGTTCATCCAGCCGATGCGCGCGACGCAGTTGAAAATCCAGGCAAGCTCGGCATGCTGCATCACCCGCGACTGGTTGAAGACGATGTGCTCCTTCGGGTCGATGCCGGAGGCGAGGAAGGCGGCGGTGATCGAGCGCGTCTGGTCGGCAAGGTCCTCATGGACCAACTGCGCGGTCAGCGAATGCAGGTCGACGACGCAATAGATGCAGTCGGACGTGTCCTGCAGCGCGACGAATTTCTTGATGGCGCCGAGATAGTTGCCGAGATGCAGATTGCCGGTCGGCTGGACGCCGGAGAAGACGAGTGGCTTGAAGGCGGACATGGGTTTCCTCATGGCTTGTGGAGGGCCGTATAAGCATGATTCCAAAAAGTTGCAGACTTTTTGGAGCCAATCATGCGGCTGGAAACCGCGCGCGGCGAAAGTCTTTCGACGGCGCGCTTATGAACGAACACGACGCTACGATCAAGACCGCTGTTGCAGTCGGCTTGCCTGGTCTATTCGTCCAGTTCGGCCTCTGCGACCGGTGGTGCTGCTTTGCCCGATCCCCGCTTGACGTTGCGCCGGATCATGCCGAAATCGGCGCCACCGGTGGCAAAGGCGGTGATGAAGTAGAGCAGTGCGCCGCCGGCCACCAGCGCCAGCACCGTCGTCGCCTTGACGACCAGTGGTGAGCCCGGCCCGAGCCTTGCCGCGAAATAATGCTCGGCGAAATACAGCGCCACAGCCATCACAACTGCCGACAGCACCAGCCGGGGAATGCGCTTCAAAAGCGGCGCATCGCGGCCCCAATGGCCGCGCCGGATCAAGACGGCAAGCAGCATCAGCGCGTTGACCCAGCCGGCCACGGCCGAGGCGACCGCAATGCCTGGCGCTCCCATCCTGGGAAACAGCGTCAGCGCGGTGGCGACGTTCACCGCCACGGAGATGGCGGCGAAGATCATCGGCGTGCGTGTATCCTCGCGGGCGAAATAGCCGGGGGTGAAGGCCTTGATCAGCACGAAGGCTGGCAGGCCGAGGCCGAAGATCGCCAGGATCGCCGCCACAACAGGCGTCGAATGGTTGGCGGCGAACGCACCGCGCTCATAGACCAGCCGCACGATGGGCTCCGCCATCACCCAGAGCGCCGCCGCCGCCGGCAAGGTCATGAACAGAGTGAACTCGACGGAGCGGTTCTGCAGATTGGCCGCCTCGATGAGATTGCCTGACTTCAGCGCCCGTGACAGTTCCGGCAACAGCACGATCGCCACCGCCACACCGACGACACCGAGCGGCAGCTGATAGACGCGGTCGGCATAGGCGAGCGAGGAGACGGCGCTGTCCTGCGCCGACGCGATCGCCGTGCCGATCAGCTGGTTGATCTGGGTGATGCCGCCGGTGATCGCCGCCGGCAACGCCAGGATCAGCAGGCGCTTGACGTTCGGCGTCATCTTCGGCCGGCGGAAACCGATCGCGATGCCGGCGTTGCGGACCGCCATCCAGACGATGGCGAGTTGCACGAGCCCCGCCGCCAGCACGCCCCAGGACAGGCTGAAGCCGACGGCATGGGCATCCAGCCCGTGATACCAGGCATAGCCAAGCACACTGATCAGGATGATGTTGAGGAACGCCGGCGCGATGGCCGCAGCGAAATAGCGGCGCAGCGAATTCAGCATGCCCGCCATCATGGCGGCGAGCGACATGCAGATGAGGTACGGGAACATGATCGTCGCCAACAGGACGGTCGTCTCGAACTTGCCCGGCGTGTCGGCGAAACCCGGCGCCACCAAGTAGCGCACGATCAGCGGCATCGCCAGTTCCATGGCGATGGTCAGCGCCAAAAGCGCCGAGAACAGCACGCCGAACACTTCCTCCGAAAAGCGCTTGGCGCCGTCGGTGCCGTGCGTTTCGATCTCCTTGGCAAACAGCGGCACGAAGGCGGCGTTGAAGGCGCCTTCGGCGAACAGCCGGCGAAAGGTGTTGGGGAACTGGAAGGCGGCGTTGAAGGCGTCGGCGACCGGTCCGGTGCCGAGTGCTGCCGCCATCAGCATCTCTCGGCCGAAGCCGAGTGCGCGGCTCATCAGCGTGCCGGAAGCGACGGTGGCGAATTTCTTGACGAGGCTCATGCGTTTGGAAACTGCCTGCGGGATTGGAACAGAGGAATGATGGCCGTCACTCGGCGGCGGCCTTGGTCTTACCATTGCGCTCGGGCGTGATGCCTTCGAGCGTCGCCATCAGCCGGTTGCGGATGGTGGCGATACGAGCCGGGTTGTCGATCTTCTGGCCGGTGAGGTCGGTGACATAGAAGGTGTCGATGACCTTTTCGCCGAAAGTGGTGATGTGTGCCGATGCGATGTCGAGTGACAGGTCGGACAGCGTGCCGGTGATCTCCGACAGCAGGCCCGGGCGGTCCAGCCCTTCGACCTCGATGACCGAAAACCGGTTCGACAGCGTGTTGCGGATCTCGGCGCGTGGCGGGATCTTGAACACCTTGGACCCGCGCCTTGGCTTGGTCCGCTTCTCGATCATCTCCGGCAGCCAGCTCTTGCCCGACAGCACGTCTTCGATCAGCCGGCCGACGCGCTCGGCACGCCGGCGCTCGTCCTCGTCACGGTCGAATTCCCGCGAGATCAGGATCGTGTCCAGGGCGCGGCCATCCGACGTGGTGAAGATCTGCGCGTCGACGATGTTGCCGCCGGCGCCGGCGCAGGCCCCGGCAATGACCGAGAGAAGACGGGGATGGTCCTGCGCCAAAACGGTGATCTCGGTCACCGCCTCGAACTGGTGGGTCTTGACCATGGTGGCAAGCTTGTTGCCGGCCGCGTCCGCCTCGCGGATGAATTCGGCGTGGCGAATCTGGTCCGGCAGGTCGACGGCCAGCAGATAGTTCTCATAGTGCAGACCGACATAGCGTTTGCGGGCCTTGTCGGGCCAGTCAGCGAGCGCCTCGGCCAGGCGTTCGCGCGCCGCCGCCGTGCGCTGCGCACGCGACACTTCCGAGAAGCCGCCGGTCAGAAGCAGTTCGGTCTCGTAATAGAGCGTGCGCAGCAGCTGGCCTTTCCAGCCGTTCCAGACACCTGGTCCGACACCCCTGATATCGCATACGGTGAGGATCAAAAGCATCTTCAGCCGCTCGACCGACTGCACGATCGCGGCGAAATCCTCGATCGTCTTGCGGTCGTTGAGATCGCGCGTCTGCGCCGTCATCGACATGACGAGGTGGTTCTCGACCAGCCAGGCGACCGTTTCGGTGTCGGCCGCCGACAGCCCCATATGCGGACAGATGCGCCGTGCGATGCGGGCGCCGGCCTCGGAATGATCTTCCGGCCTGCCCTTGGCGATATCGTGCAGCAAGACGGCGACATAGAGCGCCTCGCGGCTCTTCTTCAGGCCCGGCATCAGCGAATGCGACAACGGATGAACCTTCTCGCCGTCGCCGCGTTCGATTTCTGCCAGCACGCCGATGCAGCGGATCAGGTGCTCGTCGACCGTATAGTGGTGGTACATCGAGAACTGCATCATGGCGACGATCTTGCCGAAATCGGGGATCAGCCGCCCCAGCAGCCCGGCCTCGTTCATGCGCCGCAGATTGAGCTCGGCATTGCGGTCCGAGGTCAATATGTCGAGGAACAGCCGGTTGGCTTCCTCGTCGCGCCGCAGCGACTTGTTGACCAGGCCGAGCGAGCGGGTGAGCAGCTTCAGCGCATCGGGATGGAATTCCAGCCCGTGCTTGTCGGCGAACCAGAACAGTCTCAAAAGATTGACGGGATCGCGTTCGAACACCTGGTCGTCGGCGATGTTGATGCGATGGTTGTCGACGATGAAATCGGAAGTGCCGGCGAGCTTGCGCTTACGGCGCTGGAAGGTGAGGAAGATGCGGTTGAAGCCGGGCACGTGCTTGGCCTGCTCCTCCTCGAGCGCAGCGCAGAAGATGCGGGTCAGGTCGCCGACATCCTTGGCGACGAGGAAGTAGTGCTTCATGAAGCGCTCGACCGCCGACAGGCCGGGATGGGTGGTATAGCCGAGCCGCTCGGCGATCTCGCGCTGGATGTCGAAATGCAGCCGCTCCTCGGCCTTGCCGGTGAGGAAATGCATGTGGCAGCGCACCGCCCACAGGAAGTCCTCGGCTTTCTGGAACTCACGGTACTCGGCCTCGGTGAAGACGCCTTTTTCGACCAGTTCCTCGCCGGTACGCACCCGGTAGAAATACTTGCCGATCCAGAACAGCGTCTGCAGGTCGCGCAGGCCGCCCTTGCCGTCCTTGACGTTGGGCTCGACCAGATAGCGGCTTTCGCCGGCCTTGGCGTGGCGCTCGTCGCGCTCGGCGAGCTTGGCCTGGACATATTCCGGGCCGGTCGTGCGCACCACCTCGTGGTCGAAACGCAGCATCAGCTCGTCATAGAGCTTGCGTTCGCCCCACAGGAAGCGGGCTTCCAGGATCGAGGTGCGGATGGTGATGTCGGTGCGCGACAGCCGCAGGCACTCATCGATGTTGCGGGTGGCGTGGCCGACCTTTAAGCCCAGATCCCACAGCATGTAGAGCATGTATTCGACGGTCTGCTCGCCCCATGGCGTCTGCTTGTAGGGCAGCAGGAACAACAGGTCGATGTCGGATCCCGGCGCCAGCGTGCCGCGGCCATAGCCGCCGACCGCGACGACGGCCATGCGTTCGGCCGACGAACGGTTCTTCACCCGGTAGACATGCGTCGCCGCGAAATCGTAGAGCGCCCGGATCAGCTCGTCCATGAGATGCGACAGCCGCTCGGCACAGGCGTTGCCGCCGCCATCTTCCCTCAGCATGGCTTCGGCGATCTTTCGGCCTTCGGCAAGCCGGGCCTTGAGAAGCTGAAGCACACCGGCGCGGGCCGCCGCTCCCGAACCGTCGCCCGCCGTGGCCGTCGTCAGCGCGGTCATCTCGCGGCGCAAGGCTTCGCCGTCGATCAGTTCATCGAGCTTCAGGGAGATTTTCGCCATAGGTATCAGTCGGCCTTGCCATTTGGGCGGCGTCTATAGCGTGTTTTCGCGGCGCTGGGTATGGGGCCTGCTGGTGGCCCGGGAAGCGGTCTAGTCCGATGCCTCGATCGGATCGAGGGGAACGACGATCCGTTGCCGGAATCTGCAGAAATCGGCGATCCACCGTGCGGTTCGCCCGGCTTCTCTGCTGATTCTCACGGCCATCGGCTTCCTCTGCCTCGCCATAACCCCGCTCGCGGTTCGCGCGGCATCGCGTTCCTGGTCAAGCAGGCTTGGCAGCTTTCCGCCGACGAACTGATCCTGTGCGCAGAGAGCCGGAACAAGTTGGTAGATGGTCTTGCCGGCCGACATGATGGGGTTGAAGATGAGATCATCGGTAGCAATGTTGACCTGCGCCGTTGCCTCCAGAAAGTCGCGCGCCGTTCGCCGCGAAAGCAGATATCCCCCGGCCCCCGGATGGCCCTTGCGGAGCCGGACCATGGAAAAGCCATGTCCGGCAGAGGTCCCTCTCCTCTGGATCACGGTTGTGGAGAAGAACGTCTCGAGCTTCACGACATCGGCGTCCGCCGGCACCCAGCTCGTATCGCCCAACAACGCCCCGGCCTTGCTGGAGAAGACCATGTCGTCCTCGAACACGGCGCCGTATGGGGCCTCGTCCTGCGCAATGATCGTCCAGCAGGCTCGATGACTGTGCAGGCAGGCGATTTCACTGCCGGAGAGCGGCCGGATGGCATGTATTGCGTGCTGCGGCTGCAGCATCAGGTCGGGATGTTCCTTGCCATCGATCCCCGCGACGCGTTCGAACCCAATGCCGATGCGGGCGAATTCCTTCGACATGTGGGCAAGCCGCTCGGGAGATCGATCGAGGTTGATGACCAGACGCTTCATTTCACGAGCTATTTGTTCGAAACCCTTGCTTCCACGAAACCGGCGGGAGCCGCCGAGCACCGCGGGAGCCTTCTAGCACAGGCGACGCTATGGTTTGTTGATCTTTCTGACGTGGATATCATGCCGCAATGGGAGAGCCAACAGAGAGCCAGGCTTTAAAAGCCAGCGTGACTTCCCAGGATTGCCGTGACATTGCGCCCGATGTCGGGAACGCCGGATTGAAGACGAGATCATCGGCCACCGCGCTGGCCTGCGCGGTCGCGTAGAGGATGTCGCGCGCCATTTGCCGCGACATGATGTGGCCGCCAGTTGCAGGGCGAGCGGCCAATACCGGGCTAGAAACGAAAAAATCGGAACAGCCCTTGACCTTCCAGTTACTGGAAGCACTACCTCCGCACCAGACAGAGGCACAGAGGCACAGAGGCACAGAGGCATTTTGGCATGACGCATCCGGACCATGATCACCACGGCGACCACCATGCGCATGGCGCGCATGGCAGCTGTTGCGCGCCGAAAGGTGTGGATGCGGCGGCCGTTCTGCGCGATCCGGTCTGCGGCATGACCGTGGATCCGGCCGCTGGCAAGCCGACATCGGAGCATGGCGGCCGCCTCTATCATTTCTGCAGTGAAGGTTGCCGCACGAAATTCCAGGCCGAGCCGGAAAAATACATGACGGCCGCCGACCCCGTTTGCGGCATGAGTGTCGACCGTGCCACGGCCAGGCACTTCGTCCGGCATGAAGGCCAGGGCTTCTATTTCTGTTCCGCCGGCTGCAAGGCGAAATTCGAGGCGGCACCGCAAACCTATCTCGGTGACAGGCCGGCGCCGGTGCCGGCGCCCAAGGGCACGCAATACACCTGCCCGATGCATCCAGAAATCGTCCGCGATAAGCCCGGCTCCTGCCCGATCTGTGGCATGGCGCTGGAGCCGATGGGCGTACCATCAGGCGATGAAGGGCCAAATCCCGAGCTGGTCGACTTCACCAGGCGGCTCTGGGGCAGCGCGATCCTGTCGATCCCGCTTCTGATCATCGCCATGGCGCCGATGGTCGGCCTGAGCTTCGAAAATCTGGTCAGCGACCGGACAAAAACTTGGGCGGAGTTGGCGTTGGCAAGCCCGGTGGTGCTCTGGGCTGCCTTTCCTTTCTTTCATCGTGGCTGGGAGTCGGTCCTCAACCGCAGCCCTAACATGTGGACGCTGATTTCGCTCGGCGTCGGTGCGGCCTATCTCTACAGCGTCGTCGCCACACTCTTCCCCGACATCTTCCCGCATCAGTTCCGCAGCCATGGCGGCGCGGTGCCGGTCTATTTCGAGGCCGCCGCCGTCATCGTCGCGCTGGTCTTCCTTGGTCAGGTGCTGGAATTGCGCGCCCGCGAAAAGACCGGATCGGCGATCCGCGCCTTGCTCGATCTGGCGCCGAAGACCGCGCGGCGCATCGGCGAAGACGGTTCCGAGACCGACGTGCCGCTGGACAGCGTCAAGGCCGGTGATCGCCTGCGCATTCGGCCCGGCGATGCCGTGCCGGTCGACGGCACCGTGCTCGAAGGCCGCTCCTCCATCGACGAATCCATGATCACGGGTGAGCCGCTGCCGGTTGAAAAGGCCGAAGGCGACGCCCTGACCGGCGGCACGCTCAACAAAAACGGCTCGCTGATCATGCGCGCCGAACGCATCGGCGCCGAGACCACGCTTGCGCGCATCGTCGAACTCGTCGCCAAGGCACAGCGCTCGCGCGCGCCGATCCAGGGTTTGGCCGACCGCGTTTCCTTCTACTTCGTCCCGGCCGTCGTCCTTGTCGCCATCGTGGCGTTCATTGCCTGGGCTATCTTCGGCCCCGAACCCAGCCTGATCTTCGCCATCGTCTCGGCGGTCTCGGTGCTGATCATCGCCTGTCCCTGTGCGCTCGGCCTCGCCACGCCGATGTCGATCATGACCGCCACCGGGCGCGGCGCGCATGCCGGCGTGCTGATCAAGGAAGCCGCCGCGCTCGAACGCTTCGCCTCCGTCGACACGCTGATCGTCGACAAGACCGGGACCTTGACCGAGGGCCGGCCTAAACTGACGGATGTTGTTGTGGCAAACGGCTTTTCCGAAGACGAATTGCTGGGGCTCGCCGCCAGCCTGGAGAAGGGCTCGGAGCATCCACTGGCCGAGGCTGTCGTCGAAGGCGCTGCTGCGCGCGGTGTAACCGTCACTGACGCCAGCGATTTCGAGGCCGTCACCGGCAAGGGCGTTTCCGGTACGGTGTCGGGCAAGACTGTCGCGCTCGGCAACGCCGCGATGATGCGCGACCTCGGCATCGACGTTTCCGCCGCCTCAGTCAGCGCCGAAGCGCTGCAGGGCGATGGCAAGACGGCAATGTTTGTCGCTGTCCGCGGCAGACTGGCCGGCATCGTCGCCGTCGCCGATCCGGTCAAGGCGACCACCGCCGAGGCGATCAAGGCGCTGCATGACAGCGGCCTCAGGATCATCATGGCGACCGGCGACAATGAGCGCACCGCCAACGCGATCGCCAAAAGCCTCGGCATCGACGAGGTTCGCGCCGGTCTGCTGCCGGAACAGAAGGCGGCCCTGGTCGAGGAACTGCGCGGCAGGGGCGCCGGTGTCGCCATGGCTGGCGACGGCGTCAACGATGCGCCGGCCCTGGCCAGCGCCGATGTCGGCATCGCGATGGGCACCGGCGCCGATGTGGCGGTCGAGAGCGCCGGCATCACCCTGGTCAAGGGCGACCTCAACGGCATCGTGCGGGCTCGAACGCTGGCCCAGGCAACGATCGGCAACATCCGCCAGAACCTGTTCTTCGCCTTCCTCTACAACGTGCTTGGCGTGCCCGTCGCCGCCGGCGTGCTCTATCCGCTCACCGGCATGCTTTTGTCGCCGATGCTGGCGGCGGCGGCGATGAGCCTGTCCTCGGTCTCGGTCATCGCAAACGCATTGCGGCTGCGGACGTTGAAACTCTGATCCAAACCCCCAAATACGAAACCCAATCAACAGGAGACCATGAATGACCTTGGCCAAGAAACTCGTGCTTTTGCTGATGGCGGCCGGAATGCTGCTCGCCGTCTTCCTCGAAAGCGTTCCGGCGCAGAGCGAAGAGATGAAACATGACATGGCCGGCATGGCGATGGGTGCGCAAAGCCCTGCCACCGCTGGCTACAAGAAGGCGATGGACAAGATGCACAAGGACATGATGGTCAAATACACCGGCAATGCCGATGTCGACTTCGTCCGCGGCATGATTCCGCACCATCAGGGCGCCATCGACATGGCCAAGGTCGAGCTTGCCAATGGCAAGGACCCGGAAATCCGCAAGCTTGCCGAAGGCGTCATCGCCGCGCAGGAAGCCGAGATCAAGCAGATGCAGGACTGGCTTGCTGCTCATCCGGTGAAGTGAGCCCTTTCGCGATGGGGAGATTTGGGTGAGAACGCCTCTGGATTTCTCGCCCGCCCTGTGATGCGATCCGGCCTCAAAACGGAGCCTGCCATGCCATCTGCCATCAGAACCACTACGCTGCCCTCTGGCGAAGCCGTTCAGGTGCTCGGCCAGGGCACCTGGAAGATGGGCGAGGATTCGCGCCGACGTGCCGATGAGGTGAACGCTCTCAAACTCGGCCTCGACCTTGGCATCACGCTGATCGACACCGCCGAAATGTATGCCAGCGGCGGCGCCGAGGAGGTGGTGGCCGAAGCCATTGCCGGCCGCCGCGCCGAGGTCTTCGTGGTCTCAAAAGTGCTGCCCTCAAACGCGTCGCGCGCGGGTGTGCAGCGCGCCTGCGAGAACAGCCTGAAGCGCCTGCGCACCGACCGGATCGACCTCTATCTCCTGCATTGGCCGGGCAGCGTGCCTTTGGCCGAGACGGTCGAGGCCTTCGAGGCCTTGAAGAAAGCCGGCAAGATCCGCCATTGGGGCGTCAGCAATTTCGACACCGAGGACATGGAGGATCTGGCCCGCTTGCCCGATGGCGGCAACGTCCAGACCAATCAGGTGCTCTACAATCTGGTCCGGCGCGGCCCCGAGTTCGATCTCGCGCCCTGGAGTCGCAAGCGAGGCATCCCGCTGATGGCCTATTCGCCGGTCGAGCAGGGCGCGTTGGCGCGCAACGGCAGACTTGAAGCCGTGGCCGCCCGCCACAATGCCACCGCGGCACAGATCGCTTTGGCCTGGGTGATGCACCAGGAGGGCGTCATCGCCATTCCGAAAGCCAGCAGCCAGGAGCATGTCCGACAGAATGTCGCCGCACTCGACATCAAGCTTACGCCGCAGGACATCGCCGATCTCGACCGTGGTTTTCCGCCGCCGACACGCAAGCGCGGCCTGGAGATGATCTGATCAGCGATGAAGCTGCCAATCTCCCCCACGAGGGGGAGATTGGCGGTTTCGGCGCCGCCGCCCGGATGGCAAAACTATTTTCCTGCCAGTCCCTTCAACCGGTAGAGCGCTTCCAGCGCCTCCCTTGGCGTCATCTCGTCGGGATTGATCTCGCCGAGGGCGGCGCCGAGCGCGTCGCTCTTCACCGGCTTCGGCGCTTCCCGCTTCACCGCCACGGAAAACAGCGGCAGGTCGTCGACCAGCCGGTTGGTCTTGCCGGAAACCTCGCCTTCCTCCAACTGGTGCAGCACCTGCTTGGCCCGGTCGACCACAGCTTCCGGCAGGCCGGCGAGCCGCGCCACCTGGACGCCGTAGGAGCGGTCGGCGGCACCCTTGCCGACCTCATGCAGGAAGACGACGTCGCCTTCCCATTCCTTGACCCGCATGGTGACGTTGTGGAGCCGCGCCAGCTTGCCGGCGAGGGACGTCATTTCGTGGAAATGGGTGGCGAAGATCGCCCGGCAGCGGTTCTTCTCGTGCAGATATTCCACTGCCGCCCAGGCGATCGACAGGCCGTCGAAGGTGGCGGTGCCGCGGCCGATCTCGTCGAGGATCACCAGCGCCCGTTCGCCGGCCTGGTTGAGGATCGCCGCCGTCTCGACCATCTCGACCATGAAGGTCGAGCGGCCGCGCGCCAGATCGTCCGAGGCGCCGACCCGCGAGAACAGCCGGTCGACGACGCCGATATGGGCGCTCTGCGCCGGCACGAAGGAGCCGGTCTGGGCCAGGATCGCGATCAGCGCGTTCTGCCGCAGGAACGTCGACTTACCGCCCATGTTCGGGCCGGTCAGCAGCCAGATCGCACCGTTCTTGGCGCTGCCCTCGGGTGAGAGGTCGCAGTCATTGGCAACGAACGGGCCTTCGCCGGAGCGGCGCAAGGCCTGCTCGACCACCGGATGCCGGCCGCCGGAAATCTCGAAGGCGAGGCTCGAATCCACCACCGGCCGGCACCACGCCTCGCTTTCCGAGAGCAGCGCCAGCGCCGCCGACACGTCGATCACGGCGAGCGCATCGGCGCCGGCACGGATCTTTTTCCGCCTCGCCGACGGCTTCCACCGTCAGCGCATCGAAGGCCGCCAGTTCGATGCTGAGTGCCCGGTCGGCGGCATTGGCGATCTTGGTCTCGAGCTCGGCAAGCTCGGTCGTGGTGAAGCGCATGGCATTGGCCATGGTCTGGCGATGGATGAAGCGCGCCTTGGCGCCATCGCTGCCGGTCATCACCGCATGGTGGTTGGCGGTCACCTCGATATAGTAACCCAGCACATTGTTGTGCCGGATTTTCAGCGATCGGATACCGGTCTCCTCGATCAGCGAGCGCTCCAGCCCGGCGATGACCTTTCTCGATTCATCACGCAACGCCCGCATCTCGTCGAGTTCCGGGTGGTATCCGCCACGGACGAAGCCACCGTCGCGTTTGAGCAGCGGCAGTTCCTCGCCCAGCGCCTGCGTCAGATGCCGGGCAAGCGCTTGGGGCAGCGCTTGAATGGCGGCCATTGCGCCGGCCAATTCCTGGGGCAGGGCAGTGGCGGCGAAGATGTCGGCGATCGCGCCGGCTGCCTCGAAGCCGGCACGCAACGCGCCGAGGTCGCGCGGACCGCCGCGGTTGAGCGCCAGTCTCGACAAGGCCCGCGGCATGTCGGCGACGCTCTTCAGGCTCGTTCGCACCGCCTGGCACAGCCGGGTTTCGGAACGGAAGAACGAGACCGAGTCGAGGCGCGCGCCGATCGCTGACGGATCGGTCAGTGGCGCCATCAGCCGGTCTGCGAGCAGCCTGGCGCCGCCGCCGGTCACGGTGCGGTCGATCGCCTTGAACAGCGAGCCTTCGCGACTACCGGACAATGTGCGCAAGAGTTCGAGATTGCCGCGCGTCGCCGGATCGATGAACAGCGTCGAGCCCTGCTCCTCGCGCTCGGGCCGCGACAAAGGCGGCCGCTCGGCCCTCTGCGTCTTCTCGACATAGGCGATGGCGCCCGAGATCGCCGACAGTTCGGCGCGCGAAAACGCGCCAAAACTGTCCGGCGTCGCAACCTCGAAGAAGCGGGCGATGCGTCCGGTGGCCGAGGCCGAATCGAACAGCGACGGCGGCTGCGGGTTGGCGACGCGGCCGAGCACGTCGAATACCGGCCTCAGTTCGGGATCATGGAACACCGGTTCGGCGACGATCAGCTCGCGCGGATCGACACGGAAGATGTCGGCGAGCAGCCGGTCGGCGGTCGTCTCGGCAACGCGGAAAGCGCCGGTCGAGATGTCGATCCAGGCAATTGCGAAGGAATGGTCCGCCCCGCCCTTCACCCGCCCCAGCGCCATCAGGAAACTCGATTCCGACGGCGCCAGCAATTTGTCCTCGGTGATGGTGCCCGGCGTCACCAGCCGCACCACGTCGCGGCGCACCACGGATTTCCCGCCGCGTTTCTTGGCCTCGGCCGGATCCTCGATCTGCTCGCAGACGGCGACGCGAAAACCCTGGCCGATCAGTTTCTGCAGATAGTCGTCGGCCGCATGCACCGGCACGCCGCACATCGGGATGTCGTGGCCCTGGTGCTTGCCGCGCTTGGTGAGCACAATGCCCAGCGCCCGGCTCGCCTTTTCGGCGTCGTCGAAGAACAGCTCGTAGAAATCGCCCATGCGGTAGAACAGCAGCGAATCCGGGTTCGCCGCCTTGATCTCGATGAACTGCTCCATCATCGGCGTCACGGCGGCCGTGCCGGGCTGCGGCGGCGTGATCACCTCGGGGGCGTCGGGCTCGTTCGGGCTGTGCATGTTCATGACCGGGCACGCTAGCAGATGTGATGGCCGGGTTTAATGCCGGGGCTTCGAAAAGCAGGGGACGACGGAGGCGACCGGCTACCCGCAATTTCCCGTCCGATCCGCGATTCCGGCGTGCCGGCGGTTTACACGCGGCGGTGTGTGGTCTTAATTCGGACCGAAACAAAGCACCCGCTTCAAGGAGGTGCTGCACCCACCGGCGAGGAAATCAAAAGCATCATGGCCAGGAAAACCGAGAACAGCGGCCCGTCCGTCAGCGCGCAGGAAGCGCTCGAATTCCACGCGATGGGCCGGCCCGGCAAGCTGGAGGTCGTCGCCACCAAGCCGATGGCCACCCAACGCGATCTGAGCCTTGCCTATTCGCCGGGCGTCGCGGTGCCTGTCCTGGCCATCGCCGAGGACCCCAGCCGCGCCTTCGACTACACGACGCGCGGCAACATGGTCGCCGTCATCTCCAACGGCACTGCCATCCTTGGTCTCGGCAATCTCGGTGCGCTGGCCTCCAAGCCGGTGATGGAAGGCAAGGCAGTGCTGTTTAAGCGCTTCGCCGATGTCGATTCCATCGATCTCGAGGTCGACACCGAGGACGCCGACGAATTCATCAATTGCGTGCGCTTCCTCGGCCCCTCCTTCGGCGGCATCAACCTGGAGGACATCAAGGCGCCGGAATGCTTCATCATCGAGCAGCGGCTGCGCGAATTGATGGACATCCCCGTCTTCCACGACGACCAGCACGGCACCGCAATCATCTCGGCCGCCGGCCTGATCAACGCGCTGGAAATCACCGGCCGCGACATGAAGACCACGAAAATGGTCTGCAACGGCGCCGGTGCTGCCGGCATCGCCTGCATCGAGCTGATGAAGGCGATGGGCTTCGCGCCCGAAAACATCATCCTGTGCGACACCAAGGGCGTGGTCTACCAGGGCCGCACCGAAGGCATGAACCAGTGGAAGTCGGCGCATGCGGTCAAGACCGACACGCGCAGCCTCGCCGAGGCGCTCGACGGCGCCGATGTCTTCCTCGGCCTCTCGGCCAAGGGCGCGCTGACCACCGCCATGGTGCAGTCGATGGCCAAGAACCCGATCATCTTCGCCATGGCCAATCCGGATCCCGAAATCACGCCGGAGGAAGTGGCCGAGATCCGCACCGACGCCATCATGGCGACCGGGCGTTCGGACTATCCGAACCAGGTCAACAACGTGCTCGGCTTCCCCTACATTTTTCGCGGCGCGCTTGATGTGCGGGCAACCACCATCAATGACGACATGAAGATCGCTGCAGCCCGTGCGCTCGCCGAACTGGCGCGCAAGGACGTGCCCGATGATGTCGCGGCCGCCTATCAGGGCAACCGGCCGAAATTCGGCCCCAACTACATCATTCCGGTGCCGTTCGACCCGCGCCTGATCTCGGCCATTCCGCTGGCGGTGGCCAAGGCGGCGATGGAGTCCGGCGTCGCCCGCAAGCCGATCCTCGATCTCGACCGCTATGCGCAGGAACTGTCCGCCCGCCGCGACCCGATCGCCTCCACCCTCCAGCGCATCTACGACCGCGTGCGCCGCCAGCCCAAGCGCATCGTCTTCGCCGAGGGCGAGGAGGAGCAGGTCATGCGCGCCGCCGTTTCCTATGTGAACCAGCGGCTCGGCACCGCCATCCTGCTTGGCCGCGACGACGTCATCAAGGAAAACGCCAAGCACGCCGGCATCGACCTCAACAAACAGGGCATCGAGATCATCAATGCGAGGCTGTCGCGCCGCAACGGCATCTACACCGACTATCTCTACGAACGCATGCAGCGCAAAGGCTTCCTGTTCCGCGACTGCCAGCGCCTGATCAACAATGACCGCAACCATTTTGCCGCCTGCATGGTGGCGCTGGGCGACGCCGACGGCATCGTCACCGGCGTGACCCGCAACTATTCCACCGCGCTCGACGACATCCGCCGTGTCATCGACGCCAAGCCCGGCCACCGCGTCATCGGCGTCTCGATCGTGCTCGCGCGAGGCAAGACCGTGCTGGTCGCCGACACCGCCGTGCACGACATGCCGAACGCCGAGCAGATCGCCGACATCGCCGAGGAGGCGGCCGGCTTTGCCCGCCGCATGGGCTATGAGCCGAGGCTCGCCATGCTTGCCTATTCCACCTTCGGCCATCCGCAGGGCGAACGCTCCGAGCGCGTCCAGGAAGCGGTGCGCATCCTCGACAAGCGCCGCGTCGATTTCGAATATGACGGCGAAATGGCCGCCGACGTCGCGCTCAACGCCCGCGCCATGGCGCAGTACCCCTTCATTCGCCTCACCGGCCCCGCCAATGTGCTGATCATGCCGGCATTCCACTCGGCCTCGATCTCGACCAAGATGCTACAGGAACTCGGCGGCTCGACGGTCATCGGCCCGCTGCTGGTCGGACTGAACAAGCCGGTGCAGATTGTTTCGCTGAATGCCAAGGACAGCGACATTGTCAACATGGCGGCGATCGCAGCCTATACGGCGGGGACGTAACGACAGTTCGCGCAAGGAACGAAAAGCCGACGATCTGGGTCTTCGAAAGGCGGTGGCGCTCAAAACGCCGTCGCACCTCACACCCATAAGACATTGATAAGATTCAGCTGATATAGGGAAGCTCTTGCCGACATGCCGTAACGGCATCCACGGCGCGCTCAGACCGCTAAATGGGGGTGCGGCCATGAAGCATGACGGAGTTTCTGTATCCGTGGTTGGCCAGGGGGTCTACCACGACGAGCGGCTGGACGCCTTGCTCAGCATCACCGGCCGCATGGACGGTTATCTCTACCGCTGCCGCAACGACGTGTCCTACACCATGCTCTATATCAGCGACGGTATTTTCACCGTCAGCGGCTATCGGCCGAGCGATTTCATTCACAACGCGGTGCGCGACTATGTCTCGGCCATCCACCCGGATGATTTGCCGTCGGTCTATGCCGCCGTCGACGCCGCGCTCGAGGCGCGCTGCAACTGGAACGTCGACTACCGCATCGTGCCGCGGGCCGGCGAACCGCTCTGGGTCCGCGAGATCGGCGGCGGTGTCTGGGACGAAGCCGGCGAACTCGAATTTCTGGAGGGCTTCGTCGTCGACATCAGCGACCGCAAGGTTGTCGAGGACCTCAACGCCCAGCTGGTCCTCGATCTCAAGACCGCCAACGAGGAACTGTCGGCGCAAAAACGCGAGATCGAGGTGGCGAAGCAGCAGAGCGACCATTCGGCCAACCACGATGCCTTGACCGACCTGCCCAACCGGCGTGCTTTCCACAATGAGCTCAAATCGGTGGTCGCCCGCTGTGGCGCCACCGGCGAGGCGGCCGGGCTTCTGTTCATCGACCTCGACCGGTTCAAGGAAGTCAACGACACGCTTGGCCACGAAGCCGGCGATGCGCTGCTGCAGCGCGTCTCGAGCCAGCTTCGCTCGATCCTGCGCAGCGCCGATTTCGTCGCCCGGCTTGGCGGCGACGAGTTCGCCTTCCTGTTCTCGGCCGACACCGATCTGGCACAGCAGAAGGCCGTGCGGGTCGCCGAACGCATCCTGGAAAGGTTGCGGATCAAGGTTCCGACGCCCAATGGCGCCATCCAGGTCGGCTGCACCGTTGGCGTCGCCATGTATCCAGCGGAGGCCGCCGATTCCGAAGCGCTGATCGCGCTCGCCGACCGGCTGATGTATGTCGGAAAGAAGAGTGGCCGAAACCGGCTGGTCACCGCCACGGAAATGGCGCCGCAACAGCCATCGTCCGGGCCTCACCTTCGCAAGTCCGCGTAGCGCTATCGGCGCGAACTTATGTCGACTCCGAAATCCGAGGGTTGACCGCGCCGGCTTCAGCCCGGCGCGAACACCCGCGCCGCTTCGACCACTTCATCGATCTGGTCCTGCCGCAGCAGGTCGATCGGAATGCGGCCGTCGAGTTGCGCCGACGGCCGCGTCAGCCACAGCCAGGTCAGTCTCGGATTGCCGATCAGCGACTGCACGTCGCTTAGGCCCGCGACCGGCCTGCCGTCGACGAATTGCGCCAGCGGGAAGACGTGTTTGCGGCCGCCCTTGCGCAAGGCGATGACGTCGCCGCGCCTTTGCCAGCGGTGCAGGGTCGAGCGGGCGATGCGCAGGTTTTCTTCCAGATAGGTCGAGCCGGCGACACGGCCCGCCCAGTCCTCGATCAGCATCGATTCGAGGTCGTCGGACTGCGGCGGAGGAAGCGGCTCATCGGCCAGCAAAGCCGTCGACGGATTTGTGGTCCCGGCTGTGCCGGCTTCGCTGCGGCGCGCGGCTTCGGCCGCCAGCGCGCGCACGAATTTCGAGGCAAGGCCGGGAAGGTCGGCATGGATGGCGTCGATCGCGCGCTGGTGCTTTGGCGACAGCAAGGTGACGGCGGACGCTATGCTGCCGGCGATCTTGCCGACCGAGACCACGGTGGACTGGTTTATGGCCTCGTCATAATGGGCAAGCGCGCGCTCGACGTCCTCCGCGACCATCTCCGCGAAGTCGTCCTGTCCAAGACCGGTTGTCTGAAATCTGCTCATGAATCTGTCTTCCGGCCGCGCGCGCTCCTCCCTCAGCCGCGGCCGATTGCTGAATTTCTAGTGCGGAAAACGGAAATCATGGCGGCAACGGATCGCGCCGCCCGACAGCTTGCTGTCTTGCATTCTTCAACACCCCATCTGACTGCGAGTGCCCCGAAATGTCAGTCACGGGACGCTCTCGATTTCGTGTAGGAGCGATATGTGACAGTCACGCGACGGTGAGAAGCGAGGCGCTCTTCCTTCTCCCCTGTGGGGCCCGAAGGGCGGGCGAGGCCCGTGACTCGCCCAGGGTGGTGGATCGGCGCGCAGCGCCGAGACGGTTGAGGGGTGCGTGACGGAATGCCGTCATTGCCAAGCTGGAACACCCCTCCTCCGACCTCGCTTCGCGAGGCCACCTTCTCCCACAAGGGGAGAAGGGAAAGGCGCCCTACAGCAACCCAGCCAGTTCCGCCTCGCGGCGCAAATTCTGCCTTGGCCTCGGGCCGAGCTGCTGGATCACCAGGCCGGCGGCCAGTGAGCCGAGGTCGCCGCAGGTCTTGAGGTCGCGGCCTTGCGTGTAGCCGTGCAGGAAACCGGCGGCGTAGAGATCGCCGGCGCCCGTCGTGTCGACCAGTTCCCGGATCGCGGTGGCCTGGATGACCACGGTCTCGTCGCCGCGCACGATGACCGAGCCCTTTTCCGAGCGGGTCACGGCAGCGATCTTGCAGTCCTTGCGGATTTGCGCCAGCGCCTCGTCGAAGGACGATGTCTGGTAGAGCGATTTGATCTCGTGGCTGTTGGCAAAGACGATGTCGACCGTGCCCGAGCGCATCAGCTCGAGGAACTCGTCGCGATAGCGGTCGACGCAGAACGAATCCGACAATGTCATCGACACTTCGCGGCCTGCCGCGTGCGCCAGCCTGGCCGTCTGCCGGATTGCTTCCTTGGCGCGCGGCGGGTCCCACAGATAGCCTTCGAAATAGGTGACCTTGGCGCCCGATGCCTTGTCGGCTTCGACATCCTCGGGCCCAAGCTCGACGCAGGCGCCGAGATAGGTGTTCATCGAGCGCTCGCCATCGGGCGTGACGAAGATCATCGACCGCGCCGTCGGCGGCTCGCCCGCGAGCGGTTTGGTGTCGAAGGCGACGCCTTGCGCATGGATGTCGTGCGCGTAGATTTCGCCCAGCGCATCATTGGAGACCTTGCCGAAGAAGGCGGCGCGTCCGCCGAAGGAGGCGACGCCGGCCGCCGTGTTGCCGGCGCTGCCGCCGGAAGCCTCGATCGCCGGACCCATGCGGCTGTAGAGCAGTTCGGCGCGCCGGGTATCGATGAGGTTCATCGCGCCCTTGATGATGCCGTTGGTTTCGAGGAATTCCTCCTCGCACTGGGCGATGATGTCGACAATGGCATTGCCGATGCAAAGCACGTCATAATCCGGCATCAATGTCTCCGCCAAAAACCCGAGCCGGCTTCTTGCCACGCTGGCCGGGCGCGGGTTTAGCGATTCGCGACGGCTTTGCCTAGGGTATGTTGATATTCAGCTGATGCCGGCCTGGCCCGGACCCTGGAGCGCGACACGTCAGGCGCTACGACAATTCGACCGTGGACGAAGCATTTCTTCGCGGCGTTGCCTAGAAGTCAGGCTTGATCGACCGCATCCGAAGACGGCAGGCCCATGACCGCAAAGAACGACACGACAACCGACCTGGCCTTGCTCGGCGTGCTGGCGGTGCTGTGGGGCGCCTCCTACACCTTCATCAAGATCGGCGTCGAAACGATCCCGCCGGTGACTTTCATCGCCGCCCGCACCTTGATTGCCGGCGGCATCCTGTTCGCCATCATCCGCTGGCGCGGGCTCGCCATGCCGCACGATGCGGTCACCTGGCGCCGCTTCGCCTTCCAGGCCTGCCTCAACAGCGTCATACCGTTTACGCTGATCGCGGCGGCCGAGCGCTCGGTCGATGCCGGCCTCGCCACCATCCTCAATTCCACATCGCCGATTTTCACCTTCCTGCTGACGGCGCTCATCACCCGCCATGAGCCGGTCACGGTGCGCAAGCTCATCGGTGTCGGCGCCGGCATAGCCGGCATCTGCCTCATCGTCGGCACCGAGGCGCTGGGTGGTCTCGGTCACGAGTTGTGGGCGCAGGTCGCCATCGTCGTGGCAACGATCTGCTATGCCGGCGCCGCCATCTTCGGCCGTGGCTTCAAGGGTCTCGATCCGATGCTGCCGGCGGCCGGTTCGATGCTCTGCGGCGCGGTCATACTGGTGCCGGTCAGCCTGGTTGTCGACCAGCCCTGGACGCTCACGCCGTCGACGGCGTCGATCCTGGCCCTGCTCGGCCTCTCGGTGTTTTCGACGGCGCTCGCCTTCGTCATATATTTCCGCCTCATCCACACGCTGGGTTCCGTCG
The DNA here is from genome assembly GCF_014189455.1 of Mesorhizobium huakuii. NCBI lineage: Bacteria > Pseudomonadati > Pseudomonadota > Alphaproteobacteria > Hyphomicrobiales > Phyllobacteriaceae > Mesorhizobium > Mesorhizobium huakuii. Next base: position 3,701,091 of record NZ_CP050296.1, read on the forward strand.
GCACGACGTCGCAGGCCTATCTGCGCGTGCCGATCGGCGTCGGCATCGGCGCTGTCTTCCTCGGTGAAAGCCTGGGGCCGACGGCGTGGCTGGGCATGGCCTTTGTCGTGGTCGGTGTCGCGGCCATGACCATCCCGGTCCGCAAACCGGCCTTCGCGCGGTAGCGATCCGCGCTTGTGCTCGCGACCCGCGCTGCCTATCTCGGGGGCGTCCCGCCTTTCGGCGGTGTCCGCTGACCTGGGGGTTGAAGCACGGTGATTTTCGACGCTGCCCGCACCGCGCCCTCGAGCTGCTCTCGCCGCCGTTTCGTGCCGTGTTCGTCAAGACGCTGGGCCTGACCGTGCTGGCGCTGGTCGCCTTGTGGTTCGGCCTGACCAGCCTTGTCGAGTGGCTGGCTCTGCCATGGCTGCAGGCCTTGTTGCCCGGCATACCGTCCTGGGCCGGCTGGCTGGGCGGCATCGTCGCGGCCATAGCCCTTGCCTTCGGCATGGCCCTGCTCGTCGCACCGGTCACGGCGGTGATCGCCGGCCTGTTCCTCGACGATGTCGCCGAAGTGGTCGAGCGCACCGACTATCCCCGCGAGCCGATCGGGCGCGCCATGCCGGCGCTGCGCTCGCTGGTGCTGGCGATAAAATTCTTCGGCGTCGTCATCCTCGGCAACATCGTGGCGCTTCTGCTGCTGCTGGTGCCGGGCATCAACATCGCCGCTTTCTTCATCGTCAACGGCTATCTGCTCGGCCGCGAATTCTTCGAATTCGCCGCCATGCGCTTTCGCCTGGAGGAAGAAGCCAGGGCCTTGCGCAAGCAGTATGCCGGTACGGTTTTCCTAGCCGGGCTGGTCATCGCCGCCTTCCTGGCCGTGCCGCTGCTCAATCTGCTGACGCCGCTCTTCGCCGCCGCCATGATGGTGCATCTGCACAAAGCGATCTCGGCGCGCGAAAGCCGCCGGTAACCGCAAGTGTCGCAATCGGCCCTTTAGGCTGAGGATTTGCCGTACAACGCCTGCAATTTGCCGAACGGCATGGCGGCGCGGGTGAAGCCGAACGTGCCGTCCTGCTGGATTTCGCGCGCCGCCGTCTCCAGCATGCCGTAGGCGAAATTGGTCAGCCACGGTCCGAGCGAAATGCGCTTGACGCCGGCCATTGCGAGATCGGCGATGGTGAAGCCCGGTTTCGCCATGACGTTGACCGGCTTGCCGACCGCCGAGCAGAGCGTGCGCACCATCTCGACGTCGCCGATGCCCGGCGCATAGAGCACGTCGGCGCCGGCCTTCTCGAAGGCCTGCAGCCGCTTGATGGTGTCGTCGAGATCGGACTTGCCCCAGAGAAAATTCTCGGCGCGCGCGGTGAAGACGAAATCGCGTTTCAGGGCCCGCGCCGCTTCCACCGCCGCCGCCACGCGCTCGACCGCGTGCGAGAAATCATAGATCGGCTTGTCCGGGTCACCGGTGTGGTCCTCGATCGAGCAGCCGGCAAGGCCGGCCGCTTCCGCCGCGAAGATGGTTTCGGCGGCCCGCTCGGCGCTGTCGCCCTTGCCTTTCTCGAGATCGGCCGAGACCGGCAGGTCGGTTGCCGCCGTCACCTCGCGGCAATGATGGATCATTTGCTCGAAGGTCACCGCGCCGTCCGGCAGGCCACGCGAAAAGGCAAAGCCGGCGCTGGTCGTCGCCAGCGCCTTGAAACCGAAGGAACCGAGCAGCTTGGTCGTGCCCGGATCCCAGGGATTGGGCATGACGAAGGTCGAGGCATGCAGGTCGCGAAAAATCTTGCCCTTGTCCATGAATGCTCCCCATGACGAGTGTCGGGTGGATGCTATCGCGCCGTCTGCGGCCGGGCAAATAAATGCGCTTGGTTCAGAAGCGTTTCTCGTTCTCTGCTGACAATTTGGCGAGTGCGTCGGAATCCGCGACGTAGCGCGATGTCTTCTTGTCCCAGTGGTATGTGACCGAGATGTCGCGCGACGACGCCTCGGGCGGCGCGTCGTCGCAGCTTTCATCGCTGGGTACAGTGCTGTCGGTCACCGTCACCTTGACGGCGGCATAAGGCCGGCCGTCGGCGATGGACTGGAACGCCACATCCTGCTTGCGGCTGTAGGCGCAGAGCCTTTCGTCGAACGTGTAGATCATGTCGATCAGCTCGAACCTGTCGTCGCGGACCATGATCAGCGGCGTGATCACATAGCCCTGGCTCGAATTGAAATGCGTGCTCATGGTGATGAGCATGTCGTCGCCGGCGCCGATCGAAAGCTTGTTCGGTTCGCGGAAATAGGTGCTGCGGTCGACCGCGACATTGGCCGCATCGAGCAGCTTCGGCTTGGCCGTGACGTCGTAGAGCGCCAGTATTGCATAGCCCTCGGCGCTGTCGGGAGAATCGCCGAGGTCGAACAACATCGCCAGCCGGTCCTTGCCGCCGGCCTTGATGGGCAGCACGGCGGCGTTGGGGAAACTGGATGTCTCGGGCGGCGAACCACCGCTATCCGGTCCCGCGATGTGGCGCATCTCGATCGGCAGCCCGCCCTTGTAGAAGCCCTGCCCGTCCGAGGCGAGGTCCGGGATGACCGTTTTGGCCAGGTCGAGGTAAGTCACATCGGTGCGGCCAGGCAAGGTGCTGCTGAGTTCGGGAAAGCTCACAGTCTGCGCGCCGGCCCCGGTCCATAGGAGCGGCAGCAGCATCAAAGCAAGGATGAAGCGGAAAAGGTTCGTCGGCATGAGGCCCCCAGGATCAGGCCACTCACGCTATCACGGGTTTCCGGTTCCGTGCAGCCGTGCCGAGATCAGTGGATCGGCACCAGCCCGGCCAGTTCGCGCATGTCGTCGAACAGGATGCCGCCGGCCTCGGTCAGGCCGTCGCGGTCCGAATAGGGGTCGCCGTGATAGGAAAACACCCGCATGCCGGCGGCAATGCCGGCCTGGGTGCCGGCGACGCTGTCCTCGATGACGATGCAGTCGGCGGGCGCGAAGCCCATGGTCTTGGCTGCGTGCAGGAACAGGTCGGGAAACGGTTTGCCGCGCCCGACCATGGTCGAGGAAAACATCGCATGTTCGAACAGCGGCAACAGCCCGGTCTGGCCAAGCGTGATGTGCATCTTCGAAATCCTGGCCGAGGTGGCGACGCAATAGGGGATGCCGGCCGCGCGGACCGCCTCGATGAACTCTCGGACGTAAGGGATTGCCTCGACGCCATGGGAAAACAGGTCCGGCAGGCCGGCATTCCAGCGATCGACGAAATCGGCGCCGAGGCGGACCTCGGTCTGCGCCTCGATCTCCTTCTGCACCGAGGCCATGCTGCGGCCGGAGAAATTCTTGCGGCAATATTCGAAGCTTGTCGGATAGCCGGCAGCCGTCAGCCATTCGGCGAGGCGTCGATTGGCCAGATTCTCAGTATCGACCAGAATGCCATCGCAGTCGAAGATGACTAACTTCGGAACCTGCATCAGGCGGTGCCGGTCGATCCGAACCCGCCCGAACCACGCGCCGTGCCGCCGGCCAGCGAACGCTCTTCGACGGCCACTTGCGTCACCGCCGCGAACACGATCTGGGCGATGCGCATGCCGCGCGTTACGGCAAAATCCTCGTCGCCGTGATTGATCAGCAGCACCTTCACCTCGCCGCGATAGTCGCTGTCGACCGTTCCCGGCGAATTGAGGACGGTCAGGCCATGCTTGAAAGCAAGGCCGGAGCGTGGCCGCACTTGGCCTTCCATGCCTTCGGGGATTTCCAGGATCAGCCCGGTCGGCACCAAAGCGCGCTTTCCCGGCAGTATCAGCAGTGGCCGGTCGTCGGGCACCGCCGCTCGAAGATCCATGCCGGCCGCGCCGGTGCTTTCATAGGCGGGGAGGGGTAGTCCTTCAGCATGCGGCAATCTGACGAAGCCGACAGTCGGACCGATGACGGAGGAGTTTTGGAGGGCTGCGCGCATAAAATCGATCCTATCGGCGCGATTGCCGATTCGGTCAATTCGCACGCACCGCTATCAACGGCTTTCTTTCAGGCATCACTATGACCTCGCCATCGGAACCACCGTCGTCTCCTTGATCTCTTCCATGACGAAGGAGGCCGAAACATCGGACAGCGCCACCTTGGCGATCAGCCGCTGGTAAAGTCGGTCATAGGCCTTCACGTCGGCGACGCGGGCGCGCAGGACATAGTCGAGGTCGCCGGACATGCGGTAGACGCCGGTGATCTCGGGAAAACCGGTCACCGCCGCCCGGAATCTCTGCAGCCAGTCCGGGTCATGGTTGGACGTGCGGATCAGGATGAACACCGAAAGGCCGAGTCCCAGCTTGTCGGCATCGACCAGCGCCACGCGGCCGGTGATGACGCCATCCTCCTCCAGCCGCTTGACGCGCCGCCAGCAGGCATTGCGCGACAGGGCCACCCGTTCCGACAGCTGATCGACCGACAGCGTGCCGTCGCGTTGCAATTCGGCAAGCAGTTTGCGGTCTATTTCATCGATATCCAGCGCCATGTTGGGATGTTTGTCCCATAAAACGGCAAGATACAAGGACATTTTGAGACCGATGAACCGGCGAAGCGTGTCAGGATACTCATATTGGAACGCAAGCGCTGAAGGGGAACAACATGTCGCTCGCAAGCATCTTCACATCTCATCCGGCCAAGGTCGGCGAAACCTATTTCGGCCACATGGCGTTTGCCGCCTGGTTCTCCTCGCGCCTGCTGATGGCGGCCGGCGCCGCGCTCGTTCACGCTTTCTTGCCATTTCTCTTCGAGACTACCGCCAGCCGAATCGTCCGCGAGCTGTACGAGCGGACGCACAACAGAGGCACACACGCGACCAAGGGGCCTGCGGCTCTTCCGGATCGCGCCTAAAGGACGACAGAAGCGATGTGCCGGTGGGCGGCCTATCTCGGTGAAGCGGTCTTTCTCGAAGACATTCTGACCGCGCCCTGTCACTCGCTGATTGCCCAGAGCCATTGTGCCCAGGAAGCCAAGTCGCCGACCAATGGCGACGGTTTCGGCCTTGCCTGGTATGGCGACCGGCCGGAACCCGGCCTCTATCGCGATATCCTGCCGGCCTGGTCCGATCCCAATCTGAAAAGCCTGTGCCGGCAGATCAAATCCGGCCTTTTCCTCGCCCATGTGCGGGCCTCCACCGGCGGCGCCACCAGCCGCATGAATTGCCATCCCTTCATCTCCGGTCCCTGGTCGTTCATGCATAACGGCCAGATCGGCGGCTTCGAGAAGATCCGCCGCGCGCTGGAGAATTCGCTGTCCGACGCCGTCTTCGACCAGCGCGAAGGCACCACTGATTCAGAACTCTTTTTCCTGCTGATGATCGACGAGGGATTGGCCGGCGATCCGCAAGGTGCCGTGTCGCGCGCCACCAGCCGCGTGCTGGAAGCCTCACGCCGCGCCGGCCTCGAACCGGTACTGAAGCTCACCGCCGCCTTTTCGGACGGGCAGGCGCTGCACGCGGTGCGCTACGCCACCGATGCCCACGCGCCGACGCTCTACACCTCCTCCTTGCGCAAAGGTGGCGGCCGCTGCATCGTCTCCGAACCATTCGATCGCGAGGGTGGCGACTGGCAAGCGATCCCGCCATCGAGCTTCGTCACCATGACTGGGGATGGCATGGCCATTCGTCCTTTCGCGCCCGCATCGGCTAGGCTGGCACTGGCGGTCTAGTTTCAAATTGCGGCAACGCCGCGGGCCAGCGCCCCCCTCTGTCCTGCCGGACGTTCGTCGTTCGGAAAGCCAAGCAATTGGCTTTCCGTCCGCTACGCGGACCACTCCTCAACCCCCACGAGGGGGAGATTGGATGTCACAACGGCCTTCGCCAATCGCCGACCTTGCAGGACTGAGCGAGGCGCCGAAATTGCCAATCTCCTCACTTGTGGGGGAGATGTCCGGCAGGACAGAGGGGGCGCCGTAGAGTGCCGACCTCAACGGTCGGCACAATTCTGATCAAACGCAGCCAATCTCCCAATGCTCAACTCCGCTTGAAGTCGTGCCGCTGTCCGCCATTTTCCAGGCGAGCGCGGTCAAGCCGGAGCATTTGCCATGGACATCGCTTTCTCCTCGACAACCGAACTTGCTGCCGCGATTCGCAATCGCAAAATCTCCGCCGTCGAAGCACTCGACGCCCATCTGGCGCAGATCGATCGGCACAACGCGGCGATCAACGCCGTCATCTCGCTCGACAGGGAAGGCGCGTACAGCCAAGCCAAAAAAGCCGACGCTGCACTCGCGCGCCGCGCCACGCCCGGACCGCTGCACGGCGTTCCCTTCACGCTGAAGGACACGCACGAAACCGCAGGCATGAAAACCACCGTCGGCTTTCCGCCCTTCGCCGACTATGTCGCCAGCCACGACAGCCCGGTCGTCGCCCGGCTCAAGTGGGCAGGCGGCGTGCTGATGGCCAAGACCAATGTCGCGACCATGCTGTCCGACTGGCAGTCGAACAATCCGCTGTTCGGCCGCACCAGCAATCCCTGGAACCCTGAGCGCACGGCGGGCGGCTCTAGCGGCGGCGCCGCTGCGGCGGTGGCGGCGGGGATGACGCCCTTCGATGTCGGCACTGACATGCAGGCTTCAATCCGCCTGCCCGCCGCCTTCAGCGGTGTCTATGGCTTGAAAGCAACGGAACACCGCGTCACTCTGGCCGGCGCCTTCCCCAACCCGGGCGGGGCAGCGCGCAGCGTGCGGTTGATGTCCTGCCTCGGACCGCTGGCGCGCAGCGTGGACGATTTGTCCCTGATCTATCAAATCATCGCCGGGCCGGACGGGCGCGACACCGATCTGGCGCCGGTGCCGGTCGAGACCGTGCCGAAGCTCGACCTCAAGCCATTGCGCTTAGCCTTCGCGCCGTCCTTCCCCGGCTTGCCGGTGGCCGGCGACATCAGTGCCGCGGTTGAAAATCTCGCAAAGCAGCTGCAATCGGCCGGCGCGATCGTCGAGGAAGCGAGACTGCCGAAGCTCGATCTGCACGACAATCTCGCGCAAGGCGGCGCGCTGATCGGCATGATGATGGAGGCCGCGCAACCCCAGCCGCCGGAGCAGCCGACACCGGTGTCGCGCTGGTTCGAGGCGCTCGCCCGCCGCGACAAATCCGTTCTCGCCTGGGACCGGTTCTTCGACGACTGGGATGCGCTGCTCTGCCCGGTCGCCATGACCACCGCCTTCCCGCATTGCGAGCCGGGCACGCCAATCAAGGTCGACGGCAAGGAGCAAAGCTATTGGATGCTGCCGGCCTATGGCGCCGTCTTCAACTACAGCGGTCACCCGGCACTTGCGATGCCGTGCGGAGAAGATCGCGACGGCCTGCCGATCGGCTTGCAATTGGTCGGCAAGCGCTGGTCGGAGGCGCGACTGCTTGGTGTCGCGGCGGCGATCGAGCCGCTCACCGGCGGCTTTCGCCGTCCGCCGGCTTATTGAGCAAAGCGCGACAACCCATAGGGCGCCAGCAGCGGATCGCGCTCGCCGTCAAGAATTTCCCTTGTGGCGAACAGGCCGACGGCCGGCGCCAGCGTGATGCCGGAATGCATGACCGCGATATAGAGCCCATCCATGCCTTCGGCGCGGCCGATGATCGGAAAGCCGTCGACTGGATTGGGGCGGTAGCCGATGGTGTGGAAATCGAGTTCCAGACCCTCGGCGCCGCGCAATGCTGCCTTCGTGACCGCGAACAGATCGCGCGCCGTCGCCTCAGAGTTCTCGCCGGGATCGCCGCCGGCAAAATCCGAGCCGGCGATGATGCGGCCCTCGGCCGTCTGGCGCATGTGCAGCCTCTCGGCGTGCACCAGCCCATTGAGCAGCTTTTTGTATGGTCGCGAATGGACGATCAGGCCCGGCGGCGTCTCAATCGGCAAGTTGATGCCGGCCGTCGCGGCAATGGCCGGGGCACCGACACCGGCGGCGATCACCACCTCATCGGCGGCAATCAGCCCATGCGATGTATCCACGCCGGTCATCCTGCCGTTTGTGACCGCCAGCGCCGAGACCGTGCTGGAAATGGCCCGCGCACCATGCCGTTCGGCATCCGCCAGCAACACCTTGGCCGTCGCAACCGGCTCGGCCACGCCTTCCTCCGCGACATAAACGGCGAATTCAGGAGGCTCGACGAGGTTGGGCTCGATGTGCGCCGCCCGCTCGCGGCCAACGCGTTCGATGCCGTAGCCCCATGAAGAATGTTCGGCCGCGTAGGCTTCGAGCCGGTCGGCTGGCAGATCCCAGCACAGCCCGCCGCACCAGGCGAGCGGCAGCCCGGGCAGCTCGTTTGCCAGCCGTTTCCATTCGTCCATCGCGCGGGTGCGCAGCCGGAAATAGATTTCCGGGTTGCCCCAGCTGGCGTTGATCCAGGCAAAGGAATTGGGCGTTGCGACACCGCCCGCGCCGCTTTCGGAAACGACCGTCACCCGCGCGCCTGCCCTGGTCAGATGCCAGGCGATGGAGGCGCCGATGATGCCGGCGCCGACGACGATCACTTGTTTCGTTGCAGCCATGCTTGCTCCTCTGCCTCGATCCCCAAGGCATTCCTCCAAGTGCCATCCCGTTCATCACTTGCCAACATCGGACACGGCAAAAAACTTCTCGACGCCGGTTTCCAGACCCTCTGGAACTCGGGCTATGCCGCCGCCGGCGTGCGCGACATCGTTGCCGCCGCCGATGCCCGGCCGGGCTCCTTCACCAATCATTTTGCCTCCAAGGAGGCGTTCGCCGGCGAGGTGCTGGACCGCTACTTCGCCTATGTCAGCGGACTGGTCGAAGCGGCCCTCGCACAGGATGGCACGCCACCCATCGGCAGGCTGCGCCGCTACCTCGACGTCATCACCTCGAAGCTCGAGGCGCATGACTGGGCACGCGGCTGCATGATCGGCAATCTCAGCCTCGAGACAGCCGTGCACAGCGAGCCGCTGCGCCTGCAACTCGTCGCCATTTTCGAGCGCTGGCGCCAGCCCTTCGCCGCCTGCATCGCCGAAGGCCAGGCGACCGGTGACATCACCCGAGCGTTCGAGGCGGAAGACCTCGCCGATTTCCTGCTGTCTTCCTGGCAGGGCGCCATGCTGCGCATGAAGGTCGAACGCAGCCCTGCGCCACTCGAACGGTTCAAGAAAATCATCTTCAGCACAGTGTTCGCCAAGGAGACGACCCCATGAGTTCGAAGACCGACCCGTCTCAAGCCAGCGTTGCCACAGCGAGACGTTCGCAGATAGCCGTACTCGATTCGACCATGTCCTATATCGAGGTCGGCACATCCGGCCCGACCGTGCTGTTCCTGCACGGCAACCCGACCTCATCCCATATCTGGCGCAACATCATTCCGCATATCGCGCCGTTCGGCCGCTGCATCGCGCCTGACCTGATCGGCTATGGCCAGTCCGGCAAGCCCGACATCGACTATCGCTTCTTCGACCATGTCCGCTATCTCGATGCCTTCCTCGACGCGCTCGATATCAGCGATGTGGTGCTGGTGGCGCAGGATTGGGGCACCGCGCTTGCGTTTCATCTCGCGGCACGGCGGCCGCGGCGCATCCTCGGCCTCGCCTTCATGGAATTCATCCGGCCCTTCGAGCGCTGGGAGGATTTTCACCAGCGCCCGCAAGCCCGCGAAATGTTCAAGGCGCTCCGCACGCCGGGTGTCGGCGAAAAGCTGGTCCTGGAAGACAATGTCTTCGTCGAAAAGGTGCTTCCGGCCTCGGTGCTGCGTACGATGAGCAACGAGGAGATGGCAGCCTACCGGGCGCCGTTCCCAACGCCAGAGTCGCGTAAGCCAGTGCTGCGCCTGCCCCGAGAATTGCCGATCGAAGGGCAGCCCGCCGACGTTGCCGCCATCAGCGAGCACGATCATCGCGCGCTGCGGCTGTCCACCTATCCGAAACTGCTGTTCGCCGGCGATCCCGGCGCGTTGATTTCGCCGCAGGCGGCAAAGGAGTTCGCGGCCGGGCTGAAGAACTGCCGCTTCATCAATCTCGGGCCCGGCGCGCACTATCTGCAGGAGGATCATGCCGACGCGATAGGAAGCGCCATTGCCGGCTGGCTTCCGGAGGTCGTTTTGGCGAACCGGATGGGCGAGTTGGCCTGAGGCAAGCCATGCCGTCCGGCGGCACCTGCGCCGCCGGAGCGGTCGACAGCCCGGCGCTGCGCTGCTAGAAGCCCGGCCTGTCACACGGAAATCCCAGAAGAATGCCTGAAACAATACCAGAGGAAGTGGCGCGCCGCCGCACCTTCGCGATCATCGCGCACCCGGACGCCGGCAAGACCACGCTCACCGAAAAGCTGCTGCTGTTCGGTGGCGCCATTCAGCTTGCCGGCGAGGTCAAGGCCAAGAAGGACAAGATCCAGACCCGTTCCGACTGGATGAAGATCGAGCGCGAGCGCGGCATTTCGGTCGTCACCTCGGTGATGACCTTCGAGTACGAGGACAATGTCTTCAACCTGCTCGACACGCCCGGCCACGAGGACTTCGCCGACGACACCTACCGCACGCTGTCGGCGGTCGACTCGGCCGTTATGGTCATCGACGCCGCCAAGGGCATCGAGCCGCGCACGCTGAAACTGTTCGAGGTCTGTCGGCTGCGCGACATTCCGATCATCACCTTCGTCAACAAGATGGACCGCGAAAGCCGCGATCCGTTCGAGATTTTGGACGAGATCGAGCAGAAGCTGGCGCTGGACACCGCCCCCATCACTTGGCCGATCGGCCGCGGCAGGACATTTTCCGGCACCTATCATTTGGCGCTCAACGCGGTGCGCAAGGGCGACGACGAGAAGGAGCGCACGCCGGTCAACGGTCCCGATTCCAACCGCGTCGCCGGGCTGCTGCCGGAAAACGAGCGCGAGGCCTTCATCGAGGAACTGGAACTCGCGCGCGAAGCCTGCCGACCTCTTGACATTGATGCCTTCCGCGAGGGCCACCTGACGCCGGTCTATTTCGGCTCGGCGCTGCGCAATTACGGCGTGCGCGACCTGATCGAGGCGCTCGGCGCCTTCGGCCCGCCGCCGCGCGCGCAGGATGCCGACACCCGCAAGGTCGAGGCGACCGAGGACAAGATGACCTCCTTCGTCTTCAAGATCCAGGCCAACATGGACCCCAACCACCGCGACCGCATCGCTTTCGTGCGCGTCTGCTCGGGCAAGCTCGAGCGCGGCATGAAGGCCAAACTGGTGCGCACGGGCAAGCCGATGAGCCTGTCGGCGCCGCAATTCTTCTTCGCCCGCACCCGCGTCACGGCGGACGAAGCCTTCGCTGGCGACGTCGTCGGCATCCCCAATCACGGCACGCTGCGCATCGGCGACACGCTGACCGAGGGTGAGGAAATCCTGTTCCGCGGCGTGCCGAATTTCGCCCCGGAAATCCTGCGCCGCGTCCGCCTTGGCGACGCGATGAAGGCGAAAAAACTCAAGGAAGCGCTGCACCAGATGGCCGAGGAAGGCGTCGTGCAGCTGTTCTCGCCCGAGGACGGCTCACCGGCAATCGTCGGCGTCGTCGGCGCCCTGCAGCTCGACGTGCTGAAGGAGCGGCTGAACTTCGAATACACGCTGCCGGTCGAATTCGAAATGTCGCGCTTTTCCGTCTGCCGCTGGATTTCGGCTGACGACAAAGCCGAGACGCTTCGCTTTATCGAAGCGCATCGCGGCGACATCGCCAGGGACCTCGACAATGACCCGGTGTTTTTGGCGCAGCACGCCTTCTCGCTGAACTACGAGGCCGAACGCTGGAAAGCCATCCGCTTCGCCACGATCAAGGACTACCAGGTCCGCGACAGGGCGGCGTAGGCACTGCTTTCCCTTCTCCCCTTGTGGGAGAAGGTGTCGCCGAAGGCGACGGATGAGGGGTGTTCCAGGGAATGCCAACGCCTCACTCCGCTGGAACACCCCTCAACCGTCTCGGCGCTGCGCGCCGATCCACCTTCTCCCACAGGGGGGAAGGGAAGATCGCGCAACTCTCACCCCTTCGCCGCCTCTTCGATCTTGGCGATGTCGATCTTGCTCATCTGCATCATCGCCGCCATCACCCGGCCGGCCTTGGCCCGATCCGGATCCAGAAGCAGGCGCGGCAATTGCTCCGGCACGACCTGCCAGGAGACGCCGAACCTGTCCTTCAGCCAGCTGCATTGCGACGGTTCGCCGCCACCTTCGATGAGCCTGTCCCAGAAATAATCCACCTCTTCCTGCGTCTTGCAGTCGATCGACTGTGATATCGCCTCGCTGAACTTGAATTGCGGTCCGCCGTTGAGCGCCTGGAACTGCACGCCGTCGAGCTCGAACGTGGTCACCAGCGCCTTGCCTTCATCGGCGTGACCTTCGGGCCAACGCATCACGCTCAACACCTTCGAGTTCTTGAAGATGGAGACGTAGAAATTCATCGCCTCTTCGGCCTTGTCGTCGAACCACAGGCAGGTGGTGATCTTTTGCATGTCGTGCTCCTCGGGTTGCTCTTTGCTGTTACAGGGAAACGGCTGACTCCGAGAACGGTGCCATTCCTTGCCGTCTGTCCAAGGACGGTCGTGCGGCACGCGATCCGACAGCGGCATGCGATTTTTTCGGGGGCTCTCGTTTTGTGAGAGAATCTGGCGCATTGCAAAAATGTGGCCAGACCATACTTGCGAGTCTATAAAGCCAGCGATCCGAATTCAGCTCCGCCGCGCCATTCCTCGGCTGCGGCCAGCCACCAAGGAAAAAACATGCCTGCCTATCGCTCCCGCACCACCACCCATGGCCGCAACATGGCCGGCGCCCGCGGCCTGTGGCGCGCTACCGGCATGAAGGATTCCGATTTCGGCAAGCCGATCATCGCAGTGGTCAACTCCTTCACCCAGTTCGTGCCGGGCCATGTCCATTTGAAGGACCTCGGCCAGCTGGTCGCGCGCGAGATCGAAAAAGCCGGCGGCGTCGCCAAGGAATTCAACACCATCGCCGTCGATGACGGCATCGCTATGGGCCACGACGGCATGCTCTATTCGCTGCCGTCGCGCGAGCTGATCGCCGATTCCGTCGAATACATGGTCAATGCCCATTGCGCCGATGCCATGGTTTGCATCTCCAATTGCGACAAGATCACGCCGGGCATGCTGATGGCCTCGCTGCGCCTCAACATCCCGACCGTTTTCGTCTCCGGCGGACCGATGGAAGCCGGCAAGGTGGTGTTGGCCGGCAAGACGCAGGCCCTCGACCTGGTCGACGCCATGGTCGCGGCCGCTGACGACAAGATCTCCGACGAGGACGTCAAGGTCATCGAACGCTCGGCCTGCCCGACCTGCGGCTCCTGCTCGGGCATGTTCACCGCCAATTCCATGAACTGCCTGACCGAGGCGCTTGGCCTGTCGCTGCCCGGCAACGGCTCGACGCTGGCGACGCATGCCGACCGCAAGCGGCTGTTCGTCGAGGCCGGCCATCTCATCGTCGATCTCGCCCAGCGCTATTACGAACAGGATGACGAGACGGCGCTGCCGCGCAGCATCGCCTCGAAAGGCGCCTTCGAGAACGCCATGACGCTCGACATCGCCATGGGCGGCTCGACCAACACGGTGCTGCACATCCTGGCCGCGGCGCATGAGGGCGAGGTCGACTTCACCATGGAGGACATAGACCGGCTGTCGCGGCGGGTTCCGGTGCTCTGCAAGGTGGCTCCGGCCAAGTCCGACGTCCACATGGAAGACGTTCACCGTGCCGGCGGCATCATGGCGATCCTCGGCCAACTCGACAATGCCGGGCTGATCAATCGCGATCTGCCGACCGTGCATACATCAAGCCTGGGCGAAGCGCTCGACCATTGGGACATTTCGCGCACCTCCAGCCAGAATGTCCGCGACTTCTTCCTCGCCGCTCCCGGCGGCGTGCCGACACAGGTCGCCTTCAGCCAGGACCGCCGCTGGGACGATCTCGACCTCGACCGCGAGAAAGGCGTCATCCGCTCGGCCGAGACGCCGTTCTCGAAGGACGGCGGCCTTGCCGTTTTGAAAGGCAATCTGGCGCTCGACGGCTGCATCGTGAAGACGGCCGGCGTCGATGAGTCGATCCTGAAGTTCACCGGCCCGGCGCGGGTGTTCGAAAGCCAGGACGCCTCAGTCAAGGCGATCCTGTCCAACGAGATCAAGGCCGGCGACGTCGTCGTCATCCGCTATGAGGGACCGCGTGGCGGCCCCGGCATGCAGGAAATGCTCTATCCGACCAGCTATCTGAAGTCGAAGGGCCTGGGCAAGGCCTGCGCGCTGGTCACCGATGGCCGCTTCTCCGGCGGCACGTCGGGCCTGTCGATCGGCCATGCGTCGCCGGAAGCCGCCGAAGGCGGCACGATCGGGCTGGTCCAGGAGGGCGACACGATCGAGATCGACATCCCCAACCGCACCATCCGCCTCGCTGTCAGCGACGCCGAACTTGAAGCACGCCGGGCGGCGATGGTGGCCAAGGGCGCCATGGCCTGGAAGCCCGAGGAAAAGCGCAAGCGCAAGGTGACGACTGCGCTGCGCGCCTACGCCGCCTTCGCCACCAGCGCCGACAAGGGCGCGGTGCGGCACGTGCCGGAGTGATCTGCTGAAGCTAGTGGTACTGGCCGTACCAAGGCCATTCCGCATCGGGAAGGTAGGGCCAATCCGCTCGGGTTGGTAGCGATCGCTTTGCGTCCTCCGCCTGTGACGGTGTCAAGAAGATGCCGAAAAGATCATTTCCGCCGTTAAGCGCATAGAACCGCACGTCCGAACTGGCGAGTTGGTCGTTGATGATCTTGAAGAACACGTAGGTGGCTGTGCCCCAGCTTTTGTCTTCGCTACCCGAAATGTCCGGGCCGTATATTACAAGCTCCTGGCCAGCTGCGTGAACCGCATATCGTGTCGCGTACGCGTCGACGCTTTGGTGGATGGCGATCGGGTTTTTCACATACTGCCGAAGCTCAGGTAAAACGTCGTTGTACGCCTTTGCTATCCCTTGCTCAGCGAGGTTTTCTGCGTCGAGATGATGCGCGTTGTCATAATCGATTGCCATGGCTGGAGACTGCACGGCAAAAGCTGCCGAGCAAGACGCATCGTAGAAAGGACACGAGTCGAGCACCGCGCATAATCGAGCTCTGTTATGGCATCAGCTGATATTCATAAAGCTTCTGGTAGAGCCCGCCCTGCTTGAGCAACGCACGATGCGGCCCGCTCTCCACCACCTTGCCGCCCTCGAGCACCACGATCGTATCAGCCTGGTGCACGGTCGACAGGCGGTGGGCGATGACGATCGTCGTGCGGCCTTCGGTCAGCTGCTGCAGCGCCTCACGGAACAGCGCTTCGGATTCGGCGTCGAGCGCGCTGGTCGCCTCGTCCAATAGCAGGATTTCGGCGTTGCGCAGCATGGCGCGCGCGATCGAGATGCGCTGGCGCTGGCCGCCCGACAGCAGGCCGCCATTCTCGCCGACATCCGTCTCATAGGCTTTCGCTTGCGCCATGATGAAGTCATGCGCGTTGGCGGCCTTGGCGGCGGCAATCACCTCTTGGTCGGTCGCGCCCTCTCGCCCGAGCCGGATGTTGTGCATGATGGTGCCGGCAAACAGGAACGTGTCCTGGCTGACATAGGCGATCTTTTCCCTGAGCGAGGCGAGCGTTGCATGGGAAATGTCCTGGCCGTCAAGCAGCACCTTGCCGCTCTTCGGGTCATACATGCGCATGATCAGGTTCAGGATCGTCGACTTGCCGCCGCCGGACGGCCCGACCAGCGCCGTCATCTTGCCGGACGCAAGGGTGAGGTCGAACCGGTCTAGAACTGGCGGGCCGTTCTGATAGGCAAAGCTGACGGCGTCGAACCGGATCTCACCCGGTCCGGCCCGAAGCGGCCTCGCGTCCGGCTCCTCGGCCAGCGTCAGCGGCTCGTCGGCGAGCTGGAACATCATGCGTACACCGACGATGCCGCTTTCCAACGATATGCGCACGCGCGCGAGGCGCTTGGCCGGCTCATAGGCTAGCAGCAGCGCCGCGATGAAGGCCATGATGTTGCCAGGCATCTGGCCGCCCTGCAGAACCAGGAAGCCGCTGACCATGACGGCGCCGGCTATCGCCAGCCCGGCCAGCGTCTCCATCACCGGGCTGGTCACCGCTTCGAGGGCAGCGATATTGTTGGCCCGATCCTCGACGTCGGACACTGCCTTGTACATGCGTTTGCGCATCAAGCCTTCGAGGTTGAAGGATTTGACGACGCGCACGCCGATCGCGGTTTCCTGCATCACCTGAATGATCTGGCCGACCGAGCGGAACTCCATTGCGGCGAATTTGCGCACACGCTTCAGGATGCGGTTGACGCCATAGATGGCCAACGGGCCGACGACGAAGCAGATCAGCGACAGCGCCGGCTGCTGCCAAACCATGACCCCAATCAACGCAAGCAGGGTCACCAGATCGCGCACATAGGAGGTCACGATCAGGTCGAGCACGTTGCGTGCCGCCTGGGCATTGTTGGTCATGCGGGTGATCAGGTCGGATGACGAGGTCGAATGGTAGAATTCGATGCCTTGCGCCAGGATTCGGTCGTAGATCTTGCGCTGCCGGTCGGCAATGATGGCATTGCCGACGCGGCTCATGAAATAGGCCTGGACGAAATTGGCGAGGCCCTTGAGGATGAAAATCCCGGCGACCGCGCCGGCAATCATGTTGACGCGGTCGATCCGCTTGTCGATCACGAATTCATTGGTGATTTCGCGCAGGATCCAGGCGCTGGCGGCCGTCATGCCGGCCACCACCAGCATCGACACAATGGCCGCGCCATATCCGAACATATGCTGCCGGAAGGACTCTTTGACCAGCCTCACAATAAGGCGCTGGTTCTCCGCCGAGCGTTCGTCGCGTTTCAGGAACGGCAAGTTCAAGTTCACACGGGACTTCCATGGTTTGCGACTATGGCCTTGGGTCCGAAGCCGATCGCTGCGTGGACGAAAGGCGGCTTATAGAGCGAGTTACCGCCAGAGGGAACCTTTCGCGGTCGCCTAAAGAAACGGCTGCGGCAGGCTGTCTTTTGCGCCACCATGGCTGGGTGATTCTGGAAATGGGATGGCGACAGATGGATTTCGACCTTGTTGTTCGTGGCGGCACGCTGCCGGATGGCCGGATTGCCGATATTGGCATCAGTGGCGAGACGATCGCGGCGATCGAGCCGACGCTACAGGGTTCCGCGCGGACCGAGGTCGACGCTCGCGGCAATCTGGTCTCGCCGCCCTTCATCGATCCGCATTTCCATATGGATGCGACACTGTCCTATGGCATTCCGCGCATCAATGCCTCGGGCACGCTGCTGGAAGGCATTGCGCTATGGGGTGAGCTGAAGCCGCTTTTGACGCACGAAGCGGTGCGCGACCGGGCGCTCGCCTATTGCGACTGGGCGGTGTCGATGGGCCTGCTTGCCATCCGAACCCATGTCGATGTCTGCGATGACCGGCTGCTGGCGGTCGAGGCCCTGCTCGACGTCAAGAAAACGATCGCGCCCTATATCGACCTGCAACTCGTGGCCTTTCCGCAGGACGGCTTCTACCGCTCGCCGAAGGCACGTGAAAACACCATTCGGGCGCTGGACATGGGCGTCGACATCGTTGGCGGCATTCCGCATTTCGAGCGCACCATGGCCGATGGCACGCGCTCGGTGACCGAGCTTTGCGAGATCGCGGCCAAACGCGGCCTGATGGTCGACCTGCATTGCGACGAGACCGACGACCCGCTGTCGCGCCACATCGAGCAACTGGCCTATGAAACGCAGCGCCTCGGCCTGCAGGGCAGGGCTGCCGGCTCGCATCTCACCTCGATGCATTCCATGGACAATTACTATGTCTCGAAGCTGCTGCCGCTGATTGCCGAGGCCGGCGTTTCGGCCATCCCCAATCCGCTGATCAACATCATGTTGCAGGGCCGTCACGATACCTTCCCGAAGCGCCGCGGCCTGACCCGGGTCAAGGAGATGCAGGCACTGGGCATCCGCGTCGGCTGGGGTCAGGATTGCGTGCTCGATCCCTGGTATTCGCTGGGCACTGCCGACATGCTGGACGTCGCCTTCATGGGCCTGCACGTCGCCCAGATGTCGCGCCCGGCCGACATGGCGCGCTGCTTCGACATGGTCACCAACGTCAACGCCGCCATCATGGGTCTCGATCACCTCGGCCTGGCGGTCGGTAAGCGCGCCAGCCTTGTCATCCTCGACGCCGGCAATCCGATCGAGGCCCTGCGCCTGCGCGCCGAGCGCATTTGCGTCATCGCCAGGGGCAAGGTGGTGGCTGAGCGGACGAGGCAGGATACCAGGCTTTCCCTGCCTGGCAGGCCGGCACAGGTCAACCGCAGGCACAGAACCACCTAGATACAGCCGATTCCCCATGCTGGTCTTACCGATTTCCTGATTTCGCCTCGTCAAAGCAGCCGCTTCGGTCTACGACGCGGCGTACGCGAGGGAGGAATCGGGATCGGCATGACGCAACCCGTGGCGCAGAATTCCACGATCAGGAACGTGCTTCTGGCCGGCATTCTGCTGATGCTGGCCGGCGACTTCCTGTTTGCGTTGAACGACGCGATGGGCAAGTGGCTGGTCGCCAGCTTCTCCGTCGGCCAGGTGGTGCTGATCCGCTCCATCGGCGCCTTTATCGTGCTTGGCCCGATGATCGCCAATCAGGGCGCCGGCAGACTGTTCCGGATGGAGCGGCCCGGGCTGCAGATCCTGCGCGTGTTGGCGACCACGCTGGACACCGCGCTGTTCTATGCGGCGGTCGTCTATCTGCCGCTTGCCGATGTCATGAGCTTCTACATGGCCGGGCCGATCTATGTGGCGGCGCTGTCGCATTTCCTGCTTGGTGAAAAGGTCGGCTGGCGCCGCTGGGTGGCAATCCTGCTCGGCTTCTGCGGCGTGGTGATCATGCTGAAGCCATCCTCGGCCGCGCTCTCGCTGTCGTCGAGCTTCGCGCTGGTCGGCAGCATAGCCTTTGCCTTCGCCATCATCCTCAACCGACGGCTGCGCGGCACCAGCGATACCAATCTGGTGACATGGCAGACGATTGGCACGCTGCTGGTCGGCGGCGTGCTGACCATCGGCGCCTGGCAGACGCCGTCGGCACTCGATTTCGGTGCCATGCTGCTGCTCGGCATCGTCTCCTGCAGCGCCCATCTGATGATCACGCGGGCGCTCAAACTCGCCCCGGCCTCGACGCTGGCGCCGCTGCACTACACGCTGCTGCTATGGGCGGTGGTGTTCGGGCTGGTGTTCTTCGGCGACGTTCCCAGTACGCGCATCCTGATCGGCTCCGGCATCATCGTTCTGGCCGGCCTGTTCATTTTCCACCGTCAGAAAGTGGTCGAGACGACGGTGCCGCCCGAAAACGTGCCGAAGGGCGTGAACTAAAGCGGTTACAGGAAAGTGTGAAACGGCTTTCCGTCCGCGATTGCAGCCAAACAAAGCATACAGCACGTCACATCGCGCCGTTTCGAAGCGACGCGTTTGGCAGCCGAAGGCTATCATCCGGAGTTGTTTGAGTTTCCGGTCAGAAAGTCCGGTATTTACATAGATACTTTGCTGTGTACGCTGCCGTCCGGGCGCAATACGGGATTGATTCTTGGCCGGAAGAGGCAAGATCAATATCTCAAGAGAATTGCGATAGAGGGGGATAATGGGTAGTTTCTCTATATGGCATTGGCTGATCGTTTTGGTCCTGATCGGCCTGCCATTGGTGTTTGTTCTAAGAGCAGCGCCGGCTGGCGCCAATCGATTCGGAGAAATGCCGCCTCCGATGAGCTTTAGTGAAGCTGTTTCAAGTTTCTTTCGAAACTATGTGAATTTTTCCGGCAGGGCGAGCCGCTCGGAGTTCTGGTATTCATACCTCTTCATTATTATTGTTGGCGTCGTTTCCGTCATAGCTGACGCCATTGTGCAGAATGAAATTATCTCATCCATTTGGAATCTTGCCGCCCTTCTGCCGACACTGGCCATGACCACCCGCCGGCTGCATGACATCAACAGAAGCGGTTGGCATCAACTCCTAGCGTGGTTCATCCCCATCGGGAGCATTGCGCTGATCATTTGGTATTGCAAAAAGTCTGACGATACGGCGACTTTGAGTGAACTGGAGAGGGTTTTCAAATAGGCGCGCGACAAGAGAGCAATTTATTGAAGCGCTTTTAGAACTTAAGTGTTGATTGGATCGCTGGGCTCCGGAACTGCTCTCACATCGAACTGCTCTAGCCCATGCGCACAGCCGCCAGGTGCCGGGAAAATTCCGCCGTCTCCATCAGCGCCTTGCAGCGGGCGAAGCGGCCGTCGGCATAGGCGCGGAAGTCGTCGACCGGGTTGTTGTTGGCGAGCTGGATCAATCCCCATAGAGTCCACAACAGGTCGCACATTGCCTTGTAGATGACGACCCGGCCGCGCTCGGCCGGCTTCGCCTCGCCGCCGAAATAGGCACGCATCAGCTCTTCGTCCTGCTCCGCATCGAATTTGCCTTCCACGCTGAGGTCGCCGAGATCCCAGAGCGGGTCGTTCATCCCCGAATATTCCCAGTCGACGATCCACATCCGCTCGCCCGTATCGAGGAAGTTTTCGCACAGCGGATCGCAATGGCAGGCGACGATGGGGAGCGGATGGGCGGCCAGCGCCGAGCGCACGCCGTCGGCCTCGCGCACCACGTCATGATAGCCGGCGGGCAGGGCGACGTCCTTGCTCGACAGCACCTTGAGATAGTCGTCGATCATCGAAAACAGTTCGAAGCGGAAGGGAAACACCGCACCGGATTTGTGCAGCTTGCGAAAGGCCTCCCCGGCGCGGACCGGGCTGCCTGGCCGGCTTTTGAATTTTTCCGGTGACATCGTCTCGGCACCGGCGATGAAGCGCGTCACCATCACGCCGGTATCGGCATCGGCATGCAGGACGTCGGGACTGACTCCCGCCTTCGCCGCTTCGCGCGCGGCCACCGCTTCGTTGGCGCGGTTGATGTATTCTTCGGTACCTTTGCCCGGAATGCGCAGGCAGAGATCGCCGGCCCTGAAGACGAGGTTGGTGAGTCCGCCAAGCCGCTCCAGCGGCCCGGTATAGCCGGCCAGAACCGGAATGGCGGCCAGTTTTGCCCGCGCCTCGTCCGTCGCCATGCCGCGCCCCCACGCTGTTATTTCTCACCGCGACGGTTCCACAATTTTCGCCGTTTGGCTATCATTGGATCGAAGGCAACTCGATCAGGCGACAAAGCAGAGATGACGGACGGTAAACACCTGGGCGCGCTCAGCGCTGCCTACGCGGCAAAGCGTCCAGAAGAGGTGGCCGCCCTCTATGACCGCTGGTCGCAGACTTATGACGCCGACATGTCGGCCGCCGGTTATCGTCATCCGACGATCTGCCTGGCGCTGCTGACCCGCCATCTGCCGCGTGGCGCGGCACCGTTGCTCGATGCCGGCGCGGGCACCGGGCTCATCGGCGAATGGCTGGCCATCACTGGCTACCCCAAGGTCGAGGCTCTCGATATTTCGCAAGGCATGCTGGACAAGGCGGCCGCTAAGGGCGTGTATACCGCGCTCCACTGCTTGGCGATGGGCGGGCCATTGCCCTTCGCTGACGGCGCCTATGCCGGGATCATTTCGGCCGGCGTCTTCACCTCGGGCCATGTCGGCACCGAAGGATTGGACGAGCTGATCCGCATCTGCCGGCCTGGCGGGGTGATCGTGCTGACGGTCAAGAACACGCTGTGGGATCAGGGTTTTGGCGCCCGCATCGCCGCGCTCGAAGCGCAAGGCGTCGTCACCCGCGTCGAAGAAACGCGCCCTTACGTCTCGATGCCGGGCGAGGCCGACACCGTGCCCAGCCGCGGCCTTGCCTTGCGGGTGAATTAGGCTTTCACCCGCTCCGCTGCCGGATCGTACATCGGCTCCATATGG
Source organism: Mesorhizobium huakuii (assembly GCF_014189455.1). NCBI lineage: Bacteria > Pseudomonadati > Pseudomonadota > Alphaproteobacteria > Hyphomicrobiales > Phyllobacteriaceae > Mesorhizobium > Mesorhizobium huakuii. The sequence continues at coordinate 3,722,904 of NZ_CP050296.1, forward strand.
ATTTTGGCCGGCGTCCGCTCCATCGCGACCACCAGTTCGTAGTCGCCCGAGATGAGGAAATCGTCGCTCACCCCATCGCCGTTGCGCACATAGCCGTAGCCGATGTTCTTGGCCAGCGTGTAGCCGTAACCGCCGCTGGTGAGATAGCCGACCGGCTCGCCATTGCGCAGGATGGTCTCGCGGCCAAGCAGCACGATTTCGGGATTGTCGACCGTGAAGCCGGCAAAGCGTTTCTTCAGAGGTGCTCCGCCGATCGTCTCCAGCGCGCGTCGTCCGACGAAATCGGTGTTTTTCCTGAGCTTGACCGCCCAGCCGAGCCCGGCTTCCTGCGGCGTGTCGTTGGGCGTGATGTCGGAGCCCCAGGCGCGATAGCCTTTTTCCAGCCGCAACGATTCCAGCGCCCGGTAGCCGACCGGGCGGATGCCATGCTTCTCGCCCGCCGCCATCAGCGCGTCGAAGACCTCGCCTGTGGCCGCGATCGGCACGTGCAACTCCCAGCCAAGCTCGCCGACATAGGTGACGCGCAGCGCCCGGATTGTGTGGCCGGCGATGGCGATTTCGCGGACATGGCCGAACGGGAAGCCGGCATTCGACACATCGGCGTCGGTCACCGCAGCGAGCACGTCGCGCGCCCGAGGACCCATCAGTGACAGCGTGCCGAAATCCTCGGTGACGTCGGTCAGCATGGCATCGAGGTCCTCGCCGATATGGTCGCTGATCCACGAGGCATCATGCGTGCGGAAGCCGGTGCCGGTGACGATGTAGAATTTTTCCTCGGCCAGCCGCGCCACGGTCAGGTCGGCCTCGATGCCGCCGCGGGTGTTGAGAAGTTGGGTGTAGGTCAGCCTTCCGACCGGCTTGCTGACATCGTTGGCGCAGATCCAATCCAGTGCCTTGGCCGCATCTGGGCCGCTCAGCTCGTATTTGGCGAAGGATGATTGATCAAAGATGCCGACATGCTCGCGCACATGCCGGTGCTCGTCGCCGACCGCCGAAAACCAGTTCTGCCGGCCCATCGAATAGACGTCCAGCGGCTCGACGCCTTCGGGTGCAAACCAGTTCGGCCGCTCCCAGCCGAGCTTGGAGCCGAACACAGCGCGCTGCTGTTGCAGCCTGTTGTAGAGCGGCGAGACGATGCGTGGCCTGCCTGAGGCATATTCCTCGTGCGGGAAGCCGATCGTGTAATGCTTGCCATAGGCTTCCAGGGTACGCTCGCGCACCCATTGCCGGTCGCGGTGCAGGTTGGAAAAGCGCCTGATGTCGACCACCCACAGGTCGAGGGGCGCCTCGCCATCGACCACCCACTGCGCCAGCACCCAGCCGGCGCCGCCGCCGGACGCAATGCCGAAGGCGTTGAAGCCGGCGCCGACGAACATGTTGGCGCATTCGGGCGCTGTGCCGAGAATGAAATTGCCGTCCGGCGTAAAACTTTCCGGCCCGTTGATCATCTGCTTGACGCCGACGGTTTCCAGCGCCGGCACGCGCGCGATCGCCTGTGCCATATGCTGCTCGAAATGGTCGTAGTCGTCGTCGAACAGCCGGAATTCCCAATCGTTGGGCACGTCGCCGCCGGGGAGATCCGTCGCCCATGCCTGCGGGTTCGGCTCATAGCCGCCCATCACCAGCCCGCCGACCTCTTCCTTGAAATAGGTGCGGCGGTCGGGGTCGCGCAGCGTCGGCGCGTCAGTCGCCAGGCCATCGATCTTCTCGGTGATGATGTATTGGTGCTTGACCGGCTGCAGCGGCACGTTGATGCCGGCCATGGCGCCGATCTGGCGCGCCCATTGTCCCCCGCAGTTCACCACCTTGTCGCAGGCAATGTCGCCTTGATCGGTCTTTACCGCCGTGATGCGGCCATTCCTCATCTCGAAGCCGGTGACGCGGACATTCTCGAACAGTTTGGCGCCATGCATGCGCGCGCCCTTGGCCAGCGACTGCGTGATGTCGGAAGGGCTCGCCTGGCCGTCGGTCGGCAGCCAGGAAGCGCCGACGAGATCGCCGGTCTCCATCAGCGGCCACATCGCCTTGACCTCGGCCGGGGACAAAAGATGCATGTCCATGCCGAAGCTTTTCGCCGTTGTCGCCAGCCTTTTGTACTCGGTCCAGCGGTCGGCATTGGTGGCGAGCCGCAGGCAGCCGGTCATCTTCCAGCCGGTGGCAAGGCCGGTTTCGGCCTCCAGCCCCTTGTAGAGGTCGACCGAGTATTTGAGCACCCGGGTGATCGAGGCCGACGAGCGCAATTGCCCGACCAGGCCGGCGGCGTGCCAGGTCGAGCCCGAGGTCAGCTTGCCCTGTTCGAGCAGTACCACGTCGGCCTTGTGGTCGCGCGCCAGATGATAGGCTGTCGAACAGCCGATGATGCCGCCGCCGATGACGACGATCGCGGCCTGGCTGGGCAAAGTCATGATTTCAGGATCCCGTATTTTGTCCGGTAGTTTTCCAGCGCCGCGTCGAGCCGCACCAGGTTTTCCTCGGTGTAGGCGACGTAGTCGATGCCGGGTGCGTCGAGATAGAGTTCCGACACCATGCTCCACATCGCCTCGCGCAGCAGCGAGGCGCATTGCATGGCGGCGTGCGAGCGGCGGATCGCCTCGTCCGGCTCCTTCATGAAATAGGCGGTCAGGAAGGCGAAGGATTCCGCGTCGCTCATGCCCGCATTCGAGGCGACGCCGGCGAGGTCGAACATTGCCGTGTTGAAGCCGGCATATTCGAAATCGATCAGCCACAGCCTGCTGCCGTCGTCGAGAATATTTGCCGGCAAAAGATCATTGTGGCCGAAGACGATCGGCAGCAGTTTCTGCGCCCGCTCCAGTTCGTCAGCCAGCGTCAAAAGGCGGGGTAAGTCGCTGCGCTTGCGGCTGTTGCCTTCCTCGAGCGTGCGCGCATAGTCGCGAATGACGTGGAACACCCAGAACATGAAGCCGGCGCCGGAGATATGGTTGGGCATCTCCCGGTGGAAGCCGCGCATCAGGGCGGCGACGCGGCCAAGATTGGCGCGCACGTCCTCGGCCAGATACGTCCTGGCGCCAAGGAACGCCGTCACCATGATGCCCGGTTCGGCATAATGCACCGCCGGCGCGAAACCGGCGGCATGGGCGGCCCGCGCGGTCATCACTTCGCGCTCGCGGAAGACATGGTGGAACGGATAGTCCTGGCCGAAGCGCACGACATGCCGTCCGGCGGCGTCGCTGACCACATAGTTGGCATTGCTAAGGCCGCCGGGCAGCGGGGCGATCTCGATGGCGCCGGTCCAGCAGGGCAGGGCGCGGATGCGATCTTCGGCAATCACGGAATCATCCCCGGTTTGCTGGGCTTCGACTAAAGCGCGTCGCGTTGAAACGGATCCATGCGCCGCGCTTTAGGTTCTTGTTTTTATGCATGTCGCTCTCCCAAAACCGAGGTCACTTTTTGGCGACATGCATTGGGCGCCATGGACAGCGCAACGACGGCGGGGAGAAACGCAAATAATCTCGTCGGTGCGGGACGCCAGGATTGGTATCCCGCACCGCACCGACGAGCCCCTTGGCCAGGTTTCTGATCCCGGCATCCGCCCCCGCGGATCTGAAAATTCCTTGCGCCAGACACGTTCAAGACGGCCTGGTCAGTGAGTTGCGGCCCTGCCATCACCCTCCCGTCTGCAGCTCCGAACCCTGTTGATGCCTGGATTTCACGCCAGGGTTGCCCGGTTGTCAACAAAAACATGTGACTTTTTTTGGGTGTTTTGCCCGAAAGCAAGGGTAATCCCTTTAAAAGCACTCGAATTACCTTAGAACCGGTCAAAAGGCTAAGTCCGGAAAGACCAAATGGCTCATTCCAAACGCCACGGCGAGATCTTGCGGCTGCTGCAGGAAGAGGGAACCGTCACCATCGCCAGCCTGGCCGACCGGCTGGGTGTTTCGCTCGAAACCGTGCGCCGCGACGTCAAGCCGCTCACCAGTGATGGTTCGGTTCTGAAGATGCATGGCGCCATCGGCCTGCCGTCGATGGTCGGCGAAGCGCCGTTCGAACGGCGCATGCGCGAGAATGCCGATGCCAAGCGCATCATTGCCCGCATGGTCGCCGCCACCATCCGTGACGGCGAATCGGTCATGCTCGACACCGGCACCACCACCTCGTTCCTGGCCAGGGAACTGCTCGGCCACCGGCGGCTGACGGTCGTCACCAACTCGTCCGACATCGCCCGCACGCTGGCCACCATCAATGGCAACAAAGTCTACATGGCCGGGGGCGAACTGCGCAGCGATTCCGGCGCTGCCTTCGGCACTTCGGCCATCGAGTTCGTCAGCCGTTTCTCGGTCAGCCACGCCATCATCTCCACCGGCGCCGTCGATGCGGTGACGGGTGTCATGGACTACGATCTGGAAGAGGCCGAATTCGCCCGCATGGTGCTGTCGCGCGGCCAGCGTTCGCTCGTCATCACCGACCACACCAAATTCGGCCGCCATGGCCTGGTCCAGGTCTGCGGCTTCGATGGCTTTTCCGAACTCGCCACCGACCGCTCGCCGCCGCACGACATAGTCGCCGCGCTGGCACAGGCGGGCGCGCGGCTCAGCATCGCCGGCGGCGAAGCCGGGTTCTGAGCCGATCACCAGCGCCTGGTGGGCGAAGGCGATGTTGTGCATCGATCGCCGCCTGCGGCCATGCCTACGCGGGCACGGCGCGAAAACTCATCCTGAAGCAGGCGCCGCTCGGCTTGCCGTCGAAAATCTCGATTCGTCCGCCATGCAACTGCATGATTTCCTGCACCAGGTTGAGCCCGAGCCCGGCGCCGTGATCCTGCGGGCGCAGCCGGTAGAAGGGCTCGAAGATGCGCTCCCGCTCGGCTGGCGGCACGCCGTCACCCTCGTCCCGCACCTCGATGACAGCGGGAGCGGTGACACTGACGGTGATCTTGCCCGCGCGGCCGCCATGCTCGATGGCGTTCTGGACGATATTGGTCACCGCGCGTTCGATCGCGGTGCGGTCGCCGCTGGCGAAAACCGTTTCCCGTTCCGGCTCGAACGACATTTCATACCCGGCCGAAAACGCCATCGGCGCGAGGTCGACGATGACGCCGCGTGCGATGGCCACGAGATCGACTTTCTCGAAAGGCGAGGTCTGCCGGTCGAGGCGTTGCAGGTCGAGCAGCTGGTCGGTCAGCGTCGAAAGCCGTGCCGCGTCCTGCAGCAGCCGGGCCCGCTCGGGTGTTGCCGGCAGAGAGGCTAGGCGTGTGTTGAGGATGGCCACCGGTGTCCTCAGCTCATGGGCGGCATCAGTCAGGAAGCGCTTGTGGCGCTCATAGCCCTTGTCCAGGCGCGCAAGGGCGGCGTTCACCGCCTTGACCAGCGGCGTCACCTCCATCGGCACGTCCTTCAGCGGCAGCTGCACGCCGCGCTGGTCGATGTCGATGCGTTCGGCCTCGGCGGCCGCATGGCCAAGCCCCGACAGCGCGCCGCGCACCACCCAGGGCGTCGCGAACAGCGTCGCCAGCGCCATCAGTCCCGCCAGCGGCAATATGCCTTGCAGGAAGAATTGCGGCGCCTGTCCAAGCAGGCGCAGCAGCGAAAGCCCACCCTTGGTGCCGGTGAAGATCTGGACATTGCCGGCTGCGGTGTCGGTCCAGCGGATCTTTGCATCCGGCGGCGCGCTCTCGCCGATGGAATTGTCGATACGCGCGTCGCTGATGGTGTCCAGCAGTCCGGCGAAAGGCTGGAAGAGGGCCGGCACCGTGCCTTCCTGCAGCCGCTGCCCCTGCTTGTCGCGGATGATGAACCAGAGGTCGGGGACATCGGATCGCAGCTTCGACAGATCCGAGGTCTCGCGCAGCACAAGCTTGCCGCCCGCGTCGCGCGCCACGGCATCCGCCAGCACGTCCATCGTGCCGTCCTCATAGTCGTGCGGAATGAGGCCGGTGGCGAGCAACGCGCCGAGAATGCCGACTATGATCAGCGTCAGCATCGCGCATTGCAGCAAGGCGATGCGCAGCACCAGGCTCCATTTGAGCGAACGTGGGCGTTTGAGGCTCATCGATTGAGGCTCACGTCGTTTCGCGCAGGAGATAGCCGACGCCGCGAATGCCGTTGATCGTCACGCCGCTGTCCGCATCGGCCAGCTTGCGGCGCAGGCGCGAGACATGGGTGTCGAGCGCATTGGACTGGATCTCGTCGTCGAGGCCGAACACCGCTTCCATCAGCGCCTCACGCTGCACCATGCGGCCGGTGCGCCGCATCAGCGCCTCCAGCACCAGGAGTTCGCGCCGCGGCAGGCTGAGGAGTTCGCCGCGGATCGCAGCCTCGCGATGCCCGACGTCGAGCACCAGATGGCCGGCGCGGATGAATTGCGACTGCAGCGGCGCCGGCCGCCTGAGCAGCGCGCGCAAGCGGGCCAGCAATTCCTCGAAGGCGAATGGCTTTGCCAGATAGTCGTCCGCACCCATGTCCAGCCCGTCGACCTTGTCAGACGTGTCGCCCTTCGCCGTCAGCACCAGCACGGGCGTGGTGTTCTTCGCCGCGCGCAGTCTCGGCACCAGCGACAGCCCGTCGCCATCCGGCAACTGGCGGTCGAGCAGTATGGCGTCGTAACCGTCGACGGCAACGAAACCCTCCGCCTCCAGCAATGTGCCGGCATGATCGACCACCATGTCGTGGCGCTTCAGCGCTGCACGCAGCGCCGAGACCATTTCAGGCTCGTCTTCGACCAGCAAGATACGCATCCACACTCCCCGGCAACCAACACTGCATCGGGCGCTACCGCGCCAACATTGCGCAAACATGGCAAAGCCGAATGGCCCGCGGCCGGCAAGGTCTTTCTTTGCGTCCGCCATGTTGCGCAATGTCTATGCAATCCAGTCACGGCAAACAGCGCCGGTCGGCAGGAACCGCCCATGCCGGCGTCAAGGCGTCGGGCCTGAATATGCAGCAACAGGTTCGGGTCCGACGCCGAAACGAAATCAAGCGCCACACCAAACCGGTTGGCGTGCTGTCGTCCGGAATTGAGGTTGGTTATGTCTGCACATGATGCTCTGTCTTTTCTCATGGCGTGGGCCGTTGCGCCGTTCAGGGTCGGCTCCGTCACGCCGTCCAGTTCCAGCCTGGCGGCCTTGATGACGCGCGACATCGGCCCCGAGACAGGCCCTGTGCTGGAGCTCGGTCCAGGAACCGGCCCTTTCACGCGGGCGCTGCTGTCACGCGGGGTGCGGGAGGAGGATCTGACGCTGATCGAATCCGATCCGGATTTCGCGGCACTTCTCAAGCGGCGCTTCCCCACGGCCCGGATCTTCGAAATGGATGCCGCCGGTCTGCGCCATCTGTCGCTATTCCACGGGCCGGTGGTTGGCGCTGCCGTCAGCGGTTTGCCGTTCCGCCTGATTTCGCCGCGCAAGACGCTTGCCATTCTGGAAGGCGTTTTCGCAAACCTTCGCCCCGGCGGGGCGCTCTATCAATTCACGCTCGGCCGCCGCTGCCCGTTCGACCAGTCGCTGCTCGACCGGCTCGATCTCGAGGTCACGCGGGTCGGTCATACCTTTCGCAATTTCCCGCCGGCGACGGTCTATCGCGTCGCCAGGATCAAGACGCTGGGGATTTATGATTGGCGCTTCGCATGACCGGGCCGCTATCGGCCATTCTCGGCTTCGGCCTGTTCGGCGTTTTCTGCCTCGCCTTCACCGAGAAGATCCTGCCGATCCCGCCCTCGCATGTGCTGCTGCTGTTCCTCGGCATGACGGCGGCGCCGGATGTGTCCACACTGGCAATCCTGCTGGCGGTGACGACGCTTGCCTCCTTCACCGGCTGCCTCGTCTGGTATGGGGTTGGTCGCCGGATCGGATTTGATCGTGCCGACAGGCTGATCGAACGGGTCGGCAGATATGTCTTCCTGCGCCCGGCAACCTACCGCAAGCTCGGCCAGGCCTATCGCCGCAATCATGTGCGGGTGTCGCTGCTGGCGCAGTTCATCCCGACGGTGCGCAACTACCTGCCGATCGCGGCCGGCGCGCTTTGTCTGCCGGCTCTGCCCTTCGCGATCGCTACGCTGCTCGGCGCTACGCTGTGGAACTTCGGCTTTCTCGTAACCGGCTATCTCTTGCGCGGCAGCGGCCAGAACTCCTTCACTGTGGGCTTCCGTATCATTGTCATCGTGGTGGCGCTGGAGACGGCCTTCATGCTGGCGCTGCGCTATGGTCCCGCATGGCGGCGGCGCATCAGGCTGATGCTCGGCTGAGCGCACAGGACCAGTCATGGGATAAGCTCCGCCATCGGCTTTCCTTCGCTCGGCCGGCGGTGTTTAGTCCGGCCATGGCTTTCACCATCCGCCAGTTGCAGTTCTTCATCGCCGTCGCCGAGCAGGGCACGGTGTCGGGCGCGGCACAAAACCTCTCCATCTCGCAATCGTCCGTCACCGAAGCGATCAAGGAACTCGAAAGCGATCTCGGCGTCGAACTGTTCGAGCGTCATCCGCGCGGCCTCAACATCACCCACAAAGGCCACCAGTTCCTGCGTCACGCGACCAAGATCCTCGCCGACGTCTCCGACGCCCGCCGTTCTTTTTCTGGCGAACAGGCTGTGGCGGGTGGCCGGCTGCAACTCGGCGTCACCTCGCTGGTCGCCGGCTATGTGTTGTCGGATCTGCTCTCCCGCTACCGTCGCGCCTATCCGGGCGTCGAGGTCTCGGCCATCGAGGACAATGGCGACTATCTCGAACATCTCCTGATCGGCGGCAAGCTCGACATCGCCGTCATGGTCACCTCCAATTTGCGCGACCGTACCGCGCTGCAATCGGAAATCCTCGAAGTCTCGGCCTACCGCCTGTGGCTGCCGCTCGGCCATCCGCTCGCCAGTGCCGACATCATCAGCATTGGCGATATCGCTGGCGAGCCGCTGATCATGCTGACTGTTGACGAAATCGAGGAGAACACGGGAAAACTGCTGACGGCGATCGGCGCCAAGCCGCATGTCGCCTTCCGCACCCGTTCCGTGGAGGCAGTGCGCAGCCTGGTCGCCACCGGCGCCGGCGTGGCGCTGCTCCCCGACCTCGTCTACCGGCCATGGTCGCTGGAAGGCGACCGCATCGAATCGCGCGATATTTCCGGCTCCTTGCCGGTGGTGCAAGTCGGCATGGTCTGGCGGCGCGGCTCCGGCCTGCCGCAGGCGGCGCGCGACTTCATCGGCCTTGCCCAGTCGCAGCGGACGGTCCGTCGCTAGAGCGGGATGAATTTAGGTTGGTACATACCCGGCCTCGGTGAAGTAATTTCTGCATTCGGTTGAAGTGACGGTGCCGAGGATCTGACCGATGGCTTCGCAGACGGTCTCGACTGTTCGTCTGGCAGCCTTGCGCAGCCAATGCTTGAGCTTGGCGAAGAGCTTCTCGATGGGGTTCAGATCGGGCGAGTATTTGGGCAGCAAGAACAACCTGGCGCCGGCCGCGCGGATGGCGCGGCGCACGGCCTTGCCTTTATGTGAGCCGAGATTGTCCATGATGACGATGTCGCCGGGCTTGAGGACTGGGACGAGAACCTTGTCGACATAGAGCTGAAAACGCTCGCCGTTGATCGGTCCGTCGATGAGCCATGGTGCATCGACGCAGTCATGACGCAGCGCCGCCAGGAAGGTCATTGTCTTCCAATGGCCGTGCGGCACCTTGGCCTTGATCCTCTCGCCGCGCGGCGCCCATCCCCTGAGCGGTGCCATGTTGGTTTTGGTCCATGTCTCGTCGATGAACACCAGACGGGAAGGATCGATGCGGTCCTGATACTTTGCCCACTGTGTCCGCCTGCGCGCCACATCCGGGCGATCCTGCTCAGCCGCGATCAGCGTCTTTTTTGTGACTGAGCTTCTCGGCGTGGACGAACTCCCACACCGAGCGGTAGTCGACCGCAAGGCCGCGCTCGGCCAGCTCGATCACAAGACCGCGCAGCGTAAAATCCGTGGCCCGGCAGCGCACCAGAAGCCAGTCCCGATGCTCACCGGCAATCTTCTTCGGCCGGTGCCCACCCATCTTGCCGGGTGCAAGGCTGCTCGTTTCGCGCAAGCGGCGCACCCACCTGATGACGGTGCTGATACCAACTCCATAGCGCACCGAGGCCTGCCGTCGCGACAGCCCCTCCCGCTCAACCGACGCAACAACCCGTTCGCGAAGATCCATCGAATAAGGCTTGCCCATCCTTACCAACCTCCTTGCCTAGCAAGAAGGTTGAATCAGATTTGCCACCCTAGGGGAATCCCTTCGATTCAGCCTCAATTCATCCCGCTCTAGTGTGGCTGCTCCAGGCTGGCGTGGCCAGTCCTGCGCTTGCGCCTCTTGACGGAAACCGCCTCCGCCTTGAACGGCCCTATCGGAGCAACCTCGAAGCGGCCGGCGCCGGCAAGCCTGACGGCGCGGCGGAATGCCGGGCACTCCATCGGCCGGGAGGCCGGACATTGGGCGGCGTGACGCAAAGCCTCTCGGATCGTCGTCAGGCGCTGGATGATTTGGTCCAGTTCATTCGCCTTGGCATCCAGGCGCCCTCGATCCATTTTCGGCAGGCCGTCGGGCGTCAGTATCGAGGAAATCTCGTCCAGTGCGAATCCACCGGCGCGTCCGAGCGCGATCAAGGCGAGCCGGTCCAGGACGGCAGGGTCGAACAGGCGGCGCTGGCCGCGACGGCCGATCGAGGCGACGAGGCCCTTGTCCTCGTAGTAGCGAAGTGTCGAGGCGGGCACGCCGGTGCGGCGCGACACTTCGGCAATGTCCATATCTTTCATGCTTGACCTCAAGTCGGCTTGAACTCGTAGAGTGCTTGCGACGATCGGTGAGAGCAACACGAAAGCGAGGTCCGTTATGCCGCAATCCGCGCCGCCAAACACACGCCAAGCCGCGCTCTGGAACGATGCCAGCGGAAAGGCCTGGGTCGAGATGCAGCCGATCCTCGACGAGATACTGGCGCCGTTCGAGCGGCTGGTAGTCGATGCCGGCTATCCCAGGGAAGGGAGCAATGTCCTGGACATCGGCTGCGGCGCCGGCGCCACGACTCTGGCGATGGCGCGCCGCGTGGGTAACGACGGAAATTGTGTGGGGCTCGACATCTCGCAGCCGCTTGTCGCCCTGGCGACGGAGCGCAGGAGGGTGGAAGACGTAGCAAACGCAAGTTTTGACGTGGGCGATGCCCAGGCATATGCGTTCGAATCCGGGCACTTCGACGCTGTTATCTCGCGCTTCGGTGTCATGTTCTTCGACGATCCCGTGGCCGCGTTCACCAACATAAGAAACGCCGCGAGGCGCGGTGGCAAACTCGCCTTTGTTGCCTGGCGCACTCCGCTCGAGAATGATTTCATGACGACCGCCGTGCGAGCGGCTGCGCCTTTTCTGCCGCCCGCACCAGCGCCAGACCCCGATGCGCCGGGTCAGTTTGCCTTTGCCGACGGCGCCAAGGTGAAGCGGATCCTGGAAGCAAGCGGCTGGGCTTCAATCGAAGTCGAACAGGCAGACGTCCCGTGTCGGATCGCTCAACGCGATCTGATGACGTTTGTCACCCGGCTAGGGCCGCTCGGCGCCGCGCTGCGCGAGGTTGACCGGGCAACGGCCGAAAAAATCACCGCGGTGTTGCCGGCTGCGTTCGCGCCTTTCGTTGAGGGCGGTGAGGCTCGCTTCAATGCCGCCTGCTGGCTGGTGACGGCGCTTGCTTAAAGTGGCGTCAAGTGGCGTCTAACTATCGGAAAAACCGATATCGCCTTTCTGATAAATGAATTTGCGAAACCGGAATTTTCCAAGCACCTTCCGTTTCAGGGACCAAGCCGCCATCAGAGCGACATCAAGTCCACAGGACGAACGGATAAGTTTTTCAGTCCGCGCGTGATCTGGCGAAAACCGGAGCGGTTTCGGGGGTCATCCGCCAAAATGGGAGATCGATGATGAATTCATTCCTGAAGTCCTGCACGGCGCTGACGGTCGCGCTGACCTTCTCCGGTCAGGCCATCGCCCAGGTCAAGGAACTCGGCAAGGGCGAAGGCCAGGTCAACATCGTTGCCTGGCCGGGCTATATCGAGCGCGGCGAGACCGATAAGGGCTATGACTGGGTCACCGCCTTCGAGAAGGAGAGCGGCTGCAAGGTCAACGTCAAGACCGCCAACACGTCGGACGAGATGGTCTCGCTGATGAACGAGGGTGGCTTCGATCTCGTCACCGCTTCGGGCGATGCCTCGCTGCGCCTGGTCGCCGGCAAGCGCGTGCAGCCGATCAACACCGATCTCATTCCGAGCTGGAAGGCGGTCGACGACCGGCTCAAGGACGCGCCCTGGTTCACCGTCGACAAAGTTCACTACGGCGTCCCCTATCAGTGGGGCCCCAACATCCTGATGTACAACACCGAGGTGTTCAAGGACGCGCCGAAGAGCTGGAACGTCGTCTTCGAGGAGATGAAGCTGCCGGACGGCAAGTCCAACAAGGGCCGCGTCCAGGCCTATGACGGGCCGATCCACATCGCCGACGCCGCCAACTATCTCATGTTCCACAAGCCGGAACTCGGCATCAAGGACCCCTACGAGTTGAACGAGGACCAGTACAAGGCAGCACTCGACCTGCTGCGCGTCCAGCGCACGCTGGTCGGCCGCTACTGGCATGACGCTGCCATCCAGGTCGACGATTTCCAGAACGAAGGCGTCGTCGCCTCCGGTTCGTGGCCGTATCAGGTCAACACGCTGGTTGCCGCCAAGAAGCCGGTTGCCTCGACCGTGCCGGAAGAAGGCGTCACCGGGTGGGCCGACACCACCATGATGGAAGCCGACGCGGCGCACCCGAACTGCGCCTATATGTGGCTCGAGCATTCGCTATCGCCGAAGGTGCAGGGCGATGTCTCGGCCTGGTTCGGATCGCTCCCCGTCGTGCCCGCCGCCTGCAAGGGCAACGAGCTCTTGACCGACGAAGGCTGCAAGACCAACGGCTACGACAATTTCGACAAGATCAAATTCTGGAAGACGCCGGTCTCGAAATGCGTCACCCAGAACGACCAGTGCGTGCCCTATTACCGCTGGGTGTCGGACTATATCGGCGTCATCGGCGGACGGTGATTTTCCTCGCCCTCCCCCTTGTGGGGGAGGGTCGACGCGCAGCGTCGGGGTGGGGGGCTGTCCGACATGTCGGCGCCATCACCCCCCACCCGCGGCTTCGCCGCGACCTCCCCCATCGAGGGGGAGATGGAGCGGCGCGCGAATTTCGCGATCCTAGCCAGATTTGTAGCTGAGGATGATTTTGATAAACCGGCAACAGACTGACAGCCCATGACCTCTGCCGTCTCATTCCAGAAAGTCTCGCGCCATTTCGGCAGCGTTCGCGCCGTCGATGCGGTCGATCTCGACATTGCGCCGGGCGAGTTCTTCGCCATGCTCGGGCCGTCCGGCTCGGGCAAGACAACATGCCTGCGCCTCATCGCCGGTTTCGAGCAGCCGACGGCGGGTTCCATCTCGATCTTTGGCGAGCGCGCGGAGGGGGTGCCGCCCTACCGCCGCAACGTCAACACCGTGTTCCAGGACTATGCGCTGTTCCCGCATCTCAATGTGCTCGACAACGTCGCCTATGGGCTGATGGTCAAGGGCGTCGGCAAGGCCGAGCGGCACAAGGCGGCCGAGGAAGCGCTGTCGCTAGTCAGGCTGCCTGGCTATGGCGGCCGCCGGCCCGGTCAGCTCTCCGGCGGCCAGCGCCAACGCGTCGCGCTGGCCCGCGCGCTGGTCAACCAGCCCAAGGTGCTGCTGCTCGACGAGCCGCTCGGCGCGCTCGACCTCAAACTGCGCGAGAACATGCAGGAAGAGCTGAAATCGCTGCAGAAGGCGCTCGGCATCACTTTCGTCTTCGTTACCCATGATCAGGGCGAAGCGCTGTCGATGGCCGACCGCGTCGCTGTCTTCAATGACGGCAGGATCATGCAGATCGGCACGCCGGAGGACATCTACCAGCGGCCGAAGACGCGCTTCGTTGCCGATTTCGTTGGCTCCTCCAACGTGCTGCCGCCGGACTTCGTCCAGCGCTATTCCGGCCAGCATCGCTGGGGCAGCCTCCGCCCTGAATCCATTCGGGTCGGCCGCGCCGCCAGCGGCGAAGGCGTCGCCGCCCGCCTCGTCTCGACCAACTATCTCGGCGCCACCACCAGGCTGGCGCTCGATGCCGACGGATTGAAGCTGCACGCCGTGGTGCCGGCCGGCACGGTCCTGCCTGCGGAAGGCGAGGCGGTCATGCTCACCTTCAATCGCGAGCACCTGCACCTGATGGATGAGCCGGCATGAGCGTCGACGTCACCATGCCACGCGCCACCGCCCCCGCCATCCTGCCCGGCAGCGGCGGCATGCGCGGCGCGCTCTCCGATCTGTTCTGGCGCCGGCCGCAATTGCTTCTGCTGATCATGCTTTTGCCGCCGGTGCTGTGGCTCGGCATCGTCTATATCGGCTCGCTGTTCGCGCTCTTAGCACAGAGTTTTTTCTCCATCGACGAGTTCTCCGGCCTCATCAACCGCCAGTTCACACTGAAGACCTATGGTGACCTTTTGCAGGCCGCCAATCTCGACATCATCCTGCGAACGGTCACCATGGCGGCACTGGTCACGCTGGCCTCGGCCATCGTCGCCTTTCCGATCGCCTATTATGCCGCGCGCTATGCGCGTGGCCGCTGGAAGGCGCTGTTCTATCTCGGTGTCATGCTGCCGCTATGGTCGAGCTACCTGGTCAAGATCTATGCCTGGAAGCTGATCCTGGCCAAGGAAGGCATTTTGACCTGGCTGCTCGCCAAATTGCATTTGCTGTGGCTGCTCGATGCCTGGCTGTCGCTGCCGGTTGTCGGCGGCAACTCGCTGTCGGTCTCGTTCACCGGCACCTTCATCGTCTTCGTCTATGTCTGGCTGCCCTTCATGATCCTGCCGGTACAGGCGGCCCTTGAGCGCGTGCCCGGCAATCTGGTCGAGGCTTCCTCCGATCTCGGCGCTTCGCCCGGGCAGACGTTACGCAACGTGCTGTTCCCGCTGGCACTGCCCGGCATCGTCGCCGGCTCGATCTTCACCTTCTCGCTGACGCTTGGCGACTACATCATCCCGCAGATCATCGGCACGTCGCGTCTGTTCATCGGCCAGGCCGTCTATTCGCAGCAAGGCACCGCCGGCAACATCCCGCTCGCCGCCACCTTCACCGTGGTGCCCATCGTCATCATGGGCTTCTACCTCTGGGGCGCCAAGCGCATGGGGGCTTTCGATGCGCTCTGATCGTGGCCAGTCCGCACCTCTTTCGCTGAAGATCGCCGCCGCTTGCGGCCTGCTGTTCCTGCATCTGCCGATCCTGCTGATCTTCGTCTATGCCTTCACCACCGAGGAGAAGAGCTTCGTCTGGCCGCCGCCCGGCCTGACCACGCAGTGGTTCGCCGTCACCTGGAACCGGCCGGACGTCTGGGAGGCGCTGTCGCTGTCGGTGCGCGTCGCAGCCATCTCGACGGCGATCGCGCTGGTGCTCGGCACGCTCTGCGCCGCCGCGGTGTCGCGGACAAAATTCTTTGGCCGCGAGACCATCTCGTTGCTGGTCATCCTGCCGATCGCGCTGCCCGGCATCATCACCGGCATCGCGCTGCGCTCGGCCTTTTCGCTCGCCGACATCCCGTTCTCGTTCTGGACGATCGTGCTCGGCCACGCCACCTTCTGCGTGGTCGTCGTTTACAACAATGCCGTCGCCCGTTTCCGCCGCACCTCAGGCTCGATGATCGAAGCCTCGATGGATCTCGGCGCCGACGGCTTCCAGACTTTCCGACATGTCGTGCTGCCCAACATAGCCACGGCACTGCTTGCCGGCGGCATGCTGGCTTTTGCCTTGTCCTTCGATGAGGTCATCGTCACCACCTTCACCGCCGGCCAGCAGCAGACGGTGCCGATCTGGATGCTGGAGGAACTGATCCGTCCGCGTCAGCGCCCGGTCACCAATGTCGTGGCCATGGTCGTCGTGCTGGTGACGCTGCTGCCCATCCTGTTTGCCTATTACCTGACCCGCGACGGCGACCAGATTGCCGGCAGTGGAAAATGAAAACAGCGAATAGGGAGTAGCCAATAGCGAATAGGGGACATCGACCGTCAACCTTACTCGCTATTCGCTATTCGCTACTCGCTCCTGATCAAGGAGGAAACCCAATGGACACCCAGATGCTGATCGGCTCGAAATTCGAAAACGGCGCCGAGACCGAGGAGCCGATCCTCAATCCGAAGACCGGGGCGACCATTCTCAACCTTCCCGAAGCCAGCCAGGCGCAGATCGAGGCAGCGGTTGCGGCCGCTGAAAAGGCGTTCGTCTTGTGGTCGCGCACCACGCCGGCGCAGCGCTCCGGCTATCTCTTGAAGATCGCCGACCGCATCGAGGCCGAGGCCGGGGAATTCGCCGCTCTCGAGGCGTTGAACTGCGGCAAGCCGATCAATGCCGTGCTCAATGACGAGATCCCGGCCATCGTCGACTGCTATCGCTTTTTCGCCGGCGCGGTGCGTTCGATGCCAGGCGTTGTCGCCGGCGAATATCTGCCTGGTCACACCTCGATGGTCCGGCGCGACCCAATCGGCATCGTCGCCTCGATTGCGCCTTGGAACTACCCTCTGATGATGATGGCCTGGAAGCTGGCCCCGGCGATCGGCGGCGGCAACACCGTCGTCTTCAAGCCGTCGGAACAGACGCCGCTGACGGCGCTGAAGCTGGCGAAAATCCTCGCCGAAATCCTGCCCGAAGGCGTGGTCAATGTCGTGCTTGGGCGTGGCGACAGCGTCGGCAACACGTTGATCAACCACCCCAAGGTCAACATGATCTCGATCACCGGCGACGTCGCCACCGGCAAGAAGGTGCTGCAGGCGGCCGCCAAGTCGGTCAAGCGCACGCATCTTGAGCTTGGCGGCAAGGCGCCGGTCATCGTCTTCGACGACGCCGACCTTGGTGCGGTGGTCAGCGGCCTGCGCGCCTTCGGCTATTACAATGCCGGCCAGGACTGCACCGCCGCCTGCCGCATCTATGCCGGCAAGAAGATCTATGACAAGCTCGTCGCCGATCTCTCCTCGGCGGTCTCGACCATCAAGTACAATCGTTCCGACGACACCGAGAACGAGATCGGCCCGCTGATCTCGCGCCGCCAGCGCGACCGCGTGTCGAGCTTCGTCGAACGCGCCTCGGAGCTGAAACACATCGAGATCACCACCGGCGGCAAGCCGGGCGAGGGCACCGGCTTCTACTATCAGCCGACCGTCGTCGCCGGCGCCTTGCAGGAGGACGAGATCGTGCGCCGCGAAGTCTTCGGCCCGGTCGTCTCGATCACCCGTTTCACGGAAGTCGACGAGGCGGTCAACTGGGCCAATGACAGTGACTACGGTCTGGCGTCATCGGTGTGGACCAAGGACGTCTCGCGCGCCATGGCGACGGCGGCTCGCCTGCAATATGGCTGCACCTGGATCAACACCCATTTCATGCTGACCAACGAGATGCCGCATGGCGGGCTAAAACAGTCCGGCTACGGCAAGGACATGTCGCTCTACGCGCTGGAAGACTATACCGCCGTGCGGCATGTGATGGTGGCGCACGGGTAGCATTTTCCCTTCTCCCCTTGTGGGAGAAGGTGGATCGGCGCTTAGCGCCGAGCCGGATGAGGGGTGTTCCAGCTTGGCGCCAGCTTACCCCTCACCCGGATTGCCAGCCGATTTGTGAAGGACAAATCGGGGCAATCCGACCTCTCCCACAAGGGGAGAGGTAAGACCGCTGCGCAGCCGCTATTCGACGATGCGATAGATAGTCCAAAGACTGGAGCCCGACACGACATAGGGCTCCATCTCCTTACCCCATTTGGCGTGGGCGTCGATCTTGCCGATCTTGGCGAACATCGCCTCCAACTGGGCCAGGCTCTCGACCTGGTGATGCGACTCGACCGTCGCTTCCCGCGCGCCGATCGATCCGGTCATGACCTGGAACTTCAGCTCGGCGATGCCGACCTGCGAGCCGATCTCGCGTTCCCATTTCTTCAACAGGTCAAGCACGGTCTGCTTGTGCCCGAACTTGGCGTCGATCTGCCATCTGGCGCTGAACATGTCATTCCTCCCAAGGTTGAGTTAGCGGCTGTTTGCCTATTCGTCCCAGGCCTGCACGACGGTCTGCCGCGCGATCTGCCCGTTCTTCAGTTCCAGCATCGCGGCGGCGAACACCTTGGTGCCGTCCGGGTAGGCGCAGGCCTGGGTGAAGGCCAGGCTGTTGCCGTCGGCGATCGTGGTGTCGACCTTGTGGGTCATCGCCCGGCTGCAGATGTCGTCCCAGAAGGTGGTGATCGCCGCGCGCCCGCGGATTTCGCGCGGCTTGCTCGGCGGGTTGTTGCGGTCGATCACGCGCACCAGCGCGTCATCGGTATAGAAGCTCGACAGCGTCTTGCCGTCGCGGGTCTCGATCGCCTTCTTGATGGCCGCGCCATCCACGGTTTGGGTCTTGGTCAGCATTTCATCCTCCATGGCCCGTCTTCGGGCGGTTGATGTGCGGAAAATCTGCCCGCCGCTTATCGGCGGGCAGTGTCTTTCACTGCGACTTCGCCTTGACGGCCGCGAAGACGTCGTCGGTCTGCTTCTTGAAAGTCGCGAGATCGACCTGGCTGCCGTTGAGCATCGTCGACCAATGGCGCACAATCGCCGCCATCGCGATCGTCTCCTTGATCTCCTCGTCGCTGGCGCCGTTGAGCTTGGCCGCCTCGGTGTGGAAATAGATGCAGTACTGGCAGGGGATCTGCGCGGCGACCGCAAGGCCTATCAGCTCCTTGGTCTTGCCGTCGAGCGCGGTCTTGGGGTTGAGCTGCACCCCCTTGATCTCGGCCCAGGCGCCGGCGATGGCGACGTCAGGCAGTGTCTTGAACATGTCCGGCACTGAGCCGAGCGTCGCCTGGATGTCTTTGTAGGCGGCTGTCGCCGATGCATCCTCGGCCTTTGCGGGAGAGATCGTGAACAGCGCGCCAATGCCTGCCGCGATCACGAATGATCTGACATTCAGTTTTGACTTGAGCATTTCATCCTCCGTTCGCAGCGCCTTCCGGCGGTATCCGCCTGGCCTGCATGGGGGAAATTGATAGCGCTTACATCGGCGCGCCCGCTTCGCCCGAAAGCGCCATGGCTCTCATGGCCCGTCCGGGCCAGCGTGCCTGGCCGAAAATGCCGCTGCTGCCGCTCGCGATGGCAGGTCGAGCTTGAGCAGTATGTTGGCGACGTGGCGCTTGACCGTGTGCTCGCTCAGCCTGAGTTCGGCGGCGATCGCGGCATTGCTTTTGCCATCGGCGATCAGGTTCACCACCTCGCTTTCCCGTGCCGTCAACACGGCGGGTTCCGCTGGCTTGGACTTCGAACGGCAGGCCGGTTCCAGATGCTGCTCCGACGTCGCATGCACCACCGGCAATGGCTCGTCCAGTTCGCCGAGGCTGACGCGGCCAGCGTCGACGAAATGCAGGCCAGACCCCACCGCCAGATCGGCAACCAGCCGAGAGGCCAGAATGTCGCCACGCCCGGCATGGTTCGCCAACTGCATGGCCACGCGCGCCGTCAGTCCGACCGGCGGGCCGCGCGCTTCGATCTCGCCGACATGGACCCCTTGCGCACTCGCCACCCCGATCTGCTGCGCCGCCTCGCGCAACGTCGCCGCGCAGCGTACGGCGCGCGCCGGCCCGTCGAAGCGCGAGATCATCAATTCGCCATGCGTGCCGACCGCCCGCCCGCCATGGCGCCCGACCAGCAGCCGCCAGCTCTCCTGAAAGCGCTGACTGCGCTCGAGCCACATGCGGTCGCCAAGCTTGGCCGTGTCGGAGATGCGCGTCACCAGCAATGCGGCAAGCACACGCTCCGTGTCCGCCACCGCTGGCTGGCCGGTAAGAAACTCCTCGATCAGATCGGCAACGCGGTCGACATCGCCGGTCCAGACCGGATGGTCGCGCCCTGCGATCTCGACCAGCCGTGCATTCGGGATCTTCTTCGCCAGGAAGCGGCTGGCCTCGGGATCGACACGAACATCGTTGCGGCGATGGATCAGCAGTGTCGGCGCGCTGATCGCGCCAAGGATGTCTCGCACGTCGATCCCGGCATTCATGCGGGCAAGTGCGGCTGCCGCGGTCGGGCTTGCCGACAGGCGCTCGAAACGTGCCCACCAGGTTGAAAAGTGGGTATCGTCCACTCGGCCCGGTGCAAAATTCGGCAAGGTGGCGCCGGTACCCCAGGCCGTTTCGGCCGTAGCGATGAAGGCATCGAGGCGTTCCGGCGACATCACCCATTTGTGGAAATGCGCATAGCCGCCATAGAGCGCCAGCGACCGCGTCCGCTCCGGATAGGTGGCGGCGAACAGCATCGCCAACGGCGCGCCCTCGGAAGCGCCGAGCAACGCGGCCCGGCCACTGCCGGCCGCATCCATCACCGCGCGCACATCGTCCATGCGGGTTTCGAGGCTCGGCAGATGATGGGCATCGACACGGTCGGAGAGACCGGTTCCGCGCTTGTCGAACAGGATCAGCCGTGAGAATGCCGACAGCCGCCTCAAGAGCCTGGTATAGCCCTCGTCTTCCCAATGCAGGTCGAGATTGGAAATGAAGCCCGGGACGAAGACGAGATCAAGCGACCCCTGGCCGACCACCTGATAGGCGATCCGCACCTCGCCACTGCGGGCATATCGGGTCTCGATCGGCCTCACGAGGTTTCTTCCGCCCGGCCTGACGATTTCTGATCATCGACCATAGCAGAGCCGCGTCGATAGCGGCAGCTCAAACTTTAGCGGAAAGGAATGTAAGTCCGCGTGGCCGGCTTGCGGCTACTTTTGCGACGCGGCGACGTCGGCCGGGGAGGGCTTGAGTCCGAGCTTGAGATCGGCCTCGGCTGGTGTGATCGGCCGCTTGATCCTGGCCGATGCAGCCACGACGAGTTCGTCGAAGCCTTCGCCGCTGTCCAGCAGTTCGAAGAACTGCCGTCGCATCCTCGGCTCCCAGAACTTGTTGATGTGCTCGGCGACGCCGGCAACCCCTTCCTCGCGCGACTTGGAATGGAAGAAGGCCGCGATCTGGTTGGCCATGCGCACGAGCTTTTCCTTGGTGCTCGTGATGTGATCTTCGTCATGCGACATGCTGGGCAACTCCCAAGACCACCCGATCGGGGTGGGTGAAAACATCGAAATCATCGCCGCGCACCAGCGCCACCAGCGTCATGCCGGCCTCATCGGCCGTGCGGATGGCAAGCGCGGTCGGCGCCGAGACGGCAATGATGAAGGCGGATCCAATCGCCGCCGTCTTCTGCACCATCTCGACCGAAACGCGCGACGTCACCACGACGGCGCCCGATGCGCCGTCGATGCCCGCCTTGGCCAGCGCGCCGGCGAGCTTGTCCAGCGCATTGTGGCGGCCGACATCCTCGCGCGCCATGATCACGCCCTTGCCGGGGATATAGAAGCCGGCGGCATGCACGGCTCCGGTTTGCTGATGCAGCGGCTGCACCTTCGACAGCAGCTTGACGGAATGGACGATGTCGTCGGCATCAAGCGTAAGCTTTGACGCACCAACGACATCGACGGAGCGCATCGCTTCCTCGATGGATTCAATGCCGCAGAGCCCGCAGCCGACCGGTCCGGCAAGCCTGCGCCGCCGCGCCTCGAAGCGTGTATTGGCCTGGTCCTTCAGCCGGATCTGGATATCGATGCCGGCGCCATGATCCTCGACCTCGATCGCCTCGATCTCTTCAGGGGAAGCGATGATGCCTTCGGTCAACGAGAAGCCGAGCGCGAAATCCTCGAAGTCGGCCGGGCTCGCCATCATCACCGCATGCGTGGTTCCCGCGAAGGAAAACGCCACCGGCGTCTCCTCCGGCACCATGCGGTTGGCAACAGCCGTCGCGCTGGCGCGGTGCGCCAGCCGCGATATCTCGGTCGTTGCTTTGCGGCGCGCGGCCAAGACTACTCCGCTGCCTGCAGCGCGGCGATACGGCGGCTGTTCCTGGCCTGCTCATCGTACTCGCGCTGCCAGTCCGACGGGCCATTGGAGGCGCCGACCTGCACTGCTGTCACCTTGTACTCCGGACAGTTGGTCGCCCAGTCGGAGAAGTCGGTGGTGATGACGTTGGCCTGCGTGTCCGGGTGATGGAAGGTGGTGTAGACCACGCCCGGCGACACCCGGTCGGTGATCAGCGCCCGCAGCGTCGTCTCGCCGGAGCGGCTGGTCAGCCGCACCCAGTCGCCATCGCGCAGGCCGCGGTTCTCGGCATCGTGCGGATGGATCTCCAGCCGGTCTTCCGAGTGCCACATGACGTTGTCGGTGCGCCGCGTCTGCGCGCCGACATTGTACTGGCTGAGGATACGGCCGGTGGTCAAAAGCAGCGGGAAGCGGGGTCCGGTCCTCTCGTCCGTTGCCACATATTCGGTGCGGATGAACTTGCCCTTGCCGCGCACGAAACTGTCAATGTGCATGATCGGCGTGCCGAGCGGGGCCTTCTCGTTGCAGGGCCACTGCACCGATCCCACCCGGTCGAGCAGATCGAAGGAGACATTGGCGAAGCTCGGCGTCGTCTTGGCGATCTCGTCCATGATCTGCGACGGATGCGTGTAGTTCCAGTCGAGCCCGATGGCGCGGGCAAGCTCCTGCGTCGCCTCCCAGTCGGCATAGCGCGCCTTCGGTTCCAGCACCTTGCGCACCATGTTGATGCGGCGCTCGGCATTGGTGAAGGTGCCGTCCTTTTCCAGGAAGGTCGAACCCGGCAGGAAGACATGCGCGTAGTTCGCCGTTTCGTTGAGGAAGAGATCGTGCACGACGACGCATTCCATGGCGGCGAGACCGCCGGCGACATGCTTGGTGTCGGGATCGGACTGCAGGATGTCCTCGCCCTGGATGTAGATGCCCTTGAAGGAGCCATCGACGGCGGCGTCGAGCATGTTGGGGATGCGCAGGCCGGGTTCGTCGTCCAGCTTCACGCCCCAAAGGCTCTCATAGATGTCGCGCACGGCTTCGCCCGAGATGTGGCGATAGCCGGGCAGTTCGTGCGGGAAGGAGCCCATGTCGCACGAGCCCTGCACGTTGTTCTGGCCGCGCAGCGGGTTCACGCCGACGCCCGGCCGGCCGATATTGCCGGTGGCCATTGCGAGGTTGGCGATCGCCATCACCGTGGTCGAGCCCTGGCTGTGTTCGGTGACGCCAAGGCCGTAATAGATCGCGCCATTGCCGCCCTTGGCGTAGAGCCGCGCGGCACCCCGGATCAGTTCCGGGTCGACGCCGGAAAGCTTGCCGACAGTCTCGGGGCTGTTCTCCGGCAAAGCGACGAAGGAGGCCCAGTCCTGGAACTCCGTCCAGTCGCAGCGTTCGCGGATGAAGGCTTCGTCGAAAAGCCCTTCGGTGACGATGACATGCGCCAGCGACGTCAGCACCGCCACGTTGGTGCCGGGCTTCAGCGGCAGGTGATAATCGGCCTCGACATGCGCCGACTTGACCATCTCCGTACGCCGCGGATCGAGCACGATCAGCTTGGCGCCCTGGCGCAGCCGCTTCTTCAGCCGCGAGGCGAACACCGGATGGGCGGAAACCGGATTGGCGCCGATAACGACGGCGACATCAGTGAATTCGACCGAGTCGAAATCCTGTGTGCCGGCCGAGGTGCCGTAGGTCTGGCCGAGGCCGTAGCCGGTCGGCGAGTGGCAGACGCGGGCGCAGGTGTCGACATTGTTGTTGCGGAAACCCTGCCGCACCAGCTTCTGGACGAGATAGGTCTCCTCATTCGTGCAGCGCGAGGAGGTGATGCCGCCGATCGAGGTGCGGCCGTACTGGTACTGGATCCGGCGGAATTCCTTGGCCGTGTGGGCGATCGCCTCTTCCCAGCTCACCTCGCGCCACGGGTCGGAAATCTTCTCGCGGATCATCGGCGACAGGATGCGGTCCTTGTGGGTGGCGTAGCCATAGGCGAAACGGCCCTTGACGCAGCTGTGGCCGTGGTTCGCCTTGCCGTCCTTGTAGGGCATCATGCGGATGACTTCGTCATCCTTCACCTCGGCCTTGAACGAGCAGCCGACGCCGCAATAGGCGCAGGTGGTGACGGCCGAGCGTTCCGGCATGCCCTTTTCGAGCACCGTCTTCTCGCGCAGCGCGTCGGTCGGGCAGGCCTGCACGCAGGCGCCGCAGGACACGCACTCGGAAGCGATGAAATCCTCATGCATGCCGGCGACCATGCGCGATTCGAAACCGCGGCCCTCGATGGTCAGCGCGAAGGTGCCCTGCACCTCCTCGCATGCCCGCACGCAACGCGAGCAGACGATGCACTGCGCCGGATCATAGGTGAAATAGGGATTGGATTCGTCGCGGGCGATATAGTCGACCGCCAGCGAGCCATGGCCGGGCGCGACGCCGTCTTCCTGCTTGACGTGGTTGCGGCCCTCGACGCCGTAGCGGTTCTCGGTCAGGCCGACGGACTTCGCCACCGTGTCGAATTCGCTGGCGCCGGTGCCGGCCTTCTCGTTCCAGCCGGTCGGATGGTCGGAGACGTAAAGTTCCATGACGCCGCGGCGGATCGCGTCGAGCCGGTCGGACTGCGTGCGCACCACCATGCCTTCGCCGACCGGCGTCGTGCAGGAGGCCGGCGTGCCGCCGCGGCCTTCGATCTCGACCAGGCAGACGCGGCACGAGCCGAAGGAGTCCAGCATGTCGGTGGCGCAGAGCTTCGGGATCTCGACACCGCCTTCCATCGCGGCGCGCATGATCGAGGTGCCTTCCGGCACTGTGATGCTGCGGCCGTCGACGCTCAGCGTGACCTGCTTTTGCGCCAGCGACTCCGGGGTTCCGTAGTCGATCTCTTCGACCAGTGATGGGAAGTCGGCCTTGATGTTCATCTGCCAGCTCCTATTCAGCAGCGACGCGCGCCGGCGCCGGCTTGAAATCTTCGGGGAAATGCGTGATCGAACTCATCACCGGGTAGGGCGTGAAGCCGCCCAGCGCGCACAGCGAACCGAACTTCATCGTGTTGCAGAGGTCGGTGACCAGAGCGAGGTTCTTTTCCGGCTCGATGCCGGCGGCAAGCCTGTCGATGGTCTCGACGCCGCGCGTCGAGCCGATGCGGCAGGGCGTGCACTTGCCGCAGCTTTCGATGGCACAGAATTCCATGGCGAAGCGCGCCTGCTTCAGCATGTCGGCGGTGTCGTCGAACACGGTGATGCCGGCATGGCCGATCAGGCCATCACGCTTGGCGAATTCTTCGTAGTCGAACGGCGTGTCGAACAGTCCGCGGGGAAAATAGGCGCCCAAGGGACCGCCGACCTGCACCGCCTTGACCGGACGTCCCGTCGCCGTACCGCCGCCAATGTCGTCGACGATCTCGCCCAACGTCAGGCCGAAGGCGGTTTCGAACAGGCCGCCATTCCTGACATTGCCGGCGATCTGGATCGGGATCGTGCCGCGCGAGCGGCCCATGCCGAAATCCTTGTAGAAGGCGGCGCCCTTGTCCATGATGATCGGCACCGAGGCCAGGCTGATGACGTTGTTGATCACCGTCGGCTTGCCGAACAGGCCCTGGATGGCCGGCAGCGGCGGCTTGGCGCGCACCACACCGCGCTTGCCTTCCAGGCTGTTCAGCAGCGAGGTTTCCTCGCCGCAGACATAGGCGCCGGCGCCGACGCGGATTTCCATGTCGAAGGCGTTGGGCGAACCCAGCACATTGACGCCGAGCACACCGGCCTTGCGGGCGATTTCGACGGCCTTGTTCATTGTTGCCACCGCATGCGGATATTCCGAGCGGATATAGACGAAGCCCTTGGTCGCGCCGGTGGCGATACCGGCGATCGTCATGCCTTCGATCAGCACGAAGGGGTCACCCTCCATGATCATGCGGTCGGCGAAAGTCGCGCTGTCGCCCTCGTCGGCGTTGCAGACGATGTATTTGCGGTCGGACGTCGTATCCAGCACCGTCTTCCACTTGATGCCGGTCGGGAAGCCGGCGCCGCCACGGCCACGCAGGCCTGAGTCCGTCACCTGCTTGACGATGTCGGCTGGCGCCATGGCGACGGCGTTCTGCAGGCCCTTCAGCCCGCCGAGCGATTTATAGGCGTCGAGCGACAGCGGATCGTTGATGCCGCAGCGGGCGAAGGTCAGCCGGGTCTGCTTGGCCAGGAACGGGATTTTGTCGGGCGCGCCGAGCCAGCGCTTGTGATGGCCGCCGGTGAGGAAACCGCTGTCGAACAGGCTCTTGACGTCGGAAGGCTTGACCGGTCCGTAGGCGACGCGGCCGTTGGCGGTCGCCACTTCGACCATCGGTTCGAGGAAATAGGCGCCGCGCGATCCGTTGCGCACGATCTTGGCCTCGATGCCGCGTTCGGCGAGCTCACTTGCAATCGCCTTGGCGACCTTTTCGGCACCAAGCGCCAGCGCGCCGGAATCGCCGGGAATGTAGATGCGGGGGATCATGAGCGCACCTCGGCAAGGATCTCGTCGATCTTGTCGTCATCGAGCCGCCCGATCACCTCGCCGTCGAGCATCGCCGACGGCGAACAGGCGCAAAGCCCGAGGCAATAGACCGGTTCGAGTGTAACCGATCCGTCGCGGGTGGTCTCGTGGAAACCGATGCCCAGCAACTGCTTGATCTTGGCGGCGACGGCGTCCGAACCCATCGACTGGCAGGCCTCTGCCTGGCAAAGCTTGAGGACATGCCGCCCGGCCGGCCGGGCGCGGAAATCATGATAGAAGGTGACGACGCCGTGCACCTCGGCCCTGGAGAGGTTCAGCCCATCGGCGATGACCGGCAGTGCTGCCTGCGGCACATGGCCGAATTCTTCCTGGATCTCGTGCAGGATCGGCAGCAACGGGCCTTCGAGGCCTTTCAGCTCTTGGATAATCGCCGCCGTGCGCGATGCGATCTCGGTACTTGCAGGCTGCATTGTCATGCAGCGCCCTCCCTGGTCGGTAGCGTTCTAGCGCTAAGTCGTTACAAAAACAGAGGAAACCCGCGAAATCAATAAAGCTGATCCGTTGCTTGATAGAAATCTTCTATCAAGCGCGGTCAGCCGCCTTTCTCTACCCTAGCGATGGCTACGGAAATCGTCTGCCAGCGCCATTGCCTCGTCCAGCAGCGCCTGCACCAGCGGCGTGTGCGGCTCGCGCGGCGCGGCCACCAGGCCGACCGTGTGGCTGGCGTCGGGCTCGACGATCGGAATGGCCCGGATCGGCTCCGAAAAGCCGAATGTTTCCGCGAGGTTGAGCGGCATGATCGACGACCATTTGCCGGTACGGATGTGCGAGAACAGCACGATCATCGAGTTGGATTCGAGTGTCGGCCGCACCTGCACGCCGGCCTCAGCCAGATGCTGGTCGATGATACGGCGGTTCTGCATGTCCGGCGTCAAAAGGCAGAGCGGCAACTGGCTGATCTCGGCCCATGTCACTTTGTCGCGGTCGGAATAGGGGTTTCCGTCCGCCGTGATCAGCTGATAGCGCTCGTCGTAGAGCGGCACGCTGGTCACCCGCCCGAGCGGCTCGTTGTCGAGATAGGTGATGCCGGCATCGATGTCGAAATTACCGAGCAGCGACAAGACTTCGATCGAGGTGCGCGACAGCACCGAGAAGGTGACGCCCGGGTGCTTTTCACGAAACGGCGTCGTCAGCCGCGCGACCATGGCGAGTGCCGTTGGAATGGCAGCAATGCGGATGCGGCCGGAAAGGCCGTGGCGCGCGGCGCGCATCTCCTCGCGCATGGTCCTTGAATCGCCCACGATGCGGCGCGCCCAGACCAGCACCTGCTTGCCTTCCGGCGTCAGCCCCTGGAAACGCGACCCGCGATTGACAAGCATGACGCCGAGCTGCCCCTCCAGCTGCTTGATGCCGGCCGACAGGGTCGGCTGGGTGACGCCGCACGCCTCCGCCGCCCGGCCGAAATGCTCTTCCTTGGCCAGCGCGATGAAGAATTCGAGTTTGTCGATCATGCCGCGAGCCCTTTCCGCGTGCCTGCAACGTCGCGCCGCTCAGTCACTCGTTAATCATCGTGGATGAGGCGGCCGGTGGTGGCAACAGCCAATAACCAATTGATAATATTTGGCTTGCCATGATGGCCGATGCGGGTATCGCGGCAGGGGGCGCCGAAGATAGGTGGTTCGTATGCTCCAGGAGCATCCGCCGGAAATGCAAGCAGTTTCCGCTGGCGATTTGCGCGAGGCCGCGCGGCTCAGGGCCGTCGAGCGCTTCGATGTTCTGGACACGCCACGCGAAGCGGCGTTCGATCGCATCACGCGATTGATCAAGACGGTCTTCGATGTCCCGATCGCCATCATCTCGGTCATCGACGGGCACCGCCAATGGTACAAGGCCTGCGAGGGCCTGGCGGTTAATGAAGTCGAACGCAAGGCGACATTCTGCCAGTACACGATCCCTAGGGAAGAGCCGCTGATCGTCGCGGATGCGACGAAGGATCCCCGTTTCGCCAACAATCCCATGGTGAGCAGCGATCCCCATATCCGCTTCTATGCGGGCGTGCCTTTGCGAACCCGTGACGGCCACAACATCGGCAGTGTCTGCGCGATCGGCTACACCCCAAGGGAATTCAGCGACCGCGACATCGCAATCCTCCAGGATTTTGCCGATCTTGCCATGGATGAGTTGGAACTGCGCCAGCATGCCTCCAGCGATGCGCTGACCGGCGTGCTGTCGCGGCGGGCGTTCATCGATCAGGGCGGCAAGGCATTTGCGCTTGCCCAGCGCCAGCGCTTCGACTTCTCCTGCATTGTCTTCGATGTCGACCATTTCAAATCGGTCAACGACCATTTCGGGCATGCAGCGGGTGATAAGGTTCTGTCTGGTGTGGCCCGGCAATGCAGCGCCACCTTGCGGGACGTCGACATATTCGGGCGCGTCGGTGGGGAGGAATTCGCTGTGCTTCTCTATACCGGACGCAGCGGCGCGCTTGAATCTGCCGAGCGGCTGCGCGCCACCATAGAGACCATGCGGCTCGCGCACGGCACACAGGAAATGCAGGTCACGGCGAGCTTCGGTGTTGCCTCGTTCGACCCCGGGACCAGCAGCCTGCAGGAGCTGATCGAACGCGCCGACGCGGCCATGTATCACTCCAAACACGCCGGCCGCAATCGGACCACGGCCTGGAATTCGTCTCAGGGCGATCAGGTACGGCCGCGGCGCCGGGTGCTGAAGGCCGGACAGATCGTCTTCAACGCCCGCATGTCGACCATCGACTGCACGGTTCGCAGCCTCGGCGAGGATGGCGCCACCATCGATGTTTCGAACACCGCCGGTATTCCCGGCCAGTTTCTGCTGGCCATCCGGGCGGATCGATTCGAGGCGAAATGCCGGGTCGTCGGCCAGGCCGAAAGACGTCTCTAACTCGCCTTCGAGTGATCGGAGCCGCAGCGGTCCCGCTGACGCGAAGCGCCGAAGCCTATTTGTCGACGAGATTCAGGATATTGCCGTCGGGATCCTTGAACCAGGCGACCTTCATACCGTGACCGAGATGGATGTCGCCCTCGAGCGTCAGGCCGGGCATCTCATAATGTTCGAACGCCACGCCCTTCGATTTCAGCGATTTGACGACATCGCCGATCCGGTCGCCGACTGTCCAGGTCAGTGCCGTCGCTTTGTTGGTACCGGCAAATTGCGACCGGTAGACATTGATGAGCGTATCGCCGCTTTTGTAGACGATGAGTTCGCCTCCTATGTCGTCGACCTGCTTGAGGCCTAGCGTGCCTTCATAGAAGGCTTTTGCCCTCGCCAGGTCCTTGACGGCGAGATTGGCCGTTGCGTTGCTGTTTTGGAGCATGACCGTCTCCTTCCCGGATTGTCGTGTCCTCGCTCAGGCACCGAATTAGGGCACGCGATCCATTTGACCATCGGCAATCGGCCGACAGGAAGCGTCATCCGACGAAATCCGACAGCATCGGTCGTTTTCCACGGCACGCCGAGCAAGCCTTTGCGTCACGGCTTGGTTCTCGCCGGAAACTGCACTATCTGCATGCCAAACGCCGAGGAAAGATCATGTCCGTCACCAAGGAAATCGTCACCGAGCGCCTGAAGACGGTCAACGGGCCGGACTTCACCGGCAACATCGTCGACCTCGGCATGGTTTCCGAGATTTTCATCGCCGATTCGAAAGTGTTCTTCTCGATCACCGTTCCCGCCGCCAGGGCGCAGGAGATGGAGCCGCTGCGTGCCGCCGCCGAGCGCGTCGTCAAGGCAATTCCAGGGGTTGCCGGTGCCGTGGTGGCGCTGACGGCGGAGAAAAAGGGCGGCGGCATGGAGGCGCCTGTTCCGGCGCGCCCCGCACCGAGGCCGGCGCCGCCGGCTCCGCCCGCCGCCGCGCGCCCCGCTCCGCATGCTCCCGCATCGCACAGCTCGGGCAAGCGCGGCGTGCCCGGCATCGAGGCGATCATCGCGGTTGCTTCCGGCAAGGGCGGCGTCGGCAAGTCGACCACCGCCGTCAACCTGGCGCTTGGCCTCGCCGCCAATGGCTTGCGGGTCGGCGTGCTTGACGCCGACATCTACGGACCTTCCATGCCGAAGCTGCTCAACATCCACGGCCGGCCGCAGACGGTTGACGGCAAAATCCTGAAACCGATGGAGAATTACGGCCTCAAAGTGATGTCGATGGGGTTCCTCGTCGATGAGGAGACGCCGATGATCTGGCGCGGGCCGATGGTGATGTCGGCGCTGACGCAGATGCTACGCGAGGTCGAATGGGGCCGGCTCGACGTGCTCGTCGTCGACATGCCGCCCGGCACTGGCGACGCGCAATTGACCATGGCGCAGCAGGTGCCGCTGGCCGGCGCCGTCATCGTCTCGACGCCGCAGGACCTGGCGCTGATCGATGCCCGCAAGGGCCTCAACATGTTCAAGAAGGTCGACGTGCCGCTGCTCGGCATTGTCGAGAACATGAGCTATTTCATCGCCCCTGACACCGGCAAGCGCTACGACATTTTCGGCCATGGCGGCGCGCGCCGTGAGGCTGAACGCCTCGGCGTCACCTTCCTTGGCGAGGTGCCGCTGGAAATGGGCATCCGCGAAAGCTCGGATGCCGGTGAGCCGGTTGTTGTCTCGAAGCCCGACAGCGCCACGGCGAAAACCTATCGCGACATCGCCGCCAAGGTCTGGGACCGGGTCAATGAGGAACGCGGCGCGGCCGAAGCGGCGGTGCCGAGCATCGTCTTCGAGTGACGCCTTATTTGTTTTTGACGCAATTCCGGACGGAAAACCGCTTCGCACTTTTCCTGGAATTGCTCTAGCGGGACGGTCAGCCGCCGACCTTCTCGCCGAAGCTCGAAAAGAACTGCCCGGCCAGTTTCTTCGACGTCGACTCGATCAGCCGGCTGCCAAGCTGGGCGATCTTGCCGCCGACTTCGGCCTTGGCCGCATATTTGAGCACCGTGGCATCCGCCCCATCCTCGGTCAGCGTCACGTCGGCGCCGCCCTTGGCGAAGCCGGCGATGCCGCCCTTGCCTTCGCCCTGGATGGTGTAGGAGTGCGGCGGCTTCAGATTTTTCAGCGTCACTTCGCCGTTGAAGGTCGCCTTGATCGGTCCGATCTTCACCACCACCGTCGCGGTCATTTCGGTCGGTGACTGCATCTCGAGGCTCTGGCAACCGGGAATGGTCGCCTTCAAAACCTCCGGGTCGTTCAGCGCTTCCCAGACTTTTTGCAGGGGTGCGGCAATGCGTTCCTCGCCTTCGATCACCAAAGCCATCAAGAACCTCCCGGAAAGAATGGTTTGAAGCCCTAGCGCAGGGGCGCTGTTGTGTCTATCGCACCAAAGTGCGGGTTAGGAACGCGCGTGCCCCTTGCTTGCAGTGACGCGTTGTCATATCGATTTGTCATACAAATACGGAGACCGTGATGGCCGGCGCCCCCACCAAGAAGAAAAAATTCCGCTCGCAGGAGTGGTTCGACAACCCCGACAATCCGGGAATGACCGCGCTCTATCTGGAGCGTTACCTGAATTACGGGCTGACCCGTGCCGAGCTGATGTCGGGCAAGCCGTTGATCGGCATCGCCCAGACCGGCTCGGATCTGTCGCCTTGCAACCGGCACCATATCGAGCTCGCCAAGCGCGTGCGCGAGGGCATCGTCTCGATGGGCGGCATTCCCTTCGAATTCCCTTGCCATCCGATCCAGGAGACCGGCAAGCGTCCGACCGCCGCACTTGACCGCAACCTTGCCTATCTTGGCCTCGTCGAAGTGCTCTATGGCTATCCGCTCGACGGCGTCGTGCTGACCATCGGATGCGACAAGACGACGCCGGCGCTGCTTATGGCCGCAGCCACCGTCAACATTCCGGCCATCGCGCTGTCGGTTGGTCCGATGCTCAATGGCTGGCACAAAGGCAAGCGCACCGGCTCCGGCACCATCGTCTGGGAATCGCGCCAGCGCCTGTCGGCCGGCGAGATCGACTATGACGAGTTCATGGACATCGTCGCTTCCTCGGCGCCCTCCACCGGCTATTGCAACACGATGGGCACCGCCACCACGATGAATTCGCTGGCCGAGGCGCTCGGCATGCAGTTGCCCGGCTCGGCCGCCATCCCGGCGCCTTACCGCGAGCGCGGCCAGATCGCCTACGAGACGGGAAAGCGCATCGTCGACATGGTGCATGAGGACCTGAAGCCGTCCGACATCATGACGCGCAAGGCCTTCGAGAACGCCATCGTCGTCAATTCGGCGATCGGCGGTTCCACCAACGCACCGATCCATCTCAACGCCATTGCCCGCCATCTCGGCGTGCCGCTCGACAATGACGACTGGCAGAAGATCGGCCTCAAAGTGCCGCTCATCGTCAATCTGCAGCCGACGGGCGAATATCTCGGCGAGGACTACCATCACGCCGGCGGCGTGCCGGCCGTGGTGGCCGAACTGATGAAGGGCGGACTGTTGCCGCATCCCGATGCGCTGACCGCCAATGGCAAGTCGATCGGCGACAATTGCAAGGCGGCGGTCGTCGAAAACGCCGACGTCATCCGCAGCGTCGACAAGCCGCTGAAGGTCAATGCCGGCTTCATCAACCTCAGCGGCAATCTGTTCGATTCGGCGATCATGAAGACCAGCGGCATCTCGCCGGAATTCCGCGAGCGCTATCTGTCCAACCCGAAGGATCCGGAAGCGTTCGAAGGCAACGCCATGGTCTTCGACGGGCCGGAGGATTACCACGCCCGCATCGACGATCCGGCGCAAGGCATCGACGAGCACACGATCCTGTTCATGCGCGGCGCCGGCCCGGTCGGCTATCCCGGCGGTGCCGAGGTCGTCAACATGCAGCCGCCCGCCTATCTCATCAAGAAGGGCATCCATGCTCTGGCCTGCATCGGCGATGGCCGCCAGTCGGGTACGTCGGGCTCGCCGTCGATCCTCAACGCCTCGCCGGAAGCTGCGATTGGCGGCGGACTGGCGCTGCTCAAGACAGGCGACCGCGTGCGCATTGACCTGAACAAGGGCACCGCCAACATCCTGGTCAGCGACGACGAGATCGCCAAGCGGCGCGCGGCGCTGCAGGGCAATGGCGGCTACCACTATCCGCAGCACCAGACGCCATGGCAGGAAATCCAGCGCGGCATGGTCGACCAGTTCGACCAGGGAATGGTGCTGAAGCCGGCGGTGAAATACCAGGATGTCGCGCACACCAGAGGCGTGCCCAGGGACAATCACTGATTGCTCCGGGAGGCAATCGCTGATTGCTCCGGAGACAATCGCTGATTACTCCGGGAATAATCATTGATTATTCCAAGGGATAGTCATCGATTATTCCTGGCGGCAATCACCGATATTGGATCGACCGGCTGACGGCCCTGTGCAATTGGGCCGCCAGCCGTTTTTCGTTTTGAGGTGGCGCGTTCCGGTCACGATCCTTGACAAGCGCGCCCAACAAATCCACGATCATGGCAAGGGGTGCATCGCGACGACCCCGTGAGGCGTCAGCCCAACGTTCGCGTCCAAGCTTCTCTATCAGGAGGTGGACGCTATGCCGTCAACAACCGCTATCACCGTATCGCAACTGTCCCGTCTCGTCGGTCTGCCGGGTGCGCCTGTCATCATCGATGTCCGCATCGATGATGATTTCGACGCCGATCCGCGCTTGCTGCCGGCCTCATGCCGACGCAATTTCAAAACCGTTTCGACCTGGGCCACCGAATTTGCCGGCAGGCAAGTCTCGGTCGTCTGTCAGAAAGGTCAAAAACTCTCGCAAGGCGTGGCCGCATGGCTGCGGCACGAGGGAATTTCCGCTGAATCCCTCGAAGGCGGCTTTGAAGCCTGGCGCGACGCAAATGGGCTTTTGGTCCGCACCGAAAAGCTACCGCCGCGTGACGAAAAGGGCCGCACCGTCTGGGTGACACGGTCCCGCCCGAAGGTCGACCGCATCGCCTGCCCCTGGCTGATCCGGCGATTCGTCGATCCTCACGCGGTCTTCCTGTTTGTCGACGCGGCCGAAGTGCCCGCTGTCGCCGACCGCTTTCAGGCCGTGCCATTCGACATCGACAATGTGTTCTGGAGCCATCGCGGCGAACGCTGCACCTTCGATACGATGATCGAGGAATTCGGGTTGGAATCCACCGCGCTCGATCGCCTCGCCGCGATCGTCCGCGCGGCCGACACCGCAAACCTCGACCTTGTTCCCCAGGCCGCCGGCTTTCTGGCTGCCTCGCTTGGCTTGTCGCGGATGTTTCGCGACGATCTGCAGCAACTGGAAGCAGGCATGCTGCTCTACGATGCGTTCTTCCGCTGGTGCCGTGACGCCACCGAGGAAACGCACAACTGGCCCAGCGCGGGTAAACCGTCATGAGCGCTGTTGCGCCTGCACGTGAGGCGGGGAACCTCGATGCGCCGGCTGCGCCGACCTTCGCCGAGGCTGTGAAGGTCTGGGCGAAGATCGGACTGCTCAGCTTCGGCGGGCCCGCCGGGCAGATCGCCTTGATGCACAGGGAATTGGTCGAGGAGCGGCGCTGGATCGGCGAACAGCGTTTCCTGCACGCGCTGAACTACTGCATGCTGCTGCCTGGCCCAGAGGCCCAGCAACTCGCCATCTATATCGGCTGGCTGCTGCACCGGACGGTCGGTGGCCTTGTCGCCGGCATCCTGTTCGTCGTGCCCGGCGCGCTCGTCATGCTCGTCTTGAGCAGCCTCTATATGCTCTATGGCGACATGCCGCTCGTCGAGGCGCTTTTCCTCGGGGTGAAGGCGGCGGTGCTTGCCATCGTCATCGAGGCGGTGATCCGCATCGGACGGCGCGCTCTGAAAAACCCAGCCATGGTGCTGATCGCGGTCGCGGCATTCGTCGCCATCTATGCGTTGAATGTGCCGTTTCCGCTCATCATCCTGCTCGCCGGCCTGACGGGATGGCTGGGAGACCGCATGGTCCCCGGCCTGTTTTCCGGCTCCGCGCATGGCAAGGGCGATGTTGCCGACATCAAGGGAGCGGTCGACCTGATGTTCGAGCGCGGCGAGCTGACACATGTCAAACCGACCAGATGGCATGCGCCGCGCACTATCGCGATCTGGCTGCCGATCTGGCTCGGACCGGTTCTCGTCATCTGGTGGTTCACCGGCGCCAGTGTGTGGACGGAGATAGGCCGGTTCTTCAGCCTGATGGCGGTCGTCACCTTCGGCGGCGCCTATGCGGTGCTGGCCTATGTCGCGCAGGCAGCCGTGCAGTCCTTCGGCTGGCTCGCACCTGGTGAAATGGTCGATGGACTTGGGCTTGCCGAAACCACGCCTGGTCCGCTCATCCTGGTGTTGCAGTTTGTCGGCTTCATCGCCGCGTTCCGCCACGCCGGCTCACTGAACCCGTTGCTTGCCGGATCGCTTGGGGCGCTGCTGACCTTGTGGGTGACGTTCACGCCGTGCTTTTTCTGGATATTCCTCGGCGCGCCTTATATCGAGGCCCTGCGCGGCAACAGGGCCTTGTCGGCAGCGCTCGGTGCGATCACCGCCGCTGTCGTCGGCGTCATCATGAATCTCGCTCTGTGGTTTGCCTTGCACGTGGTTTTCCGCGAGGTGCACGCATTGAGCCTCGGCATGAATGTGCCGGTGGTTTCGTCGATCGACTGGCGTGCCGCGCTGCTTTCCCTGGCCGCTATGATCGCCATCCTGAAGCTGAAGATCGGCATGCTGCCGACGCTCGCCGGGTCGGCCTTGGCTGGTGTCTTATTGTTGGCGGTAAGCGGCTAGATGTCCGCCTGCCTTTGTATTCCGCTTTCCGACCACCTAAGTGGTTGGAAACGGATTGGAACATCATGGCGCAACGACGCTCTTCCCTCGGTTTCCTCGGCATGTTCGGCCGCTCGGGCGATCTGAGGCAGCTCGACACCGCCTTGCGCGGCGCCGACCTGCATCCCGCCCTGGTGCCGGAGGGCGTGAAACTCACCATCGTCAATCTGATGAAGGATCGCTGGCCCGACGAACCGCCGCTACAGGCCTATCCCGATGTGGCGCGGCTGTTCAGCTATTGCATTGCCGGACCGGAAACCTTCGAAAGCGCGCATGGCTTGCAGCAGCGGCAGGACGTGGAACGCCGGATCGAGGACGCGGTGGAAGCCGGCGACAGTTTCGATGCCCAGATCGTGCTGATGGCCCTGCACGCCAAGCTGATCAATGCCGAAGTCGTCGAGCGCTATGGGCTCGGCACGGACTGACCGGAAACGGGCTTATCCGCCCATATTGGCGCGCGGCAGCTTGATCATGTCGCCGAAGCGGGCGCGCAGTTTGTCGTCGAGCAGTTTTGCGACATGGCGCGGGAAGCGTTCGGCAAGGATGCGCTTCTTCTCGATGATCGCGCGCTGCAATATGTCGGGCCGGCCTTTCTCGTTCCATTCCTTCGGCGAAAACCGGTCGCCGACGGCCGGATAGAAATACTCGGTCTGCATCAGCCGCAGCGTCTGCTCGTTGCCGAGATAGTGGCCGGGACCTCTCAGACAGACATCAGCGATGGTGTCGATCGACAGCGCCTCATCGGTCACCTCGATGCCGCGCACGCAGCGCAGGCAGTGGCCGAGCATGTCATTGTCGATGATCAGGCTTTCCAGGCAGAAGCCGAGCAGCGAGGCATGCATGCCGGCCGATTCATAGACGAGGTTGAGCCCGGCCAAGCCGGCCATCACGTCGGTGATGCCTTTTTCGTAGCCGGACTGGATGTCGGGCAGTTTCGAATCCGTCATGCCGGCGGCCGAACCGCCCGGCAGATCGTAGAATTGCGCCATCTGCGCGCAGGCAGCGGTCAGCACCGCCTGCTCGGCCGAGCCGCCCGACATGGCGCCGGTCCGCAGATCCGACACGAACGGCCAGGTACCGAAGATCGCCGGATGTCCCGGCTTGATGGCGTTGACATAGACCAGACCGGCAAGCACTTCGGCCACCGCTTGCACGACCGCACCGGCAATCGCCGCCGGAGCGGTGGCGCCGGCCTGTCCGGCCGACAAAAGCAGGATCGGGATGCCGCCGTCGACGCAGGCCTCGAGCACGCCGCAGGCGTCCTCGGCGAATTTCATCGGCGGCACGACAAAGCAGTTGGAGTTCGACACGAACGGCCGGGCGCGGAAATTCTCCTCGCCGCCGGCAATGGCATAGAGCATTTCCAGCGCCGGCTGCACGTTCTCGCGCACCGTGAACGAGGTGCCGACATGCTTGGACGTGCCCATCACGCAGGCATAGAGCGTGTTGAAGTCCATTTCGAGCGGATCGGGAATGTCGCGCGGCACCATCGGCCGCTGGAAGAAATGGATGTTGTCGAGCCCGTCGACGATGCGGGCGGCGTCATAGATGTCCTGCAGCAGCGATTCGCGGTATTCGCGCTTCTCGACATCGACCAGATGGACGGCGGCACCCGCCGTGCCGTAGTGCACGCGCTTGCCCTGGATCACCATGTCGTGTTTCGGATCCTGGCCGTGCAAGGTGAAATTCCGCGCTGCCTTCTTGATCGTGTCGAGCACCAGCGCGCGCGGGAAACGGATGCGGCCGTCATCGCCATAGGTGGCGCCGGCCTTGGTCAGCGCCTCGATGCAGGAGGGGATGGCATTGGCGAAGCCGACGGTTTCCAGCAGCGTCAGCACCGCCTCGTGGATGCGCTCCTGGTCGTTGCCGCGCAACGGTCCGTAGCTGCCGCCCTCGAGGCCGGCGCGCACCGGCCTGATGTCGTCGGCCAGCGGCGCTGCCCGCATGGCACGGCGCGCTTCGCGTCCACCGGAGCGGCGCGAGCGCTGATCCACTGCTGCTTCCTGCTTTTCAAGAACCACTGACATGGAGGCACTCCACCTTTTCTCGGAAACAGGGCGGCGGTTGGTCCACCATCGGCTGTTTCTTCCCCTTTATGCCACGACTATGCCGCCGGCATTGGCACAGACTATGAGCCAGCCGGTCTGGTTGCATATGCCAGAGTTAAAGGAGTCGGAGCCGCACGTGTGCGGCTCCGGTCAAGGGATAGAGCGAGTGGATCAGGCCGCTGCCGGTCTGCGTCCGGCGGCCGTGGCCAGTTCCCGGATGCCGGGCTCGATATGCTGCAGCGCGATCGAGGAAATGCCCAACCGCATGAAACGCGAAGGCTTTTCGGTGCGGTCGAAGAAGCGGTCTCCCGGCTCGATGATGACGCTGCGCGAGGCGGCGGCCTCGGCCAAACCGCGGGAATCGGTACCGCGTGGCCCTTCGAGCCAGAGCGACGTGCCGCCGGCCGAATCGGTCGAACGCCATTCCGGCAGGAAAGCGGAAATCGCATGGACCAGGCGCTTGCGACGCTCGTCGAAAGCGCTCGACAGACGCCGCACCAGGGCCTCGTGATGGCCGAGCGACAGGAAGAGCGCGACGGCGCGCTGGTTGTTGGCCGGCGGATGGCGCAGCATGAAACGGCGCAGCGCCCTGAGCTCCGAGATCAGTCCAGCGGAGGCGACGATGTAGCCAAGCCGCAGGCCGGGAGCGAGCGTCTTCGACATCGAGCCGACATAGACGACGCGACCGGAGCGATCGAGGCTCTTCAGCGCCTGCTGCGGCGCCTCGTCGAGAAGCTGGCTGTCATAGCCGTCCTCGATGATGATCTGGTTGTGCCGGTTGGCGCGCGCCAGAAGATCCTGCCGCCGCTCGGCCGACAAAGGCACCATGGTCGGGCAATGATGGCTGGGCGTAACGAAGACGAAGCCGGAATCATTGGGGATGGAAGAGGTTACGATGCCGGACTGATCGACCGGAACCGGCTGGATCTCGGCGCCCGCAAGCCGGAAGATCGAGCGCGCGTCGGGATAGCCAGGGTCTTCCATCGCCACCTTCGAGCCCTTGGTCATCAGCAGCGAAGCCAGCATGTAGAGCGCGTTCTGGGCGCCCAGCGTGACGATGATCTCGTCGGGATTGGCGAAGATGCCGCGCCGGGGCAAGAGCCGCGCCTGGATCTGTTCGATCAGCAGCGGATCGTCGCGATCGACCATGTCGGACGCCCAGTTGCGGATCTCGAGCACGGCCAGCGCCATGCGGTTGCACTCGCGCCATTCGGCGGTCGGGAACAGCGCCGGGTCGAACTGGCCATAGACGAAGGGGTAGGACGACTTGATCCAGTTCTCGTGCTTGGCCGGCGGCGGCATGTCGCTGGCGGCGATCTGCCGGCGCGCCTTCCAGTCGATCTCATTGGCCTGGTCGGGCGCCTTCTGGTGCGGCTTGGCCGGCGTCGCCAGCACGTCGGGATTGACGAAATGGCCGCGCCGCTCGCGCGCCACCAGGAACCCCTGGTCGACGAGCTGCTGGAAGGCCAGCACTACCGTCCCGCGTGCGACGCCGAGTTTTTCGGCCAGGATGCGGCAGGAGGGAAGCGGCATCGAAGCGGCGATCTGGCGGTCGAGAATGGCGGCCACGATGGCCTGGCGGATCTGCGCCTGCAGGGTTTGGCCGGATTCGGCCGAAATCCGGAACAGGCCGGACCATATGGCCGTGTCGTTGCGCTGTGGCATGGGAAATCTTCCTCGGATGGCCAGCCATTTTCATTTGGCTGGACCAGTCGAGTGTATGGGTGGCACAAGGGGTTGCGCCAATCAATTTTTCTGATCGTTGGGATTTATGCCAGTGATCCTTCAGCCAAAATCGGGCTCCGTGGCCGCCCGCAGTGACACATTGTGTCATCGCATCGTGATGCGATGCGGCATCGCCGCGTATTGACCGCACGGAATTCGGCTCAATAGGTTTGTCGCGACGACACGCGCCGGAAACATCCGGTCTGATAAAGTACGTCGAAAAACGCCAGGAGCCCCCCGCCAGTGGATAAGTCAGCCTTCCAGAAACAGCTTGCCGCCTTGCGCGATCATCGCGCTGCGGCACCTGCCAGCATGCGCCAGGCCTTCGCCGCCGATCCGCAGCGGTTCAAGACATTCTCCGCCAGCGACGGCGACCTTTTGCTCGACTGGTCGAAATGCGCCGTCGACGCCGTCACCATGGACTTGCTGGAAAAGCTGGCCGATGCCGCCGATCTCGAAGGCCGCCGCGCCGCCATGTTCGCCGGCAAGAAGATCAACATCACCGAAGACCGCGCCGTGCTGCACACGGCGCTGCGCAACCTCAGCGGCAAGGGCGTCACGGTCGACGGCCAGGACGTCAAGGCGGATGTCCTTTCCGTGCTTGACGCGATGGGCGCCTTCGCCGATGCCATCCGCTCCGGCAAAGCGGCCGGTGCCACAGGCAAGAAGATCACCGACATCGTCAACATCGGCATTGGCGGCTCCGACCTCGGCCCGGCCATGGCGACGCTGGCGCTCGCCCCCTATCATGACGGGCCGCGCGCGCACTATGTCTCCAACATCGACGGCGCCCATATCCATGACACGCTGAAGGGCCTGTCGGCCGAAACCACGCTGTTCATCATCGCCTCCAAGACCTTCACCACGGTCGAGACGATGACCAATGCGCAGACGGCGCGCGACTGGGTGCAGAAGGCACTCGGCAAGCAGGCGGTCGGCAAGCATTTCGCCGCCGTCTCGACGGCGCTCGACCTGGTGGCCAAGTTCGGCATCGAATCCGATCGCGTCTTCGGCTTCTGGGACTGGGTCGGCGGCCGCTATTCGGTCTGGGGCGCCATCGGCCTTCCCGTCATGATTGCCGTCGGTCCGCGGAATTTCCGCGCCTTCCTCGACGGCGCCCACGAGATGGACGAGCATTTCCGCACCGCGCCGCTCGCCGGGAACCTGCCGGCGTTGCTCGGGCTGGTCGGCTGGTGGCATCGGGTGATCTGCTTCTATCCGGCCCGCGCGGTGATCCCCTATGATCAGCGCCTGTCCCGGCTGCCGGCCTATCTGCAGCAGCTCGATATGGAATCGAACGGCAAGGGCGTCACTCTGGACGGCACGCCGGTGGCGACGCCGACCGGGCCGCTGGTCTGGGGCGAGCCGGGCACCAATGGCCAGCACGCCTTCTTCCAGCTTCTGCACCAGGGCACCGACTTCATCCCGGTCGAATTCCTGGCAGCGGCGGTCGGCCACGAGCCTGAGCTCAAGCACCAGCATGACCTGCTGCTCTCCAATTGCCTGGCGCAATCGGAAGCTCTGATGAAGGGCCGCACGCTGGACGAGGCGCGCGCGCAGATGCTGGCCAAGGGCATGAAGCCGGCCGACGTCGACAAGATAGCGCCGCATCGTGTCTTCTCCGGCAACCGGCCTTCGATGACCATCCTCTATCGCAAGCTCGATCCCCGCACCTTCGGCCGGCTGATCGCGCTCTACGAGCATCGCGTCTTCGTCGAGGGCACGCTGTTCAACATCAATTCCTTCGACCAGTGGGGCGTCGAACTCGGTAAGGAACTGGCGACCGGCCTGCTGCCTGTCGTGGAAGGCAAGGAAAGCGCCGCAAACCGGGACGCCTCGACTAGGGGCCTTGTGGAACGCATCCACCAATTGCGTGGTTCGGAGTGACTGATTTGGCAGACATCAAGGGCATATTGTTCGACAAGGACGGGACACTTGTCGACTTCAACGCGACCTGGCTCGGCATCGCCGACTTCATGGCCATGGACGCATCCGATGGCGACCGCTGGAAGGCCGACAGGCTGCTCGCGGCCGCCGGCTTCGATTTCGCCAACCGGCGCTTCAAGCCCGATTCGATCTTTGCCTCGGGCACCAACATGGACGTCGTCGAGCTATGGTTCCCGCGTCTGTCCGACGAAGACCAGATGCTGGCCGTCGCCCGCTTCAACGAGATCACCTCGGTACAGGGTTCATCGATGGCGGTGGCGCTGCCGGGCATCGTCGACACGCTGGCAACACTGCACAAAAGGTCCTACCGGCTTGGCGTCGCCACCAACGATTCCACCAGCGGTGCGGAAAAAACCTTGGTTACGCTCGGCGTCGCACAACTGTTCGACGCCGCCTATGGCTACGACGCGGTGGCCAATCCGAAACCGGCGCCCGACACCATCCAGGCCTTTTGCGATCTCACCGGCCTGAAGCCGTCGGAGATCGCCATGGTCGGCGACAACCGCCACGATCTCGAAATGGCGCGCGCCGGCGGCTGCGGCCTGGCGGTGGGCGTGCTCTCCGGCACCGGCACGCGCGAATCGCTGGCCGAGATTGCCGACGTCATCCTGGATTCGGTTGCCGACCTGCCGGATTTCCTTTCGGCACGAGTCAGGAGACGGTCTAACCGTCAGGTTCGGCCTCGAAACGAAAGATGCCGCTCGGCCTTGCGGCGGCGTCTTTCGCGTCGCCGAAATCCGGCACCTGATATTCGGCAAGCAGGCGCAATCGCGAGCGCGGCAGATAGGCCCGGCCCGGATCGCCGACCAGCACCTCAATTCCGGCGGCAAGGCAGCGGTCGAAAAAGGCATGACGCGCTCAGCGACGTCCCGCCCGTAGAACACATCGCCGGCAAGCACGAGATCGACCAAGGGCGGCGAGCCCCCGGTGATATCGCCATCGACAATGGTAATTTTGACGCCGTTCGCCGCCGCGTTGAGGCCGAGCGCGGCGACGCCGTTGCGGTCGATTTCGGCGGCGATCACCTCACGCGCGCCGGCTTTCGCCGCGGCGATGCCGACAATGCCGGAGCCGGCGCCGAGGTCCAGCACGCGGCGGCCCGCCACGCTCATTGGACGGTCAAGGATGTAGCGTGCCAGCACCGTACCGCCGGCCCACGCATAGGCCCAGTAGGGCGGCTGTGGTTCCGGCGCGTCGTCGTCCGCGTCACCATCGTCTTCGGGATCGACGAGGCGCCTCAACCCACTGCCCGGATGGGCGGTGTAGAAACGGATTTCGGGAAGCGCTGGCACCGGGACGAGGCGCATGTTGGCCTTGATGAATTCCGCCGGGCCGAGGCGCGGGCGCCGGTCCAGCGAATCCTTGTCCGGCGAACCGTTGCCCGCCGCCTCGTCGCGGACAGAATCTTCCCTCACTAGGCGCGCAGCGCTCGCCGCAGGATCTTGCCGACCGGCGTCTTCGGCAATTCGGTCCTGAACTCGATGTATTTGGGCCGCTTGTAACCGGTCAGGTTCTCGCGGCAAAAAGCGGTGATGGCTTCAGCGGTCAGGGCTGGATCCTTCTTGACGATGAACAGCTTCGGCACTTCGCCGGAGTGCTCGTCCGGCACGCCGATCGCCGCCACTTCGAGCACGCCTGGATGCATCGCCACGACCTCTTCGAGCTCGTTCGGATAGACGTTGAAGCCCGAGACCAGGATCATATCCTTCTTGCGGTCGACGATCTTGGTGTAGCCGCGCTCGTCCATGAAGCCCATATCGCCTGACTTGAAGTAGCCGTCCTTGGTCATCACCTTGGCGGTCTCGTCAGGCCGGTTCCAGTAGCCCGCCATCACCTGCGGTCCCCGGATGCAGATTTCGCCGACCTCGCCGAGCGGCAAATTGTTGCCGTCGTCGTCGCGGATGGCGATTTCCGTCGAGGGCAGCGGCAGGCCGATCGTGCCGGTGAAGTCGCCGGAACTGAACTTGTTGGCCGTCGCCACCGGCGAGGTTTCCGAGAGGCCGTAGCCTTCAGTGACAGGGCAGCCGGTCAACGCCTTCCAGCGTTCGGCGACGCCTTTTGCACCGCCATGCCGCCGCCCAGTGTCAGCACCAGCGGCTTGAAGTCGAGTTTGCGGAAATCCTCATTGTTGAGCAGCGCATTGAACAATGTGTTGAGGCCGGGAAAGATGTGGGCCGGATACTTTGCCAGTTCCTTGACGAAGCCCGGAATGTCGCGCGGGTTGGGAATGAGCACGTTGCGAGCGCCTTGCTGCATGCCCATCAGCGCGTTCACGGTCAGCGCGAAGATATGGTAGAGCGGCAGCGCGCAGATGAAGTTCGGGTGCGCGGGTTTCGGTTTGATCGTATAGGCGTCTTCCATCCACTGCGCGTTCTGCACGACATTGGAGAGCACATTGCTGTGCAGCAGCGTGGCGCCCTTGGAGACGCCCGTGGTGCCGCCCGTATATTGCAAGAAGGCGACATCGTCGGCTGCAACCTTGGCTGGCTTGAAGCCGAGGCCGGCGCCGGCCTTCATCGCCACGTTGAACTTGACATGTCCAGGCAGCGACCATGCCGGCACCATCTTCTTCACGCGGCGCACGACGAAGTTGACGATCGTGCCCTTGAGGCCGCCGAGCATGTCGCCCATGGCCGCCACCACGACATGCTTGACCGCGGTCCTGGCGATTACCGCCTGCAAGGTGTTGGCGAAGTTTTCCAGGATGACGATGGCTTGTGCGCCGGAATCCTTGAGCTGGTGTTCCAGCTCGCGCGGCGTGTAAAGCGGATTGATGTTCACCACGACATAGCCGGCGCGCAGGATGCCCATCATCGCCACCGGATATTGCAGGACGTTGGGCATCATCAGGGCGACGCGCGCACCCTTTTGCAGCCCCTTCGATTGCAGATAGGCACCGAAGGCCGCCGACAACTGCTCGACATCGGCGTAGCTGATGGATTTGTCCATGCAGGTGAAGGCCGGCTGGGAGGAAAATTGCTTGCAGGCAGCGACCAGGAAATCGCCGATCGAACTGTAGGGCAACGCACCGATCTCGGCCGGCACATTT
Organism: Mesorhizobium huakuii; assembly: GCF_014189455.1. Taxonomy (NCBI): domain Bacteria; kingdom Pseudomonadati; phylum Pseudomonadota; class Alphaproteobacteria; order Hyphomicrobiales; family Phyllobacteriaceae; genus Mesorhizobium; species Mesorhizobium huakuii. Next base: position 3,767,817 of record NZ_CP050296.1, read on the forward strand.
TTCGGATAGCTCTTGAGCCACGGCTTTTCGGGCAGGCCGGCAGCAAGTTCTGTCAGCGCCTTCGGCAGCCGCTTGGTGGCAGCCGTCGCCGGTTTCGATGCCGGCACTGCCTTCGCTGGCGCCCCGGCTTTCATTGCCCCAGTCTTTGCCGGAGAAGTCTTTGCCGGAGTCTTCGTCGGAGAAGTCTTCGTCGCGGAGATCTTTGCCGGGGCGGCTTTCGTTGCCGGCTTCGCAGCGGCCTTGGCGGTGGTGGCAGCCTTTGCCGCCGGTGCTGTCTTGGCAGGCTTTGCCTCGGCTTTGGCGGTCGCGGCCTTGGCGGCAGCTTTGCCTTGCCCGTCGGCGGCAGCTGGTTTCGAGACTGCCTTGGCCGACGCTTTCACCGGCGTCTTCGATGCTTTTGCCACCCGTTCCTCCCTAGCAATTCTTGTTCGCCCGTTTGGTCGCCTGTGCCGCGCCCGCCTCCGAATTGACAGAGACGTCCTCCGCTGCCGCCAGCATATCCATCTATGTATTGCCTCTATCGGCGGCGGTGCAAGTCTTGCCCCTGCGGCAAGGCGCCGAAAGATTTGCCGCCGAAAATCTTCCCGTCGGCGACACTTGCAACCGGTATCTTTCCACATCGACGATCGGATGAAGGCGGACGCGGCGTTGATGTCGCCAGATGCCGGATCAATAAAAAAATGCGGTCGTTAACAATCTCGTGAGTGGAAAAAACTGCTAATTTTTTCTGCCGTTTAGCAAAATGGCGGATTTTTTTCCTGCTTCCCGCGGGGTAAGCAAACGGGGTGTTCCAAAGCCGGAAAAACGGTGCTTATATGCGCGCTTCGCGAGCCTGATAGAGGGGCTTGGAAGAACATCAGGGAGTGCTCAATGAAAAAGAAACTCGCTTTTGCGGCCGCGTTGCTGGCTGCAAGCGTCCTGAGCGGCATGGCCAATGCGAAGACGCTTGTCTATTGCTCGGAAGCGTCGCCGGCCAATTTCGATCCGGGTACGACGACCGGCGGCAACGATTTCGATGCCTCGTCGCGTACCGTCTATTCGCGTCTGGTCGAATTCAAGCATGGCGGCACCGAGGTCGAGCCCGGCCTCGCCGACAAGTGGGAAATCTCGGACGACGGCCTGGTATATACGTTCCACCTGCATCCGGGCGTGAAGTTCCAGACCACCGACTATTTCAAGCCGACGCGTGACCTCAACGCCGACGACGTCGTCTTCTCCTTCGATCGCCAGTTCAACAAGGCGAACCCCTGGAATGGCGACAAGTATCTGCCCAACCTGACCTGGGACTACTACACCGGCATGGACATGCCGAAATACGTCGCCAAGTGGGAAAAGGTCGATGACCTGACCGTCAAGCTGACGCTGACCGAGCCGAACGCGCCGATGCTGGCCAATCTCGGCATGGACTTCGCCTCCATCGTGTCGAAGGAATATGCCGACCAGTTGGCGAAGGACGGCAAGATGGCCGATTTCTCGACCAAGCCGATCGGCACCGGTCCGTTCCAGTTTGTCGACTACCAGCTGGATTCGGTCATCCGCTACGCGGCCCACCCGGATTATTTCAAGGGTAAGGAGAAGATCGACGATCTCGTCTTCGCCATCACGCCTGATGCGACCGCCCGCATCCAGAAGGTGCTTGCCGGCGAATGCGACATCGCTCCCTATCCGAATCCTGCCGACATCGGCACGATCAAGGCCAACAACGACGTGACCCTGATGGATCAGGCCGGCCTGAACATCGGTTATATGAGCTACAACACCACCATCCCGCCGCTCGACAAGCCTGAGGTGCGCCACGCGCTCAACCAGGCGATCGACCGGGAAGCGCTGATCAAGTCGCTGTTCCAGGATGCCGGCGCCACGCCTGCCGAAAACCTGATCCCGCCGACCATGTGGTCGTGGAACAAGGATGTGAAGGCCGACGCCTATAATCCGGATGCGGCCAAGAAGGTGCTTGAGGCTGCCGGGTTGAAGGAAATCCAGCTCTGGGCTTCCGATCGCGTTCGTCCCTACAACCCGAACTTCCAGCGCGCCGCCGAACTGATCCAGGCTGACTGGGCCAAGGTCGGCGTCAAGGCGGAGATCGTCAACTACGAGTGGACCAAGTATCGCTCGGAAGGCAAGAAGAAGGACCGTCCCGGTGCGTTCCAGATCGGCTGGACCGGTGACAATGGCGATCCGGACAACTTCTTCGCCACCCTGTTCGCTTGCTCCGCCATCGGCGTCTCGAACTACTCCAGCTGGTGCGACAAGGACTTCGAAGACCTGATCCAGAAGGCCAAGAAGACCAGCGACCAGGCCGAGCGTGCCAAGCTCTATGGCGAGGCGCAGGTCGTCTTCCAGAAGCAGGCTCCGGCCTTCCTGCTGGCGCATAGCCAAGTCTACGCGGTCGTGCGCAAGAATGTCAGCGGTTTCATGATGGACCCGCTCGGCATTCACCGCTTCGACGGCGTCGACAAAGCCGAATAAGACATTGAGTGGGGCGGCGCTCTAGAGCGCCGCCCCCTTCGCCATGCTCAAATATATTCTTCACAGAATTGCACTTTTGATCCCGACGCTAGTCGGCATCACTATCTGTGCCTTCGCCTTCGTCAGGCTGCTGCCCGGCGATCCCATTCTTGCCATGGCCGGCGAACACGGCGTGGCGCCCGCGCGTTACGAGGAACTCAAGGAACAGTTCGGCTACAATCTGCCGATCTGGGAGCAGTATGCTCGCTATGTCGGTGCAGTCGCCACCGGCGATTTCGGCGTTTCCATTTCGTCCAAGCGCCCGGTGCTTGAAGAGTTCAAGACGCTGTTCCCGGCGACGCTGGAACTGTCGTTCTTCGCCATGATTTTCGCCATGGTGCTCGGCATCCCGGCCGGCATCTTCGCGGCCGTCAAGCGCGGCTCGTGGTTCGACCAGTCGCTGATGGGCACCGCGCTCGTCGGCTACTCCATGCCGATCTTCTGGTGGGGCCTGCTGCTGATCATCTTTTTCTCCGGTTATCTCGGCTGGACACCGGTTAACGGCCGCATCGACCTGCAGTACTTCTTCAAGCCGATCACCGGCTTCATGACCATCGACACCTTGCTCTACGGCAAATGGGATGCATTTCGCTCGGTATTGCGCCATTTGGTGCTACCGACAATCGTGCTCGGCACCATTCCGCTGGCTGTGATAGCGCGCCAGACGCGCTCCGCCATGCTCGAGGTGCTGGGCGAGGACTACGTGCGGACGGCCCGAGCCAAAGGGCTTTCGTCGGCCCGAGTCATCGGGGTGCATGCTCTGCGCAACGCACTCATCCCGGTGGTCACCACCATCGGCCTGCAGGTTAGTACGCTGCTCGCCGGCGCCATCCTTACCGAAACAATTTTCTCGTGGCCCGGCATCGGCAGATGGATGGTCGAATCCATATCCAAGCGCGACTATGTTGTCGTGCAGTCTGGCCTGCTGTTGATTGCCCTTATCGTCATGGCCGTGAATCTGATCGTCGACGTGCTCTATGCCGTCATCAACCCACGCATAAGGGCGGCGTGATGAGCCAGTCGACCGAAATCGCCCCGATGGCCTCCGGCAACCCGGATCGTCTCACCGGCCTCAGGACCTTCTGGTATTATTTCTCGGTGAACCGGGGCGCCGTCATCGGCCTGTTCGTCTTCATCCTCTTGGTGCTGGCGGCGCTGTTTGCGCCGTTGCTCGCGCCCTATGCGCCCGACATTCAGGACAAGACCGCCTTCCTGCGGCCTCCGGCCTGGCAGGCCGGCGGCAGCTCGCAATATCTGCTGGGCACTGATCCCGTCGGCCGCGACATCCTTTCGCGCCTGCTCTATGGCGCGCGCTTCTCGCTGCTCATCGGCGCGGTCGTGGTCACGCTGGCGCTCGCCGGAGGCATCACGCTCGGCCTGCTGGCCGGCTATTTCCGTGGCTGGGTCGACGTGGCGATCATGCGCGTCATGGACCTGATCCTGGCCTTCCCGTCGCTGTTGCTGGCGCTGGTGATGGTCACCATCCTCGGTCCCGGCCTGTTCAACGCGATGCTGGCCATCGCGCTCGTGCTGCAGCCGCATTTCGCGCGCCTTGTGCGCGCCGCGGTGATGGCGGAGAAGAGCCGCGAATATGTCGTGGCGGCGAAGGTCGCCGGCGCCGGGCATCTCAGGCTGATGCTCCGCACCATCCTGCCCAACTGCCTGGGGCCGTTGATCGTCCAGGGCACGCTGTCCTTCTCCAATGCCATCCTGGAAGCCGCCGCTCTTGGCTTCCTTGGCCTTGGCGCGCAGCCGCCGACCCCGGAATGGGGCACCATGCTTGCTTCGGCGCGCGAATTCATCCTGCGTGCCTGGTGGGTGGTGACCTTCCCCGGCCTTGCCATCCTGATCACCGTGCTTGCCATCAATCTGATCGGCGACGGCCTGCGCGACGCGCTCGACCCGAAACTGAGGAGGTCATGATGGCGCTGCTCGACATTCAAAATCTCGTCGTCGAATTCCAGACCGCGTCCGGTTCCTTCCGCGCCGTCGATGGCGTGTCGCTGCACGTCGACGAGCGCGAAGTGCTGGCGATCGTCGGCGAATCCGGTTCCGGCAAGTCGGTCTCGATGTTGGCGGTGATGGGCCTTTTGCCGTGGACAGCCAAAGTCACGGCCGACCGCATGAGTTTCAATGGCCGCGACCTCCTGAAGCTGAGCCCTGCCGAACGGCGCAAGATCGTCGGCAAGGACATGTCGATGATCTTCCAGGAGCCGATGGCCAGCCTCAATCCCTGCTTCACCGTCGGTTTCCAGATCGAAGAGGTGCTGCGTTTCCACATGGGCATGGACGGTGCGAAGCGCCGGGAGCGCGCCATCGAACTGCTGACGCAGGTTGGCATTGCCGAGCCGGCGGAACGGCTGAACTCGTTCCCGCACCAGATGTCGGGCGGCCAGTGCCAGCGCGTCATGATCGCCATCGCCATTGCCTGCAATCCTAAGCTTTTGATCGCCGACGAGCCGACCACCGCGCTCGACGTCACCATCCAGAAGCAGATCCTCGATCTCCTGGTCTCGCTGCAGGCCAAATACGGTATGGGCCTGATCATGATCACCCACAATATGGGCGTGGTGGCAGAGACCGCCGACCGCGTCATCGTCCAGTACAAGGGCCGCAAGATGGAAGAGGCCGACGTGCTGTCGCTGTTTGAATCGCCAAAAAGCAATTACACCCGCGCGCTCCTGTCGGCGCTGCCGGATGACGCCGTCGGCGACCGGCTGCCGACCGTCTCAGACATGCTGTTCGAACCGGCCGCCGGAGTCGCCTGATGAGCATCAAGGTCGTTGAAGGCAAGGACATCAAGCGCGATTATCACGTCGGCGGCGGCCTGTTTCGCGGTTCGCGCACCGTGCATGCGGTCAAGGGCGTCTCGTTCAGCGTCGACAAGGGCAAGACGCTGGCCATCGTCGGCGAAAGCGGCTGCGGCAAGTCCACGCTGGCGCGCATCATCACGCTGATCGATCCGGCGACTTCGGGCGAACTGTTCATCGACGGCAACAAGGTCGACATCGCCAAGGACGGGTTGAGCAAGGAGATGCGCCGCAAGGTGCAGATCGTGTTCCAGAATCCATACGGCTCGCTCAATCCGCGCCAGAAGATCGGCGACGTGCTGGGTGAACCGCTGCTCATCAACACCGGCAAGCCGGCCGAGGAGCGGCGCGACCTCGCCATGAAGATGCTGAAGAAGGTCGGCCTCGGCCCCGAGCACTATAATCGCTATCCGCATATGTTCTCGGGCGGCCAGCGCCAGCGCATCGCCATTGCCCGCGCGCTGATGTTGAACCCGAGCCTCTTGGTTCTGGACGAGCCGGTCTCGGCGCTCGACCTGTCGGTGCAGGCGCAGGTGCTGAACCTGCTCGCCGACCTGCAGGACGAGTTCCAGCTGACCTATGTCTTCATCAGCCACGATCTGTCCGTGGTGCGCTACATCGCCGACGATGTGATGGTGATGTATTTCGGCGAGGCGGTCGAATATGGCTCGCGCGACGAGGTCTTTTCAGACCCCAAGCACAGCTATACCAAAACGCTGTTCGCAGCGACGCCGCGCGCCGACGTGGCGAGCATCAAGGCGAGGCTGGCGAAGAAGAAGGCGGCGGCCTGACTGCGGACGTCGCTGCCTTCTGGCGAGGGCAAGCTAGACTGGTGCCTCAGGCATCAGCGTCTTTGCGAGCAGGACATTGGCGTGGCCGCGCGGAAAGTCCTCGAGTTGCACCAGCCGCTGAAATCCATGCCTTTCATAGAAGTCCGGCGCCTGGAAGGTGAAGGACGCGAGATGGATGACATGGCATCCGCGCAGCCGAGCCTCCCGTTCTGCGGCTGCAAGGAGGCGCGAGCCGAGGCCTTTGCCGCGCTCGCTGTCGGCGATCCATAGCGTCTTGATTTCGCACACGCCCGCCCAACTGTGCCCGTGGAGACCGGCATAGATCGTCCCGTCGTCCCTCTTCAAGAATATCGACAGATAGCGGCCGTCATCGATGCCAGTCGCGGCGACGTTGAATCCGTAGAGCTGATCCTCGAGCGCGACGATATCGTCCGGCGCGGGTTCACTGAGGACAACAAGAGCCGTCGCCCCGTTCGCGCTCGCATCGTCGGGCCCGATCATCTCACGACAACTTCGCAATAATCGCGCGCAGCGCCTCGCCGAAGCGATGCACTTCCCCGACCGTGTTGTAATGCACCAGCGAGGCGCGGATGGCGCCGCTGTCCATCGACAGGTTGAGGCGCTTCATCAGCTGCGGCGCGTACATGTGGCCGTCGCGGATGCCGATCTGTATCTCGGCCATCTCCTCGACGATCCGTTGCGGCGACAGCTTGCCGATATTGAAGCAGAAGGTCGGCACCCGCTCGTTGATGCGGGCCTCGTCGGCGACGCCGTAGATGGTCGCCCCGCAGCCCTTGAGCACGTCAAGCATCTCGCGCGCCAAAAGCAGCTCATAGTCGCGGATGGCGCCCATTCCGGCGACGATGTTTTCGCGCCGCGAGCGGTTGTTGGACGGCGCCAGGTTGCGGCCGACCAGCTCCAGATACTGCACGGCGGCATCCATGCCCGAGACATTCTCGTAGATGAAGGTACCGGCTTCGACCTTGTAGGGAGGTTCGTCCGGAATGAAATCCTCGCGAAAGGTCGGCAGCCGCTTCAGCGTGTCGAAACGACCCCAGAGAAAACCCATATGCGGCGAGAAATTCTTGTAGCCGGAGCAGACGAGGTAATCGCAGTCCCAGGCCTGGACGTCGATCAGCCCGTGCGGCCCATAGTGCACGCAGTCGAGGAACACTTCGGCACCGGCCGCATGCGCGATCTCAGCCACCGAGGCGACATCGACGATCGAGCCGATCGAATGCGCCGTCACCGTGCAGGCGACAAGGCGGGTGCGGTCGGAAACCAGTGGCCGCAGATCGTCGACATGCAGATTGCCGTCGTCACGCATGCGCCACCACTTGAACTTGGCGCCGGCGGATTCCAGCGCCAGCCAGGTCGCGATGTTGGCGTCGTGGTCCATGTCGGTGATGACGATCTCGTCGCGTTCCCCCTCTGAATCTCTGGCGAGCATCTGGCCGATGCCGAGGCTGACCAGGCGGATGAACGAGGTGGCGTTCATGCCGAAGCAGATTTCCGCCGGGCTGGTGGCGTTGATCAGCAGTGCCACGCTTGTCCGGGCATCGGCGACCGACTGGTCGACGGTGACGCTGCGGCCATAGCGGCCGCCGCGCTGCACATTGTGCGAAACCAGATGGTTGGTCACCGCGTCGAGCACGCTCTGCGGGATCTGCGCACCGGCAGCATTGTCCATGAAGATGAAATCGCCGGCCCGCTGCAGAGCGGGAAACATGGCGCGGATGGTGGCAACCGGGAAGTCGCTGGCGGCGGTCTGGGGATTGCTCAAGGGCGGTCTCCTGCGAAGTTGTTTTTTGCTGGCGGGGTCAGCGCGTCTTTTCTGTCTTGAAGCGGTCTTCAAGCAGGCTGACGAGGCGAACCATCGGCCAGAGGAAGATGAGATAGACAAGCGCTGCGCCGATCAGCGGCGAGGGGTTGGCGTAGAGCGACTGCGCGTTGGTCGCCTCCTTCAACAGTTCCGGCAGCGCCACGGTCGAGGCGAGCGATGTGTCCTTGAACATCGAGACGCAGTTGCTGGTCATCGGCGGGATGACCACGCGGATCGCCTGCGGCAGCACCACCTTGCGCAAGGTCAAAAGGAACGGCAGGCCAAGCGCCTGCGACGCCTCGAACTGGCCTTTCGGAATGCTCTCTATGCCGGAGCGGAACACTTCCGCCGAATAGGCCGACATGATGATGGCGAACGCCGTCACGGCGGAGGCCCAGGACGACAGGCGGATGCCGAGGAAGGGCAGCGCGTAGTAGATCAGGATCAGCACCACCAGCACCGGCAGCGCGCGAAAGATGTCGGTGTAGCCGACCGCCAGCCAGCGCAGCGGCTTGGGCGCATAGAGCCGCAGCAGGCTGATCACTAGGCCGATAGGGATGCCGATGCCGATGCTCAGGATGCCGAGCAGCAGCGTGTTCAGGAAGCCGCGCAGCAGCGCCGGCAGGCTGGACGCAATGACATCGGGATTGAAGAAGGTGTCGATCAGCGACATGGGAGCGTTCCCGCACCCCAGAGCAAAGGGTGCTCAAGTTAAAACCAATCGACTGCGCCTACGGTGAGGCGGTCTATGCGGCAGCCTGCGCCAAAGCGTGAAATGAATCGTGCCGGCCTGGAAAAGCCGGCACGATTTCAGTGCATCGCCGCTCAGGCCTTCGGCAGCGGCATTTCCTTGACGGTCGAGGAGTCCGCCGGCGCGTCGCTGCCGAACCACTTCTTGTGGATCGCGGCCAGCGTGCCGTCCTTCTTCATCGCCGTCAGCGCGTCGTTGAGCTTGCCGAGCAACGGATGGTCCTTGGTCATCATCAGGCCGTACTGTTCGCCGGTCTTGATGCGCTGCTTGACCTTCAAATCCTTCATCTTGGTGAAGGAGTACTCCATGCCCGGAATGTCGCTGACGGCGGCGTCGACGCGGCCGGCGCTGAGGTCGAGCAGCAGGTTCTGCTGCGTGTCATAGCCCTTCACGTCACTGAAGCCGTCGGCTTCCTGATGCGCCTTGACCCAGGTCTCGCCGGTCGAGCCGGACAGCACGCCGACGATCTTGCCCTTGAGGTCGGCCTCGGTGTTAACAGCGCTGTCGGTCTTGGTGGCGATGCCCATATCGGAATCATAATAGGGCTGGGTGAAAGACTGAGACTTCAGCCGCTCCGCCGTGATGGTGATCGAGGAGATGGCGACGTCGATGCGCTTCGAGGTGGTGGCCGCGAACAGCGCCTGGAAGCCGAGATCGGCGATGTCGGTGGTCATGCCGATGCGCTTGGCCGCCTCATTGACGATGTCGACTTCAAAGCCCTCGAAGGTGCCGCTCTCGTTCTTGTATTCGAAGGGCGGATTGGTCGGGTAGGCGCCGACATTGAGCACATCGGCCGCATAGGCGGTCGCAGGGCCGGCGGCGATGCCGATGGCGGCGGCGAGAAGGATGATATTGCGACGGTTGAGCTTCATTGGTGGTCCCTCTGGGGTGTCCCCTCTGGTTGTTGATCGGGCGGGGCTCACCCCGCACGGTTTCTTGCCGTCCCACCTCCCAGCGGGGCGTCAATTCATGGCAGCGACCATGCGGTCGAGCGCGGTCGCTATCTGGTCACGGTCACGGCAGACACACATCCGCAGAAAGGCCGTTGCCGAACTTCCGAAGAGGTGGCCGGGCGCCAGCCCGACGCGTGCCGTCTCCAGAATCTTGGCGCAGGCCTCGCGGGCATCGCTTTCACCTTCCATGGCGAAGAAGGCATACATGCCGCCACGTGGTTTCGTTGGCAGGATGATGCCGGGAATTTGCGCCAGCCTGTCATAGGCGAGATCGAGGCCGGTCCTGATCCGCTGCCGGATTTCTTCGACCAGCGGCTCGCCCTGGCGAATGGCCGCGACGGCGCCGGCCTGGATGGGAGCAGCGGTGCCGCTGTTGACATACTGGGTCATGGCGCCGAGTTGGTCGGCCACTCCTGATGGATGCGTCAGCCAGCCGATACGCCAGCCGGTCATCGCCCAGGCTTTTGAGAAGCTGTTGACCGACAGCACCCGGTCGCCGTCCTCGGCGATTTGCAGGATGGAGGGCGCGACATCGCCATCGAAATAGAGGCGGCCATAGACCTCGTCGGAAATGATCCAGATGCCGGTGCGGCGGCTGAAGTCGAGCAGCGCCTGCATCTCCTCGCGCGACGCGGTCCAGCCGGTCGGGTTGGATGGCGTCGACAGGAAGATGGCGCGGGTGCGCGCATCGCAGGTGGCGAACAGCCGGTCGAGGTCGAGGCGCCAGTCACCCCTGAAGTCGAGCGAAAACGGCCGCGGCTCGCCGCCGATCAGATGGATGGCGTTGTGAATGTTGGGCCATTGCGGCGCGACATAGACGACATTGGTGCCGGTATCGACCAGCAGCTCAAGGGCCAGATACAGCGCCTGCATGCCGCCCGGCGTGACGGTGCTGCGTGTTATCGGAATCGGCCGGCCATGGACGCGCGTCTGGTAATCCGACAGCGCTTCGTTCAGCGGGCCGTGGCCGCGCATGTTGGGAACATAGAAGGTCAGCCCTTCATCGAACGCGGCCTTTGCCGCATCGCGGATGAAGGCGGGCGTCACCATGTCGCCTTCGCCGTACCAGAGTGCGATCACGTCACCCAGCTCGCGCGCACGCACGGCAAGGTTGGCGATGTTCTCGGTGTGCAGATCGCGGATCTGGGCGCGCACGCCATCGAACGCATAGCGCGCGCTGGACGATGACTGGGGCAGTATGAACGACAAGGACTGAACCCCTCCCACCCGGAGCACCACGATGGACTGCCCGAAAAGCCCCTCCGGCGCGGCAGTCACCATCGACTTCGGATGCTATCCAAAGTGCCGCGCTTTTCAAGGCAAAAGTTTTAAGCTTAAAAGCTTGGCCCGGCTGTTGCGCCGCCGATACGCCCTTGTTGCCGGGCTGCGCCCGTCTCATGCCAGTTCATCGCGCGCCGCGGCGCAATTTGGCGCGGCGCCGGCTCCAAGAAACATCGTGTCGCTGGCCAGGATGAAGAAGCTGGCGCCGAAGGCGGCCCATTGGCCGACAGGCTGCGGGCTGGCGCAAAATATGCCGGCGACCTTCTTGTGTGCGATCGTCGCGCCGATGATCCTGCGGATCGCCGCATTGAGCTTGTCGGCGCCTTGCGGTCCGATCGCGTCGATCGACACCGAAAGGTCGCCGGGGCCGACGAAGATCACATCGACGCCGTCGACGGCCGCGATCGCATCGATGTTGGCGAGCCCCTCTGCTGTCTCGACCTGGACCGCGACGACGATCCTGTCATTGGCGCCGGCCAGATATTCGGGAATGCGATAGCCATAGCCGGCCGCCCGACCGGGTCCGACGCCGCGCTCGCCGAGCGGCGGATAGCGACATGCCTTCACCGCTGCCTCCACCTGGGCAGCGGTCGAGGCGCGCGGCACCAGCACGCCTTGCGCGCCGCTGTCGAGCGCCGCCTGGATGGCTTCCGGCGCATGGCCGGGAACGCGCACCATCGCCGGCACGCGGTGGACGTCGGCCGCGCGCACCATGGTCTCGATCATGTCGCGCGAGATCTGCGCATGCTCCCAGTCGATGCAGAGGAAATCGAGCCCGGCCTGCGCCATCACTTCAACCGCGACGGGATGAGGAATGGAGGCGAAGGAGCCGACAAGGTTTGCCTTGCCGATGCATTTCTGGCGGAAGTCGCTCATGCCGATCCCCTGTTTCGTGTGACGCAGATTCATAGCCGCAATCGGCAGCAAGGCGAAGCTATTTCAGGCTTGAAATATTTTTGTGCGGGCCTAGCGTGTGGCCTCCCGCCGAGAGTTCCCAAGATGATCAAAGCGCATCCCCTGCACGGCTCCAACAAACTGAAGCTCGGCGTCTTTTCGACCAACGCCGATGGCGGCCTCGCCATCACCGATGTACCGGAACGCTGGACGGCAAGCTGGCAGGACAATCTGACGGCCGCGCAAATCGCCGACCGCGCCGGGCTGGAGTTCATGCTGCCGATCGCCCGCTGGCGCGGTTTTGGCGGCCGCAACAAGGTGCGCGAATGGTCGTTCGAGACCTTCACCTGGGCGGCAGCGCTGGCGGTGGCCACCCAACAGATCGGCCTGTTCATGACCGTGCATGTACCGCTGGTGCATCCTCTCTACGCCGCCAAGGCGCTGGCGACTGTCGATCACATCAGCCAGGGCCGCGCCGGCTTGAACATCGTCTGCGGCTGGAACCCGAAGGAATTCGGCATGTTCGGCACGCCGCTGGTCGAGAAGGGTTACGACCAGGCAGCCGAGTGGATCGAGATTCTTGAGAAGCTCTATGCGTCGGCCGAGCCGCTCGACTACGAAGGCGCCTATTATCGCCTGAAGGAAGCTGTCAGCCGGCCGTCCAGCCTGCAGGTTCCGCGCCCGGTGACCATGAATGCCGCGTTCGGCGGACCGGGCCGCGATTTCGCCGCCGCACGCTGCGATTATCTGTTCACGACCTTTTCCGAGATGAGCGATGCCGGCAAGCATGTCGCCGATATAAGCGAGCGGGCAGACAAGGTCGGCCGCGATGTCGGCGTCTACACCGTGGCGCATGTCGTCTGCCGTCCGACGATGGAAGAGGCGCAGGCCTATTACACGCGCTATGCGGTGACGATGGCCGACCACGACGCGGTCGACGCACACATGGCCGGCAAGAAGGAATTCTCGCAGTCGCACGACCCGCACGCCTATGACCGCTACCGCCAGCGCTTCGCCGGCGGCGCCGGCACCTATCCGCTGATCGGAACCCCGGAAACGATCGCCGCCGACATGGCCGCCATTGCCGGGCACGGCTATCAGGGCATTGCGCTGTCCTTCGTCAACTACACGCAGGAGCTGCCCTATTTCTGCGACCACGTGCTGCCGATTTTGCGGAAGGCGGGACTTCGCGGATAGGGTTGATCGTTTAGCCTATTGGCTGGGGCCTTCCCAACTTAGTCATCCCTGGGCGGAGCAGCCGCGCAGTGGCGTCACGGAGACCCTGGGATCCATGCCGCGACCTTAGCCGTGGAGTGCAGCGGAGCAGAATTCTGAACCGTGGCGGCGCTTCCGAGTCCCGGCATGGATCCTGGGGTCTGCGCCGCGTCGCTGCGCTCCTTGCTTCGCCCCAGGATGACGAAGCGATGGGTGTTTATTCCGGGATAACAGCGGTGGCCTGGATCTCCACCTTGGCGCGGTCCTCGACAAGCGCCATCACCTGCATGGCGGCCATCGCCGGAAAATGCCGGCCGATCACTTCGCGATAGGCTTCGCCGATACCCCTGAGATTGGCGAGGTACTCGGCCTTGTCGGTGAAATACCAGGTCATCGAGGTGATATGCCGCGGCTCCGCACCGGCCTCGGCCAGCACCGCGACGATGTTTTGCAGCGTCTGCCGGACCTGACCAACAAAATCGTCGGTTTCGAACTGGCACTGGCCGTTCCAGCCAACCTGTCCACCGACGAAGACGAGCCGCCCGCGCGCCGCGACGCCATTGGCGTAGCCGACCGGTTTGGCCCAGCCTTCCGGCTGCAAAATCTCGTGCATTTCAAGCCTCCCGGTATTCCTAAAACCAAATTCTCAAAATCGAATGCCTGTCAATTTCCTGCCGTCAGGCCGCGCCCATCACTTGCCTGGCGATGACCACTTTCTGCACGTCGGAAGCGCCCTCATAGATGCGCAGCGCGCGGATCTCGCGATACAGGCTCTCGATGATATGGCCTTTGCGGACGCCGTCGCCGCCATGCAGTTGCACCGCTCTGTCGATCACCTCTTGTGCCTTGTCGGTGGCAAACAGCTTGGCCATCGCCGCTTCGCGCGTCACCCGCGCCGCGCCCATGTCCTTGGTCCAGGCGGCGCGGTAGACGAGAAGCGCCGCCGCATCGACGTCGAGCGCCATGTCGGCGATGTGGCCCTGCACCATCTGCAACTCGGCCATAGGCGCGCCGAACAGCTTGCGCTCGGCCGCTCTGCGGATGCTTTCATCGAGCGCGCGGCGGGCAAAGCCGAGCGCTGCCGCGCCGACCGTCGAGCGGAACACGTCGAGCACCGACATGGCGATACGAAAACCGTCGCCGGGCTTGCCGATCAGTGCGGCGGCAGGCAGGCGGACCTGGTCGAAGGACAACCGCGCCAGCGGATGCGGCGCGATCACTTCGAGGCGCTCGGCGATGCCGAGGCCCTTGGCGTCACCCGGCACGATAAAGGCGGAAAGCCCCTTGGCGCCCGGCGCTTCGCCGGTGCGGGCAAAGACGATATAGAAATCGGCAATGCCGCCATTGGAGATCCATGTCTTTTCGCCGGTGAGAACATAGCTGTCGCCGTCGCGGGTCGCCGTCATCTCTGTGTTGGCGACGTCCGAGCCGGAACGCGGTTCCGACAGGGCAAAGGCCGAGATCGCCTTGCCGGCGCGTGTCTTTGCCAGCCATTGCTGCTGCTCTGGCGTGCCGAACAGGCTGAGCGCGCCGGTGCCTAGCCCCTGCATAGCGAAAGCGAAATCGGCGAGCCCGTCGTGACGTGCCAGCGTCTCGCGCGTGATGCACAGCGTGCGGACATCGAGGGGGCCAGGATTGTCGGTGTCGACAGCTGTTGGTTTCAGCCAGCCATCGCGGCCGAGTTTTTGCACCAGTTCGCGGCAGGCGGCATCGACGTCGTGATGATCGACGGGGAGGTTTTTGGCGCACCATGCTTCCAGGCTTTCGGCCATCTCGCGATGACGGTTCTCGAAGAAGGGCCAGGAGAGGAAACTCTTGTCAGCCATCAATTCCCCTCGAACACCGGCTTTTCCTTGGCCACGAACGCCTTGTAGGCGCGCTCGAAATCGCGCGCCTGCATGCAGATCGCTTGCGCCTGGGCTTCCGCCTCGATGGCCTGGTCGAGACCCATAGACCATTCCTGGTTGAGCTGCGTCTTGGTGATGCCATGCGCGAAGGTCGGGCCGGAGACGATGCGCGCCGCCATGTCGAGGGCATCCGCCTCGAGGGAGGCCGCATCGACCAGCCTGTTGTAGAACCCCCAGCGCTCGCCTTCCGCTGCCGTCATGGTGCGGCCGGTGTAGAGCAGTTCGGCGGCGCGGCCCTGGCCGATGATGCGCGGCAGGATCGCGCAGGCGCCCATGTCGCAGCCGGCCAGCCCGACGCGGGTGAACAGGAAGGCGGTCTTGGCCTCCGGCGTGGCGATGCGGATGTCGGAGCTCATGGCGATGATGGCGCCGGCGCCGACCGCGACACCGTCGACCGCGGCGATGATCGGCTTGCCGCAGTTGAGCATCGCCTTGACGAAATCGCCGGTCATGCGGGTGAAGGCCAGAAGCTGCTTCATGTCCATCTTGACCAGCGGGCCGATAATGTCGTGGACATCGCCGCCGGAGCAGAAATTGCCGCCATTGGGCAGGAACACCACGGCGTCGACGTCGTCGGCATAGACGAGGTCACGAAACGTGTCGCGCAACTCGGCATAGCTGTCGAAAGTCAGCGGGTTCTTGCGCTCCGGCCGGTCGAGCCGGACCTTGGCGATCTTGCCCTCGACTTCCCAAAGGAAATGCTTCGGCTTGAGGCCGGCCATCCCAGTCATTCGCGTCCCTCCCAGTTGCTGCGGAACGAGGTCAGCATGCCGGTCAGCCGGCGGGCATCCTCCTCGCTGACCTTGCCCAGCAATTCGCCGATCCAGCCTTCATGCGCGGCGGCGATGGTGGCGAAGGATTTGGTACCTTCCTCGGTCAGCCGCACCATTGAGGTGCGGCGGTCGCCATTGCGGCGCGCGCGCGCAACCAGCCCTTCCGAAACCAGCCGGTCGACAATGCCGGTGACATTGCCGTTGGAGACCAGCAGGAAGCGCGACAGGTCGCTCATCAGCATGCCCTCCGGCACGCGGTAGAGTGCGGCCATCACGTCGAAGCGCGGCAGCGTCGTATCGAATTCCTTCTTCAGGCGCTCGCGCAGTTCGGCCTCGATCGTGCGCGAGGCACGCAGCAGCCTGATCCACAGGCGCAGCCGGTCCTTGCCGGGTCCCGACGGTGCGGGCAGGGGGCCGGCTACCATGTTTCGCCTCCTGAGATGGAAATTGCCTGTCCAGTGATCGATGCCGCCGCGTCGCCGCACAACCACAGCACGGCGGCAGCAACTTCCTGTGGCTGGATGAACCGGCCTTGCGGATTGGTCGAAGCAAGACTCGCTCGCGCCTCTCCAGCCGAGCGGCCGGTCTTTTTCAACAATGCGCTGGATGGACTCCTCCAGCATGTCGGTCTCGACAAAGCCCGGGCAGACGGCGTTGACGGTGACGCCTGATTTCGCCGTCTCCGCGGCCAGTGCCCGCATCAGACCGACGACGCCATGCTTGGCCGCCACGTAAGGTGCGACATAGGCGTAGCCCTTCAACCCGGCCGTTGAGGCGATGAACACGATTCGTCCCGATTTCCGCGCGGCCATGCCGGTTAGTGCTGGCTTCACCGTCAGGAAGGCGCCGGTCAAATTGACGTCGAGCGTCCGCTGCCAGTCGGCAAGCGTGGTCTTGTGCGCCGGCGTGCTGCCGGCCATGCCGGCATTGGCGACGACGATGTCGAAGGCCCCGCGCTGCGCTTCCGCCGTCTGGTAGAGCGAGGCCATGGACACCTCATCGGTGACATCGGCGGCGATGCCGAAGATGCGGTCGCTTTCGCTGGCCACTTTGACAAGCTCCGCTTCGCGCCGGCCGCAGATGGTGACATCGATGCCAGCACCGGCCAGCACCAGCGCGATGGCCCGGCCAACGCCGGAGCCGCCGCCGGTGACCAGCGCGTGCTTGCCTGAAATCGCTGGTGCCGCCGTCATACTTTCAGCCCCGCGGCGGCATCGCGCTCGGCCAGCCGGTAGATCTGGTCGCGTCCGGGCAGATAGGGATCCGGCCATTTGACGCCGCGGTCGCCGAGCGTCACCGCCGCATGCAGCGTCCAGTACGGGTCGGCCAGATGCGGCCGCGCCAGCGCGACGAGATCGGCGCGGCCGGCCATCAGGATCGAGTTGACATGGTCGGGCTCATAGATGTTGCCGACCGCCATCGTCGCCATGCCGACTTCGTTGCGGATGCGGTCGGAAAACGGCGTCTGGAACATGCGGCCATAGACCGGCTTCGCCAGTGCGGACGTCTGGCCGGCCGAGACGTCGCATATGTCGACACCGGCCTCATGCAGCAGCCGCGCGATCTCGACCGCGTCGGCGGGTGTGACACCTTCGATGCCGACCCAGTCATTGGCCGAGATGCGCATCGAGATCGGCTTTCCTGCCGGCCAGGCGACGCGCACCGCGCGGAAGATCTCGAGGGGATAGCGCATGCGGTTTTCCAGCGAACCGCCATACTCATCGGTGCGCCGGTTGGTGACGGGCGTGATGAAGGACGACAGGAGATAGCCATGCGCGGCGTGGATCTCGAGCATGTCGAAGCCGCAGCGGTCAGCCATTTCAGCCGAGGCCACGAACTGGTCGCGCACCAAATCCATGTCGGTGCGGTCCATCGCCTTCGGCACCTGGTTTTCGGGCGACCACGCGACAGCCGATGCCGCCATGATCGGCCAGTTGCCGGAGGCGAGCGGCACGTCGGTGCCTTCCCAGCCGAGCCGGGTCGAGCCCTTGGCGCCGGAATGGCCGATCTGGGCGCAGATCTTGGCCTCGGTCTCGGTGTGGACGAAGTCGACCAGCCGCTTCCACGCCACCTCATGTTCCGGCGCGTAGAAACCGGGACAGCCCGGCGTGATGCGGCCTTCCGGGCTGACGCAGGTCATCTCGATATAAATGAGCCCGGCGCCGCCCTTGGCGCGCTCGGCATAGTGAGAAAAATGCCAGTCGGTCGGGCAGCCGTCGACGGCCTTGTACTGTGCCATCGGCGAGACGACGACGCGGTTGTTGAGCCTGAGGTCGCGCAGCTTGAATGGCGCGAACATCGGCGCGCGGCGCAGCCTGTTGCCGCCGGCACCCGCCTGGCGCTGGAACCATTCTTCCGCGCCGCCCAGCCATTCGGCATCGCGCAGCCGCAAATTCTCATGGCTGATGCGCTGCGAGCGGGTCAGCAGCGAATAGTTGAACTGCACCGGATCGAGCCCGAGATAGCGCTCGACCTCTTCGAACCATTCCAGCGAATTGCGCGCCGCCGATTGCAGCTTCAGCACCTCGGTGCGGCGGGCGTCCTCATATTTGCGGAAGGCTGCTTCGAGGTCCGGTTCCGTCTCGACATACTCGGCCAGCGCCACCGCACTTTCCAGGGCCAGCTTGGTGCCGGAGCCGATCGAGAAATGCGCCGATGCCGCCGCATCGCCCATCAGCGCCAGATTCTTGTAAGACCAGCGTTCGCACAGCACGCGCGGGAAGTTGATCCAGGCCGAACCACGGATATGGTTGGCATTGGTCATCAGCGCATGGCCGCCGAGATGCTTGGCGAAGATGCGCTCGCACACTGCGATCGATTCCTGCTGCGACATCGCGCCGAAGCCGAAGGCAGCCCAGGTCTGCTCGCTGCATTCGACGATGAAGGTCGCGGTCTCGCTGTCGAACTGGTAGGCGTGCGCCCACACCCAGCCATGCTCGGTCTTCTCGAAGATGAAGGTGAAGGCGTCGTCGAATTTCTGGTTGGTGCCAAGCCAGACGAACTTGCATTTGCGGGTGTCGATGTCGGGCTTGAAGATGTCGACGAAGCTGTTGCGCGCCCTGGAATTCAGCCCGTCGGCGGCGACGACAAGGTCATGCGTCTCCATATAGGGGCGGGGATCGGCGATGTCGGTCTCGAACATCAGCTTGACGCCGAGTTCGCGGGCGCGGCGCTGCAGCAGGATCAGCAGCCGCTTGCGCCCGATGCCGCAAAAGCCATGGCCCGACGAAACCGTGCGCACGCCGTCATGGATGACGGCGATGTCGTCCCAATAGGCGAAATGCTTCTTGATCCAGACGGCGCTGACCGGATCGTTCTTCGCGAGATTCTCGAGTGTTTCGGCCGACAGCACCACGCCCCAGCCGAACGTGTCGTCGGCGCGGTTGCGCTCGAACACCGTCACGTCGTGGGAGGCGTCCCGCAGCTTCATCGAAATGGCAAAGTAGAGGCCGGCTGGTCCGCCGCCGAGAAGCGCAACCTTCATCCGTGCGATCTCCTCTTCGCTTGCTGTCTGGTGAGTATCGCGCCGGCGACAAGATATTTCAAGCTTAAAGTTTTATATCGAAAGCGACTTCCATTATAAGGCAGGAGCGGTCATGAAACCGTCCGAAGCACGCTTCTCGGCATGCGTATGCACTCATGTCGGGGCCTTGGCGGCGGCAGGAATGTCCAGCCAGCCGGCGTCGATTTCGGGCAGCGGAATGGCTGCGATGAGATCGCGCGTGTAGGCCTCTCTGGGGTTGTCGAACAAAGCGTCGGTGGCGCTGGCTTCGACGATCACGCCTTCGCGCATGACGATGACTTGCCGGCACAGCCGCCGGATCACCGACAGATCGTGGCTGATAAAGGCGACCGTCAGGCCCATCTCGGCTGCAAGCTTCTCCAGCAAAGTGAGGATCTGCGCCTGCGTCGACACGTCGAGCCCGGAGACGATCTCGTCGGCCAGCACGAATTTCGGCGACAGCGCCAGCGCGCGCGCAATGCCGATGCGCTGGCGCTGGCCGCCCGACAGTTCATGGCGGTAGCGCGTGGCGAAGCTCTGCGGCAGGCCGACCCGCTGCAGCGCTTCGGCGACGCGTTCCTTGAGCCGGTCGCCAAGCCCGTTCTGCTTCAGTGGCGCCGCGATGATGCTGGCAATGGTGCGGCGCGGGTTGAGCGACGACATCGGATCCTGAAAGATCATCTGCAGATTGCGGCGCAACGGCCGCAGCTCAGCCTCCGACAGATGGGTGATATTACGGCCATCGAAAGTGACGCTGCCAGCGCTGGGTTCCAGCAGCCGCACCAGCGCGCGGCCAAGTGTCGACTTGCCGGATCCGGATTCGCCGACAATGCCGGTTACCGAGCCTCTCGGCAGATCGAAGTCGAGCCCTTTCAAAATCTCGGCCATCGGCGCGCGGCCGATCAGCGGCTTGCGCGTCATGTCGGGCAGCGCCACCTTCAGCCCGCGCACAGAAAACAGCGGCTCAACCATGCGGCCGCCTCCACGCCTGATCGGCCGACGCGATCTCGGCGGCAAGTCCGGCCAGCACCGCCTCGTCAACAGGCTTCAACGAAGCGAACGGGTCAGTGTAGCGTGGCGTCGCCGCCATCAGCGCGCGTGTGTAGGGGTGTTGAGGCGCGGCGAAGAGCGCCGCCGTGTCAGCCTCTTCCACCACCTTGCCGGCATAGAGCACCGACACTTTCTGGCTGATCTTGGCGACGACACCGAGATCATGGGTGACGAACAGGATCGCCGTGCCATGTTCGCGCTGTAAGGCAGCGATCAGCCGCAGGATCTGCTTCTGCACGGTGACGTCGAGCGCCGTCGTAGGCTCGTCGGCGACGATCAGCCGTGGCTCGGCGGCGAAGGCGGCCGCGATCAGCACGCGCTGGCGCATGCCGCCGGAGAGTTCATGCGGATAGCTCTTCAGCACGCGATCGGGGTCGCGGATCTGCACCTCGTCCAGCAATTGCCGAATGCGGGTGTCGGCCCTCTCGCCACTCCAGCCGAGAATGCGCACCAGCCGGTCGGTCATCTGCGGGCCGATGCGGCGCGACGGATTGAGCGCGGTCAGCGGATCCTGTGGGATCAGCGCGGTGCGCGCACCGATCAGCGTCCGCCGTGCCTTGGGGTTCAGCTTGCCGAGGTCTTCGCCTTCGAGCCTCATATCGCCTTCGACGATGCGCACGCTCGACGGCAGGACACCAAGCACCGCCTTGCCGATCATCGTCTTGCCGGCGCCGCTCTCGCCGACCAGTGCGCGGACCTCGCCAGGCTGCACGGAGAGCGACACCGAGCGCAGCACGCGGGCGCCGTTCGGCAGCACGGCGCTGAGATTGGCGATGTCGAGGCAGGCGCTCATCGCAGCACCGGATCGAAACGCGCCTTCAGCGCCTCGCCGAACTGGCTGAACGACAGCACGGTGAGGATCAGCGTGATCAGCGGAAACACCAGCACCCACCAGGCCTGGTGGATCGACAGCCGGCCCTCGGCGATGATGCTGCCCCAGGTCGGATCGTCGGTCGAGATCGACAGATTGACGAAGGACAGGATCGCCTCGACGATGACGGCGATGCCCATCTCCAGGGACAGCAGCGCCACGATCGACGGCACCACATTGGGCAGCACTTCGCGCAGCATGATGCCGATGCGGCCGTAGCCGGCAATGCGGGCATTCTCGACATAGTCCATGCGCGACTGGCCCATCGCCTCGGCGCGGATCACCCGGCAGAAACGCGTCCAGTCGATGATGGCAATCGCAAGGATGACGGAGCTCAAGCCGGTGCCGAGAACGGCCACCAGGAGAATGGCGAACAGCACCGGCGGGAACGCCATCCAGATATCGACGATGCGCGAGATGACGCGATCGGCCCAGCCGCCGAAATAGCCCGCGATCAAGCCCAGCGTCGAGCCGACCAGGCAGGCGGCGATCGCCGCGGCAAAGGCGACGATGAAGGCGATGCGGCCGCCGAAGATCAGCCGGGAGAGCAGATCGCGGCCGAGACTGTCGGTGCCAAGCCAATAGCCGGGCTCGGCGCCATCAAGCCAGAACGGCGGCAGCCGCTCCAGCATCAAATCCTGCGCCAGCGGATCCTGCGGCGCGACCAGCGGCGCGAAGATCGCCGCCAGCAGCGCCAGCAGCAGCCAGCCGCCGGCGAGCCATAGCCGGGGGCTCAATCCACGTCTTGAGGCTCTATCCATGGCGCAGCCTCGGATTGAGCAGCGCATACATCATGTCGACGGTAAGGTTGATCAGTACGAACAGCAGCGCGAAGACCAGCACGATGCCCTGGATCAGCGGCAGGTCGCGGTTGATGACGGCGTCGATCGCCATATTGCCGAGGCCCTCATAGGAAAACAGCCTTTCGACGATGACGGTGCCGCCGATGAGGAAGGTGAACTGCACGCCGACCAGGGTCAGCGTCGGAAGTGCCGCGTTCTTCAGCGCCTCGCGCAGGATGACCTGCGTCTCGGAAAAACCCTTCACCCGCGCCAGCACGACATAGTCGAGGTCGAGCACTTCCTTCAGCGACTGTTTCAGCAGTTGCGAGATGATCGCAGCCAAGGGCAGCGCCAGCGCCACCGCCGGCATCAGCATGTGTTTCAGCAGGTCCCAGGTCAGGTCGAAGCGCAACCGCAGCAGGCTCTCGAAGAAATAGAACTGGGTGACGAAGGGCAGGTCGAGCTGCGGCGACACGCGGCCGGAAATGTCGAAGATCGGCACCAGCACGCCGAACAGCAGGATCAGCACCAGGCCCCACAGGAAATCGGGAATGGAGAGCGCCGCACCGCTGGCGATGTCGATGCCGGCTTCCACCGCCGTGCCGCGTTCGCGCGCGCCGAGCATCGCTGTCGTGCCGCCAAGCAGCACCGCCATGATCAGCGCGATGATGGCGAGTTCCAGCGTTGCCGGCAGCCGGTTGAAGACGAGGCCGAGCACGTCCTGCCTGAGCGAAATCGAGGTGCCGAAATCGCCCCTGACGACGCCGGACAGCCAGATGAAGAATTGCTGCACAATGGTCTTGTCGAGCCCGTAGAGTGCGCGCAGACGGGCAATGTCGTCATCCGTAGCACCAGGCGGCAGCATCATGGCGATCGGATCGCCGGGCGCGACGCGGATCACGACGAAGACGACGACGGCCACGCCGAACAGCGTGATCAGCATCGTCAGGAGACGGATCAGGAATCGTTGCAGGAGCATGCCGGCGTAACCACTCTGGGGAACTCCCCTCATCCGGCCCTTCGGGCCACCTTCTCCCCGAGGGGAGAAGAGGTCGCAGACGGCCGAGCCAGTCTCTTCTCCCCACCGGGGAGAAGGTGGCCGCGAAGCGGCCGGATGAGGGGTCTGCCGGGCGAAGACCGGCAGGTGCAAGGCCGATATCAGGCCGGGGTCATCAAAGCCGGCAGCAGAGCGCCGGAAATGTGCTGCACGACATTGACCTTCTTCGAGTGCACGATCGGCTGCGCGTACTGGATCAGCGGCAGCACATAGGCCTCTTCGGCAATGTACTTGTCGACCGCTTTCCAGCCGGCGATGCGCTTGGCCTCGTCCTTCTCGCCCCAGAGCGGGCCGATCTTGGCATCGAGATCGTCGGTCTTCCACGACGAGTGCGGCGAGGGGCCGAACATGGCGAAACCGGTCGAAGTGGTCGGGTCGCCGATGGAATTGCCCCAGTTGTAGAAGGCCGCCGGCGCCAGCTTGTGCGCGGCGCGCAGTTCATAGTGCTTGGCGATCTCGTAGACCTCGATCTCGGCCTCGATACCGACCTTGCGCCACATGCCGACGATCGCCTGCACCATCTCGTAGTCCTTGGGCTTGAAGCCTTTGGTCGTCTGGATGGTGAACTTTGCCGGCTTCTTGGTCGAATAGCCGGAGGCGGCAAGCAGTTCCTTGGCTTTTTCCGGATTGTGCTCGACCTTGATCGACGGATCGTAGGCCGCGTATTCCGGCGTCTCCAGCGTGTCGATCGGCTGGCCGTAGCCGCGCAGCAGCCGCTTGACCAGCAGCTCCTTGTCCACCGCCATCACGGCCGCCTGGCGGACATTCTTGTCCAGCATGGCGTCCTTGTTGTTGAAGAAGATCATGCCGATGTCGGAGACGTTCTTGATTGAGCCGGCAAGCCCGTCCTTGGCGATCAGGCGATCATATTCCTCGTAGGGGATTTCGAGCGTCACCTGCGATGAGCCGGACTCGATTTCAGCGACACGGCTCGCCGCATCGGTGACGAACTTGATCGTCACATTCTCGAAAGCCGGCTTGGTGCCCCAATAGTTCGGATTGGCCTTCAGTCGCAGGAAGGCGTTGCGCTCGAATTTTTCGACCATGTAGGGGCCGGTGCCGATCGGCGCCTTCTCGAAACCTTCCGCACCCACCTTCTCGTAATAGGCCTTCGGCAGGATGTAGCCGGTCAGGAACGACATCCACTTGAAATAGACCGGGTCGAACTGCACCACGTCGCCGGTGATCTTGTTGCCGTCGATCTTGAAGTTGTTGACGTTCTTCCAGACGAACTGGATCGGATTGCCGGTCTTCTCGTCGCCCGCGCGCTGCAGCGACCAGACGACGTCCTCCGGCGTGAAGGGCGAGCCGTCATGCCATTTCACGCCTTCGCGCACCGTCATCATCACCTTGGTGCGGTCGTCGTTCCAGCCCCATTCGGTCAGCAGGCCGGGCGCGAAGGACAGGTCGGGCTTTTGCGGGATGATCTGGTCGAAAACCGACTGGTAGAGGCCCTGGATAGTCGGATTGACGGCCGAGGGTCCGGTTGTCGGGTCCCAGGATGGCAGGTTGACATTGTAGGCGATGGTCAGTTCGCCGGCAGCGGCCCTGGCTATTTTCGGCAGGCCAATGGCGGTCACGCCAAGTGCGGCGGCACTGTATCCCAGCAATTCGCGTCTGTTGATTTTCATGGTCGTTCCCCTTGTTGGTTATTGTCTTTGCGCGGCACTATCCGTTCATGGGTTCAGGCTTCGTGGGCAGCAGCGCCTTGCCTCTCGTCGCCTCGATAAAATCGTTGGAGCCTACCTCCCGCCAAGCTGTTGCGCGAGCATGAAACCCGAGGCCGCACCGGTGCCGGCGCCCGGCCATGTCGCGGCTCCGGTGAGATGCAGATTGGCCAGCGGCGTGTTCCAGCCGGCATAGCCGCGCGCCGGGCGGAACAAAAAATTCTGCGCCAGATGGTGGCTGCCGCAGACCTGGTCGCCGCCGACGAGGTTCGGGTTCTCACGCTCGAGATCGATCGGTGAGAACACCGAACGGCTGAGGATTTTGCTCCGCAGCCCGGGCGCATAGGTCTCGATGATATCAATGACGCGCTCGGCGTAGGCCTCCTTGACCTGATCCCAATGCCCGGGCGCGATCTTGGCCGATGCATCACCGAGGATCTCGGCCGGCAGCATGCGCACCTGCACCCACAGCACATGCTTGCCCTGAGGCGCGCGCGACGGATCGATCGCTGAGGGCTGGCCGACGACCAGCACCGGCTCGTCCGGCAGCATGCCGGCCATCGCCTGCTGATAGGTGCGCGACATCGCATCGAGCGACGGCGACAGATGCACATAGGCGAACTGCCGCAACTCGGCGCCAGCGCGCCAGTCCGGTAAATCGTCCAGCGCCAGATGGATCATCATCGTGCCCGGCGCGTAGCGGAATTTCTGCATCGACGTGTCGAAGCCGGCATTGCCGGAACCGCTGGGCAGGAGCTTGCCGGTCAGCGCCTTGGGCGCGACGCCGGCGATGACAGCCTTGGTCGCAGTATGCGTCTCGCCGGAAGCGAGACGAACACCGGTCGCCTTGCCGGCGGAAACCGTGATCTCGACCACCTCGGCGCTGGTGAATATCTTGCCGCCGGCCGCCGTCACCATGCCGGCCAGCGCCCGGATGATGGTGTCGGCGCCGCCCTTGCCAAGCACCATGCCGAAACTCTGGTTGGCCATCGATTCCAGATAGGGGAACACCGCACCACCCGCGATGTCGGGCGCGAAATCGAGATGCATGCCCCAGCTGGCGAGCGTCGCCCGCACATGCGGCGACTCGAAGTTTTCTTCCAGCCAGGCGCGCGGTGAGGACAACAGCAGTCGGCCGGTGTCGAGCGCGCCGGACATGCCCTTCTTGCGCCACAGGTTCCACGCCGTGCCGGCCAGCGCTCGCGCCCTCATCGGCGATCCCAGCAGCCGGAACAGATGTTCGGCCTCCGCCGGGAAGGCAGCAACGAGTCTGCGCCATGTCGCGGCATCGGCCGCGGAGAAGGCAGCCATGCGCGCAGCGGTCTTTTCCAGATCGTTGCTGACGCCGAACCAGCGTCCGTCCGGGAAGGCGCTGACAAAACAATCGGCGACGGGCGCGAATTCCAAGCCCTGCGCTTTCAATTCATTTGCATATTTCCGGTGGAAGGCGGAGCCCGCAAACAGGCTCAGATTCATCGCGCCGAAATCGTGACGGAAGCCGGGAAGGGTGAATTCGCGGGTCTGGACGGCGCCGCCGATTGTTGCACTGCGCTCGAAAATCCCGGTTTTCCAGCCTTTGAGCGCCAGATGCGCGGCGCATGCCAGACTGTTGTGGCCCGCCCCGACAAAGATGGCGTCGAACTCGCTCACGCCCCGTTCCCATTTCCTTTATGCTTAAAGATAATTGCAG